>NZ_CWGJ01000005.1:0-117958 GCF_900000175.1 Estrella lausannensis
CCTAAATTTAAAATAAATATTTACTTTCTGCTGCACCAGCTCAGCTCCTGTGGGACTTAAACAGCGTCGTTTAAGAGATTTCAAGAGTTCTTTGACTGTCTTGGCGCCGGGCATTACCCATTGCTTCAATTGATTACTGCGGGGAGAACTTCCCTATTTCTTTCTATCCCCATGTCCTGCTGTCTCCGGCCGGAGGCCATAGCCTTTAGAAACGATAGATTTTGTTTACAATATATTAATATATAATATATATTATATGCGCGCTTCAATATATAAATGTTCTTTTATTTAACTAGACTAACTTGAGATGCGCGTTTGTTTTTTTCACCATCGTTATACAAAGGATTGTATATGACAATAAACGGTTTTTCAACTGCCCTATCGGGTACTCGGCAGCCATGTGTCCCCCCCCCTACACGCAGCGTCGGCAGCATAAATACGAGATATCCCTCTGTCGATGCTCATGCCGCCTCTCAGGCAGCACTGCTGCTCTGCCTTGATCCCGCTAATTCAGCGCCGGCCTCTCAATTAAGGCTTGAAAATCGCTCTATTCAGCATCTGTCTCCTGAACCAACCGCTAATGCGCTTTCCAAGGAAGAGCGAGACCAGATCTGGGTGATGGAACCGACGATAACCTATGATGAGATAAGAAAAGTGAACCGGGTGGTGGTCCGTAAAAATGAAAAGGTGTGGGCGGAAGGCCACCATATCGATGACACTATCGTCAAAAACACTCCCAAAGCTTTCATTGCCGATGGGACGGACACTGAATTTTATGATGAAGAAGGTAATTTTATCTGTGGGATTATCTACAACATCGATGTTAAGGAGGGAGCGATCGGCGAGCTGGGCTCATTGGCACAGGCAACCACGAAACGAGGTGCTGGAGGTGGATTGCTACCTGATATTGACAAGATAAAGCAGAATCTCGAATCCGATGGGGCGACCAATATATCAATTAGCGGGGGATGGGCGATCAGTTATATAGCCTCTGGTAAAAAGCGTAAAACAACGAAGGCAAATTCACATCACTCCACTGTCTATGGTGTTTCTGGTAGAAGGGGTGATGGGGATATTGCTCCAAGTAAAAGAGCGGGGCTTACTGTAGTAAAACCTTATTTGGAGCTTCTAACTGATTGTTTTAAGAAGAGTTTTCCAGCTCAGTATCTGGATCATGACAAAAAGATGCGCAAGTGTCAGGGACATGTCTATTATCAGGAAAATTCCGTTTTTTCAACGATGGCGGTTAATCGTCATGAAATTGATAAAGAGGGTGCAGTCAAGAAGCAATCGCGCGCCGCGCTTCACACCGACAAGGGGCATCACAAAGATGGTTTTGAAGTGATGCTCACACTGAAGAAAAATATCGAGGGCGGGGATGAATTTCTACCGGAGTATGGGATTTTGCTAAAACTGCAAGATCGCTCTGTGACTTGCTTCAAAGGGACCGCGATACAGCACGACGTTACAGCCATCGGACGGAAAGATTTGTCTAAACAAGCCAATCGAGTGACGGCCCTGGGGTTTATGCTTAAACTTTCCGATGCAATGCTTACTAGCGCTAAAGAGCGTGCCACTTCAGCAGAGGCAGCTTTGCCGCCAACCGAGACAAACGTCATGCCCCAGATCGGGATGGCCACTCATGCGCACTCGATTCAAGGACATGAGACCCCGTTGCCAGCAGCTACCGTCCTGCCAGAACCGATGGATCCCTACGCATTCTCTCAGGAGATGGCAAACCTTCGGCAAGCACTAACCGAGAGTCAGCATGCTTTGCAGATTCTATCGCTGCAAAAGGAGCTTCTTGAGAGTCGGTTGCAAAACGAGCAGTTAATCAATGCAGAATTGAGGCGGCAGCTCTCTCTTTCAAGTCAGGGTGCCTCTCCGGCAGTAGGAGGAGCTTTTTTGAGTATGATGTCTCCTGGAGCGAACACTACTACCACAACGACTTCATTAAGCGATCAGGAATCTCGGCGTCTCAAGCATTCGCGCTCAGATTGCGAGGATGCAGACGTTGTCGTTTTACAGTCGCCGGCAAAGAGGTTAAGGACGGAGAAATTCTAACACACCGATGCGCTTGAGGAGAGGCGGGATGGTCTTTTTAGTCCCGCCTTTTGAATGGGTCTGGCTGCCAGCCTCCATAGGGAATTTTTTTTTTCTCATCCGCTCGGCGGAGGCTGCCAGAGCAGTCGGTCTTATATCTATAATCTAGTGAAAGCATCACTCAATTTGGCCATCTCCCAGCTCTTATGTCCAATTTTGAGGTGTATTTTTGTATTTAGTAACTATATAAAACCGTTTTTATTGTAAACCTTTTTTGTTTAACATCGCTTTAATTTGTTTTAATTTATTTTTTCGTACAAAGGAATGTATATGTCAATAAACACCCATTCAACACAGGTGTCAACTCCCTCTTTTCCTCCGGACTTCATCCCCTATGGAGTGGTAGTTCCAAATCAGCCGGGACCAGCTCCGGGTCATGTGGCGATTGCGCAAACCCTGTTGAATTTAGATCCTCAAAGCAGTGAGGCGCCCCCTCCAGACGCTCTTCAGAGCCGTTCATTTACACAGATCGCTTCGACCCTACCTCAGGAGACGGAAATGAACCAGCTTTCACAGGAAGAGCGGGATCAAATCTGGGTGACGGAACCGAAAGTGACCTTTGATGCGCAGAGAAATGTCAAAAAAGTGATCGTTACAAAAAACAGTAAGGAGTGGGCGCGGGGGACGTTCGTTGATGATGTTATTGTGAAAAGCACTCCGAAGGATTACATCGCTGACGGCGAGAATACTGAATTCTACGATGAAAATGGCAATTTCATCTGTGGAATCGCCTACGGTGTTAATGTGGAAATGGGGGCGATGAAGAAGTTGGCGCCTCTGGCAAACTCTTCGGCTCAACGAGGAGCGGCAGGAGGATTGATAGTCGATATAGAGGCAGCGAAGGAAAAGCTTAAATCGGATGGCTATCACGATATAGACGTTGTTGGCGACGGGTGGGCTCTCAGGTATAGAAAAAATGAGGGTAAGGGGCAATACTCTACGTTTGCTAACCGCCACTACTCGACGGCTTATGGTGTCACTGGATCGGCTAAGAGCTATATTGTTGACAAAGTAGCACCCACTAAAGCAAGCGGTCTTCAAACCCTGCAGCCTTATTTTCGGCTACTGACCCAATGTTTCATGAATCAATTTTCCGCTCAAACATTGAGTCATCTTCAGCGCATGAAAGAATGCGAGGGACACTATTTTTTTCAGCCGAGCACCTGCTTTTCTTCTTTGGTGGTTAATTGTCATGAAATTAATGAGAAGGGAGAAGAGATCAAAAATTCCCGAGCTGCGATTCATCTCGACGAATCACATCACCCCGATGCGTATGAAGTGATGCTCACATTAAAGGAAAATATTGATGGGGGAGATCTCTATCTGCCTGAGTACGGGATATTGCTTAAATTGAAGGACCGATCCGTCACTTGCTTTAATGCAACGCTTCAAAAGCATACGGTTACCAAAATCGAAAGAGAAAATGTCTACAAAAGTGCCTGCAGAGTCACTGCGTTGGCTTATATGAAAGGATTTTCAGAAAATGCCCTCGCAATGGCTAAGGTACATGCCAAGGAACGTTTGCTCGTGGCAGCTGCAGCTGGCAGCTGCAGCTGCCATACAGCAGCGGGCGGCTGGTTTTGTGCCTCAGGGTGTGGCAGCAAACAATCCGCACCCCTCGCAATTAATGAGCCCGCTTCCAAACACACCAATTCACGTACCACCCCAATCCACAACCACCGCCCCGGCTGCCCCGCAGCAGCAGGCAGCTGGCGTTGTGCCTCAGGGTGTGGCAGCAAACAATCCGTACCTCGCGCAATTAATGAGGCCTCTTCCAAACGCACCCATTCAGGTACAACCCCAATCCACGGCCACCGCCCCGGATTTGGGTGGTCTTTATAAGGTGATTGCGGAAAGTCAGGCGCTTATAAAGCAGCTTAAAGATGAAAATGAGGTACTTTCCCTGCAAAAACAGGTCGTAGAAAGTAAATTGGAGACGGCAAATTTAAAAATAACCGTCTTAACCGAGAAATTGCAGAGGGCAGAGGCTGCCTTGACAGGTCAAGGAAATCATCAAACTCCAGCTACCTTCTCGACAACAACCGATACCGGCAGCTCCCCCGAGAGGTTTAAGCGTGTCCTCTCCGATTTGGAGCAAGGAGAAGCCTCCTTGATGGAGCCTTCTTCGAAGAGACCAAGGCTAGAGAAGTACTAATTTTAGTGGGCAGTCTCTAACAGACTGCCCACAAACTCAAATCAGTGTGCAGCGGCACGTAAAATATATACCAGATACTCGTCTCAGTGACGTAAATCAAGGAATGATCATATGAATATCGATGGAACTAAAAACAATTCTGTCAGCAATGCCTTTAGGATGTCAGCTCCAAAACCTACAGAAACTAAGTTTGTCGATGAGTTGCCAAGCAAGGTGTCAAAATTTCAGCCAAAATCCCCGCTCAAATGCTCTACCAGGCAAATTCGCTCAAGATCTATCAGATCCCTTGGAGTACCCTCCGGTGCTACACCGAAATCGGCAAGTCTTCAACAAAATTTTTACCATTCCGCTCCATCGGACGCTGCCTCATTCAATAGGAGAGAAGTTCCAAAGCCTACAGAAACAAAATTTGTCGATGAGTTGCCAAGCAGGGTAAAATCCGAGCCGAAGTCCACTGCAAAAGTTTCTGCGAGGCAATCTGGCCCGCAAGTTTTTGGAGCCAAGGAAACATTCTCGCGTGTTGCTCCTGCCGCAGCGCCAAAAACACCAAGCGTTGGCCAAATTCAAAACATCCAAGTGGTGTCGGACACAGCTTTGGTCAAGAGCTCAATGGTAGAAAAAACGGTTTCGAAAAACAATCACAACTGGGTAATTGGCCAGCATGTAGATGACGAAACAATAGCTCAAGTCACTCCAAAAGAGAATATTGCCGACGGCGAGGATACGGTGTTTGTTGACGACAGTGGCAATTTTATTTGCTCGATCGCTTATGAAGCACTAGACGTAACTGACGATGCGATTGATATCTTGGCTTCACTGCCAAGATGCAGCCGTGAACGAGGCCCTGCGGGAGGTCCTATAGATCGGGAGACGATGGATAGTTTTTACAAAGATCTGAATGAGAAAAAACGAAATAGCAAGAAGGCCGAAGAGAGAGAAAAGTCCAATCAACAGCTAGTGTACTCGGAGGACAAATCTTGGCTGGCTTATCTCAATGGTGACAAAAGCAAGAAAAGAGGAAACCCTCATTATAGTACAACATTCGGTATCGCAAGGAATTACAGGACACCTGCTGAGGTCGAGGCTGCCGAAGGTGAAAAAATGCCGAAATACCATATTGTGAAGCCCTATTTCAAGTTGATCAGCGACTGTTTTGAGAAAAAGTGGAATGATCAATACAGGTCTTACACGCGAAAGATGAAAGACAAAGGCGGAGACGCCTTGTACCTGGCAGATTCTGTCTTTTCATCCATCGCCGTCAACACTCATGAAATCGCAAGAAATGGAGAACTTCGAAAAGATGCACGGGCTGCTATTCACATCGACTCGGGACATCATGATGAGAGCTACGAAGTCATGCTTTGCTTAAACATAAATGTCGATGGAGGAGACCTCTATTTCCCCGAGTATGGCATTCTTCTTAAGCTAAGACACAGGTGTGTGGTGTGCTTTAGAGGTAAGTTACACAAGCACGCTGTAACGGAGATCAGAAGAAAAGACCTCAATTCGGAGGCTTTAAGGGTCACCCTTGTAGCTCACATGATGCGTTTTGGCAGTGATACTTTGAAAAAGGCCAAAGAGAGTAAATCTGAGCATCCTCAGCTTGCATCACAATCCACATCTCCACGGTTTAAGCCAAGTGATTTTGAAGAGGGAGGAGAGGAAGAGAGTGAGCCGCCGGCCCCTTTCCAGGCCTTGAAAACGGGATTGGCGACGGAACGGGAAAGCGGCATTTCAATTCCTGCAGAGTACAAGGAACCGGCTTTCCCGAACTTCTTTAAAGGTGCCTATGTCGATCCCACCGCAGCAAAAGCAGCTCCTCTTGTGAGCCTTGCACCGCTAACGCAGGGTTTCTTTTACCCACCGCTCTCAGGCGCTCCTGTCAATCCCATGCCAGGGTATGTTCCACATCAATCCGCTAATTTCTCAGGGATGAACATGTCATTTATTCCTACGTATGGCGGCATCTCGCACGCTCAGCATGTCCAGGCATTGCGAGAGCAGCTGTTCGAGAGCCAACGGGAGCGGGAACAATTGCAGAGAGAGATTTTAGCGATGAGAGCCTTTACTGCTTACTCACAAGCAAGTCAACAGCCTCTTTTCAGATCTAATGAATCTAGGGATGAAGTTGCGGTATCATCAGTTTGGCACACTGAGACATGCACCTCTCCAGCAGGTATAGAGGCCCGCGGGTTAAAGCGCCCGCCCGACGAATTGGAAATCGACGAACTCTTGGGCTGTATGCCGCTTGAAAAGCAAGCGCGTCATCAGAAGCAGTGATTTTGCGGTACCGTTCATTGCCTAGATTCGATGAACGGGTTCATTAAGGAGTTTTTCTCTCATCCGCTTTGCCTTCGGCTGTCATTGCAGAGCGGACGGCTGGCTTTGTGCCTCAGAGTGTAGTGGCAAGCAACCCGTGCCACTCGCAATTTCTGATGCTGCCGCAAATCCCAGCGATTCCTGTTTAAACCTTGCCCAAAGCCTAAAATTATTATGCAATGCCAAATAGTATATACGGATTGTCGTCTGTGTAGCTTAAATCAAGGAAAGATCTTATGAATATAGATGGAACTAGCAATATTTCTACTGATATTACCTCTAGCATGAAAACTTCAATACCTCCAGAAACCTCGATAGTCGATGAGTTGCAGCGAAAGGTATCTAATTTTCTGCCAAAGCCCCCCAAAATAACCTCTGAGAGGCAATTTGGTCTGCAAGTTTTGGGGCACAAGGGCGCATCCCCGCTTGTTGCACCAGCAGCTGCTGCCAATTCGCTCTGCGTTGACCAAAATCAAAACATCCAAGTCGTATCGGATGCTGCCTTAGTCAAGAACTCAATGGTAGAAAAAAGGGTTTCGAAGAACAATCACGACTGGAAACTAGCCGAGCATGTCGATGACGAAACGATAGCTAAATTCACTCCCAAGGAAAATATTGCCGATGGAGAGGACACTGTCTTTCTTGACCAGGATGGAAATTTTATTTGTTCGATCGCATATGATGCAATCAACGTAGCCGACGATGCCATTGATACACTTGCTAAAGTGCCACAATCCACTCGTGAACGGGGGGCTGCAGCCGGTGTTGTCGATCGGGAGGCGATGGATAAGTTTTATCAAGATCTCAATGAAAGAAGAAAATCCAGCACAATGGCCAAAGTGAGAGGGAAGTCCAATCAAAGGGTTGAATATTCGGAAGAATTCCCTTGGCTGGCTCATCTCAATGGCGATAAAAAGGCCAAAAGAGGAAATGCCCATTACAGCACATCCTTTGGGTGCGCAAGAAACTTCAAAACGCCCGCTCAAGTGGAGGCGGACAAAGGTGAAAAAAAACCAAGATACGAAAAAGTGAGGCCCTACTTTAAGTTGATCAGCGATTGTTTTGAGAAGAAATGGAGCGATCAGTACAGGTCTTATACGCAAATCATGAAAAAGAATGGGGGAGATAACTTTTACCTGGCGGATTCCGTCTTTTCAACCATCGTGGTCAATACTCATGAAATTGCAAGCAATGGAAAGGTTCTAAAAGATGCAAGGGCTGCTATTCACACAGACTCGGGACACCATGATGAAAGCTTCGAGGTCATGCTTTGTTTGAAAAAAAATGTCGAAGGAGGAGACCTCTATCTTCCCGAGTATGGCATTCTTCTCAAATTAAGACACAAGTGTGTGGTTTGTTTCAGAGCTAAGTTACACAAACACGCCGTTACGGAAATCAGAAGAAAAGAACTCGATTCGACAGCCTTAAGGGTCACTCTTGTGGCCTATATGACGAAATTTTCGAATAGTACCTTGAAGCAGGTCGTAGAGAGTAAGGCTAAAAGTCATGAGCCTGTATCACAGCTGCCATCTCCACGGTTTAAGCCAAGCGATTTTGAAGAGGGCGGTGAGGAAGAGAGTGAGCCGTCGGATTCTTCTCAGGTGCTGAAAAAGACGGCGCTGAAGAACGACGGAAGCGGAATTTCAACCCCCTCAGATCAAAAAGATCAAGCTTTCCCGAATTCATTTGAAGGCGTTATGAACAATACCGTTGCAGCGCCAGCGGCTCCCTTTGCAGGCATTGCACCGCCATCGCAGGGTTTATTTTACCCGCAGCTTTCGGGCGCTTCTGTCAATCCAATTCCATGGGCGTTCCCGAACCAAGCCGCTTATTGCTTCGGGCCAACCGTGCCTGTTATTCCTGCTTATCAAGGCATTCTGCAAGCTCAACAGATCTATTTGCTGCAGAAACAGTTGGAGGAGAGTCATCAGAAGTTAGAACGACTAGAGCAAGAGAATTCAGCGATGAGAGCCTATCATGCTCAGTCACAAGAGGGTCAACAGCTTCATTTCAGGTCTGAGGAATCCAGGGAAGAAATGTCGAGCCCTGCGACACTGCCCGTTTGGCACACGGAGACCACAACCTCTTCAGTAGGTAAAGAGGATCGAGGCATAAAGCGTCCGTCCAGTGAATTGGATTCCGGACAATACTTGAACCCTATACCGCTTGAAAAGCAAACGCGTCCTCGAAGGCACTAATTTTTGCAGTACCTTTTATCGTCCAGATTCGATGAAGCAGCATAGCTTTGGTTAAGTACATAAAAGTCCCTTGCAGTAGCTACTGCAAGGGACGTTTTTTTTAATGGGCCTGTACCCAGTTTTTCTTAGCTTCCGCAAAAGCCCAGGGGACGTAGTTGGCTTTTGTGACACCGTGCGGAAGAGTGAACGTTGTGCTGCCTGTGATGTGATGCTTCTTCACGCGAGCAAGGCGAGACGCGGTCGGTTTGCTCAAAGGTTCCGCCATCGCCAGGGCTTTGGCGATCGCTTCATCTTGAGATACATCTTCCATCGGTGGTCTAAACGCTTCATCGATCTCCTGCTGCAACTTCAGTGCGATCTCCAGGTCTTTGGAGGTGTCGGCCGAAGACTGTTTTGGAAGCTCCATGAATTGCGAAAGCGTGAGCTCATCCTTTTTAGTGGAGGGCAGCTCCTGGTCTTGATTTTTGTGGAGTGTACGTGTGGGTGGGCGATGGTTGACTTTGGGTCGCGTCTTTTGCGGGTGGAAAAGAGAGAGCGGTTTTTCCTCTTTTGCCTCGCTCTTCCTAGTTTCGGAAGTAGCAATCACGCTTTCTTCACTCTCTTTTGCAGTGACAAGCTGAAGGGGGGCTTGTTCTCCTTCCTTCGATTCGCTTTCATTTTTCTTGGTGAGCATCATGACTAGAAATACCGTACCGACCACAGAGGCGACAGCGGCAATTGTGCCGAGAACGGCAAGGGCGATTTTCCTTCCACTCCATCCGCTTTCTACAGGTTTTGCCTGGATAGCTTTTTGATCAGCTGATACAGCCAGCGAAGTAGTTGGGTTTAAATTAACAGACATTTGGTTCTCCTTAGTAATAAATTAGTAATACAGCGTTGTTAATCTTATAACTTAATTGTTAATGAAATGTTAAATGTTAGTTAAGTGGAACTAAATAATGTTAGTTGTTGTGTAAGATATTTTTTGTATTCTTGAAATAGGTCACCACCCATAGTGGAGTGAAGGGCCTGTCCATTAGGTTCAAGAGGTAAAGTGCGGTATGGAAAACGAGAAAGATCCAGTCTGCGGGATGCAGGTTAATGCGAATAAAACGGAGTTCAAAAGTGATTATCGGGAAAAGGGCTACTTTTTTTGCAGCGCCCGCTGCCTCCAAGCGTTTGAGCAGAATCCTGAAAAATATCTCAGCGGCACACCTTCTCAGGACATGGGTGGAAAATCGGCTCTTTGGACCTGTCCGATGCACCCGGAAATTGTTCAGGATCATCCGGGAGACTGCCCGATTTGCGGAATGCGTCTAGAGCCTAAGGAGGGAGGCTCCCTTACCGAGGATACGGAATATCTGGAGATGAGAAAGCGGCTTGTCGTGGGCACTATATTGACAATTCCTCTTGCGATACTAGCTATGGGCGGTATGCTCATTCCCCTGCAAGAGATCGAAGCTCTAGGTACGGGATGGATTCAGTGGCTTCTTTGCACCCCCGTCATTTTTTGGTCGGGATGGCCTCTTCTCAGCAAAGGTTGGAGTTCATTTCTTCGTCTCAAACTGAATATGTTCAGCTTAATTTTTCTGGGCGTGCTTGCTGCTTACATCTTCAGCGCCTTGGCGCTTGTCTTTCCCGATTTTTTACCCGATTCCCTACTCCATGAGGGAGAGCCGCCGCTCTATTTTGAGACGGCCGCCATCATTACTGTCTTGGTGCTTTTAGGGCAGGTGCTCGAACTCCGCGCCAGAAGCCGCGCAAGCGATGCTCTAAGCGCACTGATGGGGCGTGCTGCCAAATTTGCAAGACGCATCGAAAACGGCGAAGAGAGGGATGTGCCTGTCGATGAGATTCATATTGGTGATGTTTTAAGGGTAAAGCCTGGCGATAAAATCCCGGTGGATGGAGTTATCTTGGAGGGGGCAACGTTTGTTGACGAATCCATGTGGACAGGAGAGCCGGTTCCAGTGGAAAAACAGGAAGGTAGCGCCGTTGTAGGGGGGACGATCAATTTCAAAGGCAGTTTTTTGATGCGTGCATCCAAAGTAGGAAGTGACACGCTCCTCGCCCGCATCGTTAGGATGGTGGCGGAGGCGCAAAGAAGCCGTGCGCCGATTCAAAGCCTTGCAGATAAAGTCTCTGAGTACTTTGTTCCTTTAGTTGTTGTCGTCGCTATCGCGACTTTTTTTGGCTGGTATTTTTTAGGTCCCGAGCCGCGTTTAAGCTTTGCTGTTGTCAATGCGGTTTCAGTCTTGATTATCGCCTGTCCGTGTGCTTTGGGCCTCGCCACACCAATGTCGATCATGGTGGGGATGGGGCGCGGCGCGAGCGAGGGTGTGCTGATAAGGGATGCTAAAGCTTTGGAAATGCTTGAAAAAGTAAACACCGTTGTTGTCGATAAGACGGGGACATTGACAGAGGGAAAGCCTAAGTTGACAGGCCTCATTACCGTGCAGGGAGGAGATGAAATCTATTTGCTGAAGATGGCCGCTTCCCTTGAGCGGGAAAGCGAGCATCCTTTGGCTCATGCGATACTCCAAGGAGCTGAAGAGAGAAAAATTCCACTTGCCAAAGCTGAGCGCTTTACTTCGTTTGCCGGAGGAGGAATCACAGGATGGGTGGAAGGGAAATGGATTGTGGCCGGAAAAGAGAGCTTTTTAAAAGAGCAGGGATGCGCGGGGATGGAGTCCTTGGCTGAGAGGGTCGGCCAAAGTCTCAAAGAAGGCGAAAGCGTGATCTTTGTTGGAGTGGATGGAAGGGCTCAAGGAGCCATCATGGTCAGCGATCCGATTAAGAAATCGACACCGGAGGCTATCGAGGCAATTCATGGGTTCGGCATCAAGGTTGTGATGCTTTCAGGTGATAATGAAAAGACTGCCTTAGCTGTAGGAAAAAAATTGGGAATCGATGGGGTGCACGCAAACGTCAACCCGGAGAAGAAATATCATTTTGTCGAAGAGTTAAAAAGACAGGGAATGATCGTCGCGATGGCGGGAGATGGGGTAAACGACTCGCCCGCCATTTCGGCCGCGGATGTCGGGATCGCCATGGGCACCGGCACCGATGTGGCGATGGAGAGCGCAACTGTCACGCTTGTGAAAGGTGACCTAAAAGGGATTGCGAAAGCTATCCGCTTAAGCCGGGCGATGATGCGCAATATCAGGGAAAATCTCTTTTTTGCGTTTATCTATAATTTGCTGGGCGTGCCGATCGCTGCGGGAATCTTATACCCTTTGACCGGGATGGTGCTAAGCCCTGTCATCGCTGCGTTGGCGATGAGCTTTAGTTCCGTATCGGTCATTGCCAACGCGCTTAGGCTGCGCCACAAGAAGCTATAGCGCTGTCAATACAGGCTGTCTTGCTGCCTGCACTTCATCGAGCCGTTTTACGCTCATCTTGTGAGGCGCGCTTTTAACGAGATCCGGGTCTTCCCTGATTTCTTCGATGATGCGCGTAAACGCGGCAGCGAATGCGTCAAGGGTTCTTTTTGACTCCGTTTCCGTAGGTTCTACCAGCATGCACTCTTTTATAATCAGGGGAAAGTAGACTGTCGGCGAGTAAAAGCCGTAATCGAGAAGGCGTTTCGCGATATCGAGAGCGCGCACTCCCTCTTCCAGAAAACTGTCGCACTGTATGACGAATTCATGCATACAGGGACCCTGGAAGGGTACGTTGACCTCTTTTGCCAGAAGGGTTTTCAAGTAGTTGGCGTTCAGTACGGCGTTTTCGGCAACATGTCTTAGACCCTTCATCCCAAGGAGTTTTATGTACAGGTATGCACGGAGATAGACGCCAAAGTTTCCTTGGAAGCTAGCGACCCGCCCGATGCTTTGGCCTTCGGTAAAGTCTCTTCTAAAGCCGTCTTTCTCTTTAATGACGCGCGGCAGCGGAAGAAATTCCTTCAGAAAGTCTTTGACGAGGACAGGGCCGGATCCGGGACCTCCGCCGCCGTGCGGAGTAGAAAATGTCTTGTGCAGGTTCAAATGCATGACATCGAATCCCATATCCCCGGGCCTTGCGACATTCAGAATGGCATTTAAATTCGCTCCATCGTAGTAAAGGAGGCCTCCTTTATCATGTACAAGGGATGAGATCTGGAGAATATTCTTGCTGAAAAGCCCTAAGGTGGAAGGGTTGGTGAGCATCAGGGCGGCAGTGTTGCTGCTTAGCTTCTCTTTAAGCATCTCCATATCCAGATCGCCATCGACGCCGCTGCGGATAGGAATAGTTTTTAGTCCGACGAGGGCGGCAGATGCCGGGTTTGTTCCGTGGGCACTGTCCGGAATTAAAACCTCCGGGCGTCGCTCCCCGCGGCTCCGGTGATAGGCTTCGATGATTTTGAGGCCGGCAAATTCGCCTTGGGCTCCAGCCGCGGGCGCGAGGCTGCCGCCGTGCATCCCGGTAATAGCCGACAGATCTTCGATCAGCTCGTAGATAATGCGAAGGCAGCCTTGCACCTGGATGTCGTCAGAAAGAGGATGGGCTTTGACAAATCCCGGATTGGAGGCAGCTTCGTCATTTGCTTTCGGGTTGAGCTTCATGGTGCAGCTGCCCAGCGGATAGAAGGTTGTGTCTATCCCTAAATTGTTTCTGGAAAGAGTGCTGTAGTGGCGGATGATATCGATCTCTGCGATTTGCGGCAGAGGCAGCTCCTCTTCTCTCTCCAACTCTACCGGTGGCAAGAGCGCGGAGAACGCAGCTTCCGGATAGGGCAGAGAGTAAGCTTTTTGTCCCTCTTGTGACTTCTCAAAAATCGTGACAGCGCTATTCATCGTCAATCCCTCCTCCCTTCGATAGCGGATGCCGTTTCGACATATCTGTCTAGCATCTCTTTACTTTTGATTTCTGTCACCGCGACAAGAAGTGTATTTTCTTCTTTCGGCATCAGTTTGCCAAGAGGGATGCCCGGCTCAATGCCGGCTCTCCTGAATCCTTGAAGCACCTCTTGAATCGGCTTAGAGAACTTGACGGGGAACTCGTTGAAGAAATCATTGTCTTCGATCACGCTTCCGGGCAGCTCCTTGGCAAGTCTAAGCTTTAAATAGGCAGCCTTTTGATAATTCATCAAAGCCAGCTCTTTCATTCCCTTTGGACCAAACCAAAGTGCTGTCATCAAGCTGGAGAGAGCCATGAGTGTCTGATTAGTGCAGATATTGGAGGTCGCCTTCTCTCTTCGGATATGTTGCTCTCTTGCCTGCAGCGTCAGGACATAGCCTGTTTTACCCTCGGTGTCTACCGTCTCTCCGACGATGCGTCCCGGCATCTGGCGCATCAACTCCTCTCTACAGGCGAGGTATCCGGCATAGGGACCGCCAAACTGCAGGGGGATGCCAAGAGGCTGCAGCTCTCCTGCCGCGATATCCGCTCCCTGCTCTTTCGCCGATTGAAAGGCACCGAAGGTGATTGGGTTGGATGAGAGAATAGCCAAAGCCCCGGTGGATTTTGCCTTTGAAAAAGCCTGTTTGGTGTCTTCAAAACGTCCAAAGATGTTAGGGCTTTGAATGATAAGGGCTGCGGTATCTTTGTTTAAGGCTTTTTCGAGGTGGGAAAAATCGGTTTTCCAGCTTTTGGGGTTATAGGGAACTGTCTCGATCTTATAACCTATCGATTCGGTGTATTGACGAATAATTTCCCTATAGGCCGGATGGACGGACTCGAAGACGACAAGAGTGTTTCTTTCTTTCTGCTGGCGCAGTGCCATCAGGGCCGCCTCTGCAAGAGCCGATCCGCCATCGTAGACGGAGGCGTTGGAGATGTTTAAGCCCGTGAGTGCTGCGACCATCGATTGAAATTCAAATATGGCTTGAAGCATTCCCTGAGAGGCTTCAGCCTGGTAGGGAGTATAGGAGGTTAAAAACTCCCCCCTTCGAATCAGCGCTTTGACACAGGCCGGGATGTGGTGCTCATAGGCTCCGCCGCCAAGATAGCTCACCAGGTCCAAAACTTTGTTTTCGCTCGCGATCTTCTCCATCAAGGCCAGTCCTTCGAATTCGGAAAGGCCTTCTGAAAACTCGTCCTTAAGTCGAAGGGAAGAGGGGATATCCCGATACAGCTCAAGGATATCTTGAATCCCTATCGTTTCCATCATCTCTTTTCTTTGGACAGGGCTGTTTGCGACAAAATCCATCAGAGCAATTCCTTCACTAGTTTCCGAGCATTTTTTGGTAGGCTGCCTCGTCCATCAACGCATTCAGCTCTTCTTTTTGCTGAAAGTCGATTTTGTAGAGCCATCCTGCCTGCTCGGGATCTTCGCTCAGCAGCTCCGGCGCTTCTTTTAGTTTCGCGTTTACCTCTGTGACCGTGCCAGTAAGAGGGGCATAGACATCCGCGGCAGCTTTAGTTGACTCCAGTACGGCAGCTACCTCTTTGACTTGGATTGTGCGACCCACTTCAGGCAGATCGACAAAGACGATGTCGCCCAGTTCCTTCGCTGCAAAACGGCTGATGCCGACGGTGGCTTTTGTCTCTTGAATGTCGATCCATTCGTGGGTGTCGGAATATTTTCTTACCATGGTTCACTATCTCCGGATTAAGATGCTTGATGATGAATAAAGGGCAGCGATACTATTTCGCCCGGTTCTTTTTTACCGCGGATTTCGATGGTGACGCGGTCGCCGATGGCGAGTTTGGAATTTAAGAGAGCGATGCCGACCGATTTTCCCAGAGTGGGAGAGAATCCTCCGGAGGTGATGACGCCCACGTTTGTATCTTCCTTGAATACAGCGTATCCCTCGCGCATGACCCCTTTGGATGAAAGGACAATTCCTTGTTCACACCTGCTTGTGGGCCAATTCATTAGAGCATCTTTGCCCAAGAAACGCTCTTTTTGCATTTTCACGGTCCAGAAACTGACGCTTTCCAGCGGAGAAATAGTCGGAGAGAGTTCGTGGCCAAATAGCGCATACCCCATCTCCAGCCTTAGGATGTCACGTGCCGCAAGGCCGCAGGGAATTACTTGCCTTTGCGAAAGTATGGTGTCCCATAGCGATCGCATGGTTTTGAACGATATGAGGATTTCGAACCCATCCTCGCCTGTGTAGCCGGTTCTTGATAGGGCAAGAGGTCCGAATTCATGATGCTTCTCATTGGCAAGAGTGTGCTTTTTTAAATTGAGCGCTCCCGGGATGATTTCTTTTAGAACATCCGCCGCTGTTTTTCCCTGAAGGGCTAAGAGGCCATGTGTATCGAAGAGGGAATGGACGGAAACGCTTTTGAATCGGGCGGCCTCTTGTTTGAAATGGCTCAACACGACGTCCCGATTCGAGGCATTTGCCACTACCAAGAAGTTTGAGTCGGAGACTTTCATCACCATGACATCGTCTATGCAGCCGCCCTCTTTGGAGCAGAGGACAGTATACGTTGCCGATCCCGTTTTCTTCCCTTTGATTTGATTGGTCGATACCCAGTCAAGAAAGGATTCGGCTTCTTCTCCTGCGATTTCTATGACTCCCATGTGGCTGACATCAAACAGGCCGGCCCCCTCCCTCACCGCTTTCACTTCAGCGAGAGCGCCGGTGTAAAAAAGAGGCATCTCGAAGCCTGCAAAGGGCGCCATTTTAGCTTTTTGGATATGATAGGAGTAGAGGGGAGTTTTGTTCATGGAGTGGCCTCGGCTTATGTCAAGTCTGTGGTGATTATGCACATCTGGAGTGTATGAGACAATCCCAGATTTCAAGAGTTTAATTACCACCCTTTGCTGATGAAATATACCATGAGAGCCTCAAAATCGAGCATGGGGGCCTTAAAAAGCCCCCATGCCGAATTTTGAGACAGCTTTCTTTGTTAAAACCAAATTTTGAGATAATTGCGGTATAATCAAGGGCGGTTAGCTTTTTTGATGCGTTATTAATCTTAGTTTTTATCAAGATTCTCTCTTTGGAGAAAATAATCAAATTTATTGTTTTTTTTTAGATAGAGGACTATCATTACTATATTTAATATTTATTTATGCAGGTATGGATGAGTTCTCTTGTTGTTGATGGTTTTGATTTGAATTGGTTTGCCAAAAACCCTGAATACCATCCAAATAAGTTGGGCTCAGGTAACTCTTCCGAAGAGAGGAACGGGGGCGATGAAGATAGGCTAGGCACATCCGTCATAAGAGAGGGGCGGAAATATACTCAGGTTTCTTGTCTCAAGGATTTGACCTTCATGGGGAGAGTCGCCAGACTTGTAGCTTTTGTGGCCGTAACGATCCTTACAGCGTTTATTGGCCTTCTTTTTCAGGGAGTGCGCAATCTTGGAGCAGAAGCTATCCAAGGAAAAGTGACAGTCGATGTTCTCTTCAAAACTCCTGACCATACCAAAACAGGGGAACCGGATAGGCCTTTGACAAGAACAACTTCTTCTGGTGCAGGAGAATCGAGGGGGCAAACAGCGCAATTGCCAGGCGGAGCTATTCCGTCGATTGATCTAGGCGAAAACACAGGTGAGGGAGCGACTGTTTCAGCCAATCCTTTAGTTCGGCAGATACAACTTCTGCTTCAAGAAGGATATTTGAAAAGCCTATCTCAGTCTCCTGAAGAGCTAAATTTAGCAATCGAGGCCCTTAGATATGAGGTGATAGAGGGAAGTGTTGCGGCAACTCTTAAGCTTCTGTGGTTGAGAATATTGCATGGAGACGTGGATAAACTAGTCAACTGTATAAACTTCTTGATTTCCAAGAACGCCTCTCAGGAAATGTTTGATTTTGTGAAAGACTTGCATGCAAAATCGCGTCACTACCTTTCTTTAAATAGGGAAATGGCGGCGTCTCTAACGATTGAATCGAAAGAGTTGATGCAAAAGTTCAGTAGCTTGTCGGTAGATTTTGCTAGCAAGGTCGGGGTACTGAAAGGAGCAATATCGTTTCAATGTGCTGTGAACGGTATCGAATTTCCGATTGACTAAATGCCATGGTTAGCTTTGGGCTGGACCTCCCAATTCCGGCACTTAAGAGTTAGAGGGGGCCGCCTCATCGCTTGATGGCCCAGGTGAATGCAATCCGGTTGAATTCAGCCGGATTACGAAAAGCCATCAAGACATCCCATCTGTCGGCGCCAAACCTCCTATCAGTCCATTCTTAAAAAAATAATTACTATTAAGTCCTCCCCTAGCTAGTGGCATGTCCCTGGCACTCGATGTTATAAATTTTGATGGATTGACCAACCCCGAAGCTTACCTGACGGTCCATTTTTTCGGTTTTATGTAATATTTTCTCTTCGTTAAAGGGGCGTTGTTGTTTAATATGACAGGCCAATGTGTTTAATTTTTGAAAGGTTATGAATATTTTGTTAGTAGAGCGTTTTGAAGCCGACTGGTTCGAGAAGCATCCTCAGTATTTGCCCTTGCAAGACCTCAGGAACGATTTGCAGGAAAATTCCGGTGAGATGGTTTCAGGGGGCGGATCTGTAATGCGGGGCGGTCGAAAATATGTAGGGATTGACTGCCTTAAAAGGATCGGCTTTCTTGAACGAGCTCTTCGGCTTGTTGTCGCTATTGCTGCAACGATTTTGACAGGGTTCATAGCTCTTGCTTTTCAAAACGTTAGACATCTTTGGCGCGACTGCTTTCGGGGTGAAATTGCCGTCACGGTTTTAATCGACGCCTCTAATCCGTCGGATGCTCTCTTAGCTAGGTTTCCAATTGAGGGTGCCCCCTCAGAGGACGGGTCTGCGTCTCCGTTTATTCCTCGCACTCTCTCCGAGGTTATGATTCCTGGTGTGGATGTCACGCGGAATGCTTTCGCGGATCTCTCTCTCGAACAGAGAAGACAGCATATCGTGAACTTATATCGAAGCTTTGATTTGAAAATTCTATCGGAAAGAGGGCTAGAAAGAGAGAGGTTGATCGATGTCAGGCTTAACGATCCAACGAGCTTAGGATCCAGTGTGACTGATGCTCCCTTGCTCCAGAATATGTGGCTCTATGTCCTAAAGGGGAATTCGGATGCCGCTCGACGATGTGTGCAAGGAGCTTTTGCAGGGCTAGATACCAGTTTGCTGTTCTGCTTTGTGCGGGAGCGCTTAGCGATCGCTAAGTATTACCGGGATTTCTATGTGCAAAACTCATCTTCGATAACCGATACACTCGCAGCGCAATGGGAAAATCTAGGCTGTGCGATCGGTGAGTACATTCACAAAGTGGCCGATCTGACAGAGGTGGTCGACGAATACTGCAGAATCCATGGCGTTGCTTTCTCCCGGTAGCATACCCGGAGCGCGAACGGGAGGTAAAAGGGGAGGAGTGCGATTTCTAGCGGACGAGCTGCACGCTGGCCCAAAGAGAGGGCTGGTCTTCCACGCGGTAGTCGTCGCTTCTGACAGTAAAATGCTGGGGGAGGCTGCCGAATCGGTTGATCCGGTAGGTAAATCCAATCCGGTTGAACTCAGCCGTGTCGTATCCGAAAAGGCATGAGGCAGGAATGAAGATGTCCAGGACGTAGGAGCTTTTGGTTTTCTTCGGCTTCACGATGAGATCATTGTGGTCGCAAAGAGGGTGGCTGTCTTCTTGTCTGAAGCGGGATATCTCGGCACCTAGCTTGCCATCAGTCTCCTCCGCAAAAAAAACAAAATGATGGCAGAAGCGCGTTGCAAACCCGGAGGTTTTCACATCCCTGGTGTCGATGAATACTTCAAGGCTATCGCCTTCCGTCGCATCAGGGTAAAATGCGGCTTCGAAAGGTTTGTCTATTTCGGCCCGGAGTAAAATCCCCTCCTCGTTCCAACCGAGGCCAAGAGCTCCAAAGGACTCATCGCTTGTCAGAAAGGAGAGGTCAGGCAGGCAAAAGGCCTTGCCCTCTTTGGTAGTCAGGGACGGGAGCGCTTTACCCCCGTGGTAAGGAGTTTTGGTGCGGATCTCAAAAAAATTAATCGGGGCTATCGCAAGCGGCAGCCCCTCTTCCTCTTCTCGCCACATCAGTTGACTGAAACCGCTTTTATTGGTTTCATATCGAGCGCGCCTTTCTCTTCCATCATCTTCAAAAGTTCATTGAAGAGATGTTTTTGGACTTCAGCACCCAGAATTTCCTGCATTTGCATGGCGTTTTCCGCCAGCTTGCCGAGTTGAGCGGACGACCCTTTGTCTCTTAGCAAGAAGAAATAGACATCTCCTTCTGGCTGAACGACGACATCGGAGTAGGCGCCCGATTCCATGCCCTTCGTATCCGCCATGAGAGGCGGTCTGGCAGACGATTTTGTGCTTTCAAAGGGAACCGCTTCAAACAGCCACTGAGTGGTAAGTCCGCTCTCTTCGCCGTTTTTTATGAACTGCTGCTGACCTTTACCTGTGACAACGCTATTCTTCGCTTCTTTGGCAAATTGCTTGAAGCGATAGGGAGCGAGATCGCGAATTCCAATGGCTTGCCCATCACCTTTTTTGGGAGCCTCTTTTTCCATCGCTTTCAAAGTTTTTTTGAAGAGGTCTTCGGCAACACGGTTTTCCACTTCAGCCAGGCTCTTCCACGATCCATCTTTGTTTTGATAGATGTCAGGGGAGGCGCTTCTGATCTTTTCATAATGGGCTGTGAGCTTTGCGCTCAGCAGCTTTTCCAAAACGCCTGATTCTTTGGCCTCTTTAAAGGTCATGACGACTGCCTCATCGCTCTTTTCCCGGATGCGGATGCGGTAGGTATTCTGGCCGTCTTTGGTTGCAATCGATAATGGTTTATCACTGTCCGGGATTGCCTTCTTCAGGTTGGCTAAGAGCTCTTTGCTGTCGAGTCCAGCAAGCGGCGAAGTGGCTTTGCTGTTGGAGATGTTGATTGTCATCTCCTCAAATGGCGCTTTTGCGAGAGCTTCCTCCAGCCATTCGGGGTGCCCTTTCAGAATCTCTTTTCTTGATAGCTGATTGACGCGCTGCTTGGTTACGCTGTCTAGTGCATCCAGTTTTTCCTGACGAGCGCTTGCGGTCTTGTATTCCTTAAGACCGAGCTCCGGGAAGTTTTTGATGAGAAGCGTCCAGCCGGCATCGCTTACTTGCCACTGCCACATTTCCTTGAGACCGACACGTGCCAGCAGGTCACCTTCAGTTACACGCGCGACATCGAGCACGAAGCGTTCGGTCACAATGTCAGGAGTCTCTTTACTGATCAACTGCAGGCTCTTGAGGTTTTTAGGAAGAGACAGGGGTGTGTCTTTTTCTTCTTTTCCTGCGGAAATTGCCTCCAGATAGACTTCAAACAGCTCAAAATCCTTTGGGGTCCTCAGTCTAAATTCTTCAGGAAGCTGATAGAGGGTTCCGCCTGCTTTTTCGCCGGCGAACGTTTGGAATTGCCTGAAGGGGATAGCCGAAATAAAGAGCGATCCTGCAGTGTCTTGCATCAAGCGCTTGAAGAGCAGAGCTCTCTGCCAGATGCGCACTGCTGCGGCCTGATCCATCTGCATGCGGCGCAGCTGCTCCTGAAAGTACTGCGTCACGTTCGGAGCTGTCATGTAGGGGCTGGATTTGTTTTCTTTGTAGCTTTCCAGGGCAAGCCGCATCAGGTCTGCGAGCGCTTCTTCCTTAGAAACAACATAGCCTCTCTCTTCGGCGATCATCGAGCCGTTGATGATGAACGCAGTCATCGCCTTGATAAACTGATGGCCGAACCAGTCATCTAAGCCTCTATATCCAAAAAGGGAAAGGTCGGCAGTACTCAAATCGCGGTCGACCATTTTCTCGCCGTACTGCGCCTGCTGGTACATGAGAAGTTGCTTGACGTAGTGTGGGGGTAGGTTTCTTTGTCCCAGGTAGAGAGTTACCTTCGCCTGAAATGCGGCTTCTTCAAATGGGTCGTTGGAGGATTTTAAGACGGAGAGCTGACGTGTCATTTCAGGCAGGAAGTAATTCCAGGTCGACTCAACGCTTAAGAAGGGGGCTTTCGGATTTTTGTAGGGAGTGAAATTTTTCTCTTTGGCAAACCGCGCCTGAGCCTCTTCTTTCAGATCGTCTTTAAGCGCCTCGAACAGAGGGAAGGCCAGGTTGTTTTGCAAGATGCCTTCCGCGATGATGCCATCATTTAGAAAATTAGGCCCGGCAACTCCTCCGAAGGCGATTTTATCGATGGCGTCCGAAGAGAAAAAGCGGACATATTCCTCCAGCTCATGGTTTGTCACACGCGTTCCATCATAAGCTTTGAAGGCCAGGCTGTTGTCTTGGGTATCTTGCGATAATGTGCCGTAGGTTCCAAAAAAGGAAAAAGAAATAACGATCACACAAGTGACGACAATATAGATATACTGCTGGTACTTACGGAAATGGTGGAGCATGTGCCGTTTCTCCTGATGGTAGCTTGTTATATGCTATTCAAACTTAATGATTTGCGTTTATTTTGACCGAAAAAGAAACTAACTTTTTTCGATCGAATCTAAACAATTGATTGATACTATCATAAAATTCGGCAAAGAAAAAGGCTTATTTCGTACAGAGAAACCGCTGCGAGAGCATCTCGTGCAGTGCTCTCTCCGAATGGGGCCCTTCAGGAAGATGTGGGTGTGTTGTTTTCATGAAGAAAAAACAATTCAATCCATCGCAGATAGCGCAGATAGGTTCCTTTGTTCTTTGTGTTCCAGGTCCCTTTCTTTACAGTGAAACCAACGGTGGCAATCGCTTTACTTAGTTGCATTAAAGAAAGTGTTTTGTCGGTGGCAGGAAGCGGGCGTACGGTCTTATAGCCTCGGCGGAAAGCCTGGAGTTGCTTCTCATCCATCCCCCAGCTACCATCTTCGATGGGGCAAAAATCTTCTTCCGCAAAGCCTGACCTCCCTCCCGCCCAGTCGATCACTCCTGTGATCTTATTGCCGTCCGTTAGAATATTGGCCGGCCTAAAATCGCGGTGGGCAATACAGGGGCCGTCAGCAGAATCTAAGAGTGGGAGCTGCTCCTGAAAGTAGATCCGGCACTTTTTCAGCAAAGATTCCGAGAGATTGCCTGTGCACTCGGAGAGACCCTCTTCGAATTTTTTTGCGAAATAGTCCTTGGGATCGAGGCTTAAGGTTTCCGGGTTGACGGGATCTCCGAATCCATGGATGCGGAAGAGGTGAATCTTCGCTAAAATGGCTCCCGCTTCGAAGGCAATCTCTTCGCTGAGAGTTTTATTTGTGAGGAGCGTTCCGGGTATTCGCTCCATCAGAAGAGCTCCGGGATAGCTGTCGAAAGGCTCGAGTTCCTTAAAAAGGCGCGGTACGGGGATTATCCCTGAGAAATGGTTTAAGAGCAGTTTTTCTCTTTTGTAATCTTCGGCCTTAGGGCTGATTTTCAAGATAAATTGCTGGCCTCCTTCCCCGGCGACTAGGTAAACAAGGGCGACCATGGCGTTATCATGCTCGATCAAGGTGAATGAGGCATCGGGAATATTCAACCGAGGCCGGAAGTGTGAAATTAGAGAGTCCATCTGTCTGCCGTTTTAAGGAGGGGTTTTTTAGGGTATATACCGAAATTGTCTCAAAATTTGGCTTTTGGCAAAGAGAACAGTCCCCAAGACTGCAAATCGCTTAAATTACGGAAATCTGAGGAAATTAGCAGTCAATTGTAGTGCTGCGTGGCCTTCTCTCAACCTCAAGGCCAAATTTATAGATGCTTTCGGGATACTTCGTTCGCAGTTGCAGCAGGGTGCGGATAAGACAACTCGGAGCGCTACGAACAGAGAGTGGCTCGTTCCTCATCTTTTTATTTCGGCAAAATTGGGCATGTTGCGGCAAAGCATACTGATTTGAGGTTAGGGACTGTCTCTTACTCTTGGCTCCAATAGGGATGGGTTAAGTCTTTGACATAGCGGTTTTCTTGCTCATCGAAGATGTGGCAGGGGCTGATATTTTCACCATACCGGATTTTCAGGTAATTTGCCGTCTTGTTTGGGACAGGCACTTCGATATCATCCAAAGTGGCAATCTTAAGGGGAAAAATCGTGTCGAACGAGACGGGAGCGATATAGCGCCGTTCACGTTCCTTCCACTGCTCAGGCAAGAAAATGTTTTCTTCGCCCGATATGATGTAGGTCAGTGTCTTGAGATCCGGATCGATCGCGTAGCAGTAGATGTCGATTAAGGAGCCTGTGTTTTTGACATAAACCTTGAGGTAGCTGTCTCGCCTGCCGCGGCTTGACCAGTCCTGGACTTGATACAAGTCCGGGTTGAGTTTCTTTAAAGCCTGCTTGGTTCGCTTAAAGTCGGGTTGTAAAATCGCGATATCAATGTCATTATCCCATGGGATGACCCCTCTGTAGCGATAGGCGCCAAGGCATGTGCCGCAGTCGGCAAAATAGGTGATGTTTTCTTTTTGTAACAGGGCGCTGATGGCTTTCAGGGCCTCTTTTTCATCTTTGAGGTGATGCTCATCTCCAGGTCTGCGTCTAAAGTTTTGGGCGATCAGCGGCTCTTTCTCTGATCGGGCAAAAGGAATAGGAATGCCCATAGAGCGAAGGTAGAGGTTGTTGCTTTTAATCTCAGGGTTGAGAAGCTCTTCCTGAATAGCCCGATGCCTGGCCTGCGTCTCCTCGCCGAGGTAGGCAATCGCTTTGATCAGCATGCCATGAGGGGTCAGTAAGGGGGCTAAAATCAGGGAGAGGGTAGCATTCCGGATGAAGTTTCGTTGGTAGTCAAATCGTTCTCGGAGAAAGACTTTTTCTTTACCGTTTTCAAAAATTTTGTAGGCATAATACCCATCCAATAGATATTGTGCAGGAGCAAGAAGAATGTTGCCGAGATGCTCTGTGGGGCTAGCTTCTTCGGAGGCAGTGTTCAGAAAGACATTTTCTGTCGAGCGGATGTAGAGATCGACCGCCGGCAAGCCGAAAATCATAATTTGCGAGGCAATGAAATATAGCAGGCGTTCCATGGGGGCGCTCTTTTACTCTTCAGCTTTTGAAAAATTAGGTTTAACTTATGGGAGATTTCATGCACAAGGCCGGAATTTTGATGTGTTCGCTTCTTTTGAATGGATCAGCCGCTGAGTCCGCTGAGTTGCTGCTAGAAAGAGACAGCGGGGAGGTGGTCAGTCTGGAAGTGGATGATAGGGCGCCCTTTTCGGTTGTTATTGAAGAGGCTCGGACTCTCTTGGAAAATGAACGGGGTGTGGCGCTGGCTGGCTGGCTCACGCGCGTCAGTTTTGAGAATCCGGCCGCTAAAGCTGCCCTAGACACAAGAGACTACTACCGCCAGACGAACAAAACCGAGCTGGACGCAATCCGCTATATCGTGCTGACCCTTGGTAACGAACCGCTCTTTAAGCTCTACAAGTACGAGGGCGAAATGAAAAAGGCGGGAGAGAGATTTTCGACTGTTCATCCCTTGAATATCTGGAAGGAGATTTTTACCTCCAACGATACGACATCCGCCCTCTTCAATGCCCGCGGCCGTAAACTGGTGTGGAAACCCTTCATGAAGGGAATGGCCGAAAGTTTGCAGGAAGCGTATGACGGCAACAATATGAAAGAAGAGTATATTGCCGATTTCGCGGCGAAAGTCGGCATTGATCCCAGCCAGGTCAAAAAGCCGATTTATGCTCAGGATTGGTCCGGTTTTGTTCAGACGCTGCTCGACAATGCCAAAAAGCCCGGTAAAGACGACCGCTACGACATGTAGGCTGTGTGCTGATGCCCTTCATTCGATTCATATACCTGATCGCGCTACTCACCACCATGGCTCCGCTTGACGCGGCTTTGGTGTTTGGGCCCCATCGGCTTTCCGCTTTTGCCGAGGGAGGGCGTGTCAGCCGTAAAAGGCAGGGAGGAACGCACCAGAAAGGGGCACTCCTAGGCTATGGCTGCGAGTATGAACGGTTGAAAAATTCAGGAATCTACCTCTTGGGCAGGGCTGTCGGTGATGAAGGAACACTAAGGGGTAGAACAGGATCGGGATTTAAAATAAAATCTCGCTATGACTCGCAGGAGTATTTCGGACGGGGAGGCTGGTCTTTTTGTTTTGGAGAGAGAGACTCTTTTGTCGTCGCTCCCTTTGCAGGAGGAGGATACTTCCGTTCAGAAAACAGATTTGTCGATCCTTCGCCGATCCCTGTGAATATGCAGGTTCACTTTCTCTATGCCCTCGGAGGGCTGACTTTTGAGTGGAGGAAGCAAGAAGACCTGTATTACACCTTCTCTTTCCAGGGGAAAAAACCATTCGATCCCGAATGTGTCATCAAAGACGATCCCGAGCTCTTTGAAATCCATCAGCTGTTCAAAAGTAAGATGCAGTGGGATGTTGAAACTGGCTTCAGAAAAATGTGGGGCGCCTGTTTTGGCTGCAAAGGTGCCTTGGAGGGACAGCTCTTTTACCGCCACAGCAGATATGGCAAGAAGGAAAACTTTCCTTTCGACTTCGCCGATACAAGGCAGAAATTCTGGGGAATAAGAATCGGTTTTTCCGCTCTTTTTTGAAACTCCTCCATTTTATACCGAAAGCGTTTGAACGTCTCAGATTTAGATATGCTTCCGGGGATGTGTGGACGGTTTCTAATCTAAGCTGATGTTTAGCTCGTATTGGGGAGTCTGCCCCAGGTTTCTGCTGACCACCTGCTTGGCTGCCTTATCTAAGAGAACATGCCAATCGGCGGGTTTTGGTGAGTTTACATCTTCAATCAAAAACCTTAAGAGGGCCAGTGTATAGAGGCCCCCGCTTTCCGTTCCCCAGGAAAACTCTCCGGGGATCGAGCTCCCGATAAGAATGGTCCCTTTGGTTTTCAAAAACAGCCTTTTATAGTTTGCCTGCTGGTATGAGATCGGTTTTAAGTGCTTGTAGGCATGGATGGGGACAACCGGCGGAGCGCTCTTCTCCGGTAAGACGTTATTGCAGCAGTCAGATAGGGCGATTAGCAGCCTTGGCTTTTTGGCCGAGAGGCTTTGAAAGACGGCGTAGAAATCAATCCCGATCTTGTCGGAGGTGAGGTAGAGATTGGGCCACTGATTGCCGCTTTTGGAATTGGTTCTGAAGCCGTGGCCTGAAAAGTAAAAGAACACCACGTCGTCTTCGTGGATGGTGATCTCTTTGAGCGCCTCAACGAAAGGTTTGCCGGCTTTTTCATTGGTGAAGGTGTAAAGAACCAGGGGAAGGCCTGTTCCTTTCGAAATCCTTTGCAGTTCTGCCTGCCAATTTTTTAAGTCGGAGCTCACTGACTTTTCCAGGTTCTGCGCTCTAGTGTCGCAGAGCAAGATGGCCTTGATTTCGCCCGCATCGCTGAAAGAGGAAAACGCAAGGAGGATAAGAAAAAGCCACCACCTGGCGCTTGGCTGGATGCAGGCGAAAATCAAAGATTTCATGAGCGGTCCTCTTCATTCAGGCGCAGTATGCGTTCGATGGAATCGGAAATAGCATCCGCTTCCAAGATGGTTTCCTTATCTTGCCTGATCACTTTGATCTGCTTGCACCAGGGACTGAAAAGGACGGTTACCGTCTCTTGGTTACGAGCTTTGAAATGCATGGCTGATTTGGGGACAAAAAGGCAGGACTTCATCCGGTGAAACTCGAAGTTTTCATCATTGAGGATGAGTCTTTTAAGCTGTTCTGCTTGCCTGTCTGACAGAGGCTTGCCAAATCCGGTGTAGACATGTCCTTTGTCCTTGGCTGGCCCGATTTCTTCAACCTCTATTAAGCCGGCTTGATGGATAGTCTCCAAAGCCTCTCCACCTACTCTTTCCCTTAAAAGGGGGAGGCTGATCTCTTTTTTAGCTTCGCCTCGCATACCGCAAGCTGCCGCCACAAACGAAATCAGGATTAAGAGACAGGCTGTAATGGCGTACTTTTTCATGACATCACTTAAATTTATCCTACTCATAGACTACCTCTTGATAAAGTTGCAATCAGTTCATCCAGATGATCTGGTATTGGGGTTGTTGCTGCTGATAAAGGACGGAACGCGTCTCCGATAAGATATGGTCCCAATCGGCTGTGCCGGCTGGATTGTTCACTGCCTGTCCAAGAAAGCGCAGGTAATGATACGTGAAATGGCCGCCGCGCACTTCGTCGCAGTAGGAGTAGAGTTTCGGGGAGGAGCCTGATGCGATGATAACCGCTTTAGTCTCCGCAAAAAGCTTTCGGTAGTTAGCACTGATGTTCTCTTCGTCTTGGAAAAAGTCGCGCTTGATCAGGGTTTCGGGTGCATATTTTTCCGGGATGACGTTGTTGCAGATATCTCCAATCGCCAAGATGAAACGGGGGTTTTTGTTGATCAGGATCTCCGTCATGTACTCCAGATTGATCCCTTTCCAACCCGGCAGGGCGATGTTGGGCCAGATGTTGTCTTGGGGATTATCTGTTCTGTAGCCGTGTCCGGAGTAGTAGAGGATGATGGCGTCATCATCGCTAACTTGCAGGTTTTCGAGTGAAGTGATGATGTTGGTTGAATTGAGGTTGCTGCCTGTGATCACGATTTCATTGAGCTCAAGGCCCGAGTATTTCGAAATGGTCTTGCCATGCTCTTTCATTTTGTTGACATCAAGATTGACGGTGCGACCGATGCTTCTGTCTTGGGTGTCCCCTAAGATAATGGTGTGCAGGGTGGCTGAAAAAGCCGCGTGCGGCAATAGGGCAAGGCATGCGCATGCAAACGCCAGGACGAGAGACAGGCGGATCTTCTTGTTCATCTTGAGTTCCTCAGAGGATTAATTGAATTTAATTGGTTTGGAAAGTGCTTATCTTAACGTTTTTTTGTTAAGGAGGTATTAAGAAATGGTGTGGGGTAAGTAAACGATTTTAAAATTTCAACTGAGTGTGAATAGTGGAGTAAAGGACGCAATCAGTGATTTTCTGAGGGCTGACCGGGCCGCTTCCAGAGACGGAGGCGAGGGCGGGCTCGTTTTCAGCAGGGGGCATGAGCTGCTGAGCATGGCGCTGACGATTTGGGGGTGGCCGGGCAAAAGAGCGTGCAACAGGTCTGATTCCGGAAGCGCCAGGGTGATGCTCGCTTGGTGAAGGAGTCCGGATTTGGTCCTTCGCTGCGCTGCGCCGCCGATTTTTTTCCCATGGAGCATAATATCATAGACTGTCGCCTTGGCAAGGCAGAATCCTCCCAGCGGAGATCCGGTCTTTTCCCCGTCTGCTGCCAATTCTGGCTCTACCGCAAAGACCTCTTTGACAGCTCTCAGGGCGTGGGAATTGATCAGCCGGTAGCTCTCTTTGACATTTTGTGGGAAAACCGGGTGGTCGATCGGCATGAGAAAGGAAAAGGTGAAATCGAAAGTGTGAAAGATGAGGCCGCCGCCGGTAGGGCGCTTGGCGATCTGCATGTCCATTTTTGCGACAGCTTCTCGGTCGAAGAAAAGCTCGGGCTTCATGAAGAGGCCGTGTGTACACGATGCCGGGGGAAACTGGTAGAATCGAATCAACGTTCTAGGGGTGTTCTCCAAGCCATTTAACAGGGCAAAATCGAGATCCATGTTTTCTTGAGCGGGGAGAACTCCTGAGTCCATGACGTGGAGGGTGTGATGAGTTTCCCGGGAGCATGTCATAGCCAAAAAAAGATCCTGTCGACTTAGCGGATGAGGTAGGGATGCTCCACGTCATTAAGTCTGTCGCCGAATCCAAACCCTAAATTTTTCAGATGATGGGTGCATGGGTCATTTTCTTGCAATGTGTATATCGATTTCTGCTTGGCTATCACGATGGTTAAATAGTTGCAGCAGGCAGGGGGGGTGTAGTCTTCAGCGAAGTCGAGTGGAAGGCCTCCTTTGAAGAGCACGACGTGGCCGGGTTCTTTGGAGAAAAAGAGTGAGGGTGCACCCTCTTCTTTGTCTTGGGATATTGAATTGTCGCCCCCGAGGCAGATGATCGCTCCCATGAGCGTTCCCTGAAAAGGGAAGGATTTCATCAGGTTGTTGCGGAAAGGCAGGGGTTCGCCGCCAAAGAGCCACTGGTCGGCAGCGAGCCTCAAGGGCCTTTGATGGATCAGCTGTGCGGACACCTTCCCCAGCTTGCCGTTCAGCAGCACTCTTCTGATATCGGAAGAGTCGCGGAAAAGGTCGCGGCTTTTGAGGTACCACTCTTTCGGTTTGAAGCGGTAGAACTTCTCTTTGGAAGCGTCGTAGCGCTTTTCCAAGGTGCTCTCAATCGAGTCTTTCAGCCTGGTAAGCTCTTTTTCCGTAAAGATACCGGGGAGTTCTACAAATCCCTTGCTTTCAAAGGAAAAAATTTCATCGCTGCCAACAATAAGTTCCATACTGCACATTTTAATTTTTCATATCCGGAAGATCAACCATTATTGGGGTACAACCCTTTAAAATCAAATATTCACTGGGGTTGGGCACAAATTTTTGGCTAGATTAAGGCTGTCTATGATGATTTAATTGATTTCAAACAATCATTTGTAATACAATTTTTTAAAAATAAACCTGTTTTTATATGCTAGTTAATTCTGTTTGCACTTTCTTTTTTCATCCCTTGAATGAGCGGCACTCTCTGCCCGTCAAGGTCATGTCGGTGATTACCATGGTTGCTTTGTCCATTCTGACAGCCGGGATATATCTCGCGGTCTTCGCTTGCGTGAATCTAGCGGAAAGCCGCTCCATTAGTCACCTGCCGATGCATACTAAACCGATGCTTCCCTTGGGAGCTGCAACGGGTTTTGTGGGAACCGAAGAGCTCAAAAGAAAGCAGAAAAGCCACCTTATGAAACTTGAGGCGTTGGCTGCCAAGGGCGAGTGGCAGCATTTACGAGAGCATACAGCGCATAGGGACAGTGGGTTTGACTGGTGGATGTTTCCCACCGATCGCTCTAGCGCGGGACAGGGGGATAAATATCAACTTGGCAAAGAGGACATTGCAAAACTGAAAGCCGATCCCGAGTTTATGGAGTCGTACCGAAATGGGGTGCGGCTGGTTCTTCTTTCCTGGGGCTGGGATTCCTCTTACGATACTTCGGTTCAAAACAGCAAGCAGCGTTGGACAAACTATCAGGTGCGCCTTGGCAAGATGGCCCATTCACTTTTCCTTTTCGAGGAAAAGGCACTTCTTCAAAGCATCCAAAAGTTTTGCGATGAAAGGGGAATCACTCCCCATCTCGAACCGTGGATCCGGAAGTATATCGCAAGCGCCTCAAAATTCGGCATTGGGCAAGGAGAGAGAGTTTTCTAAGATTGAAAGATTCTGATATTAGGTGACTTGAGGCTTGTCATCGCGAAGTCCTTTCAAAGCCCGCCTCCTTTTGCCAAATTTTGAAAAGCTTCCGGAAAGTCTCCAAAAGGCTAGGACGATCCGTCAAAGACTTACGCTTGTTGGATAAAAAATTGCTGCCGGACCGGCTGTTTCTCTCTCTTTCCTTTTTTGACTTAAGCAAAATCAATCCTTTCGTTACGATTTAGGCCATGGAAAAAAAACATCATTCGTTAGTCAATCTCAAATTCATCGAAGAAAAGTTAGGCGCCGTCTTTCATGACAAAAGACTCTTGGAGCTCGCTTTTGTCCACCGCTCTTTTGTGAATGAAAACAAAGGGATCAAGGAGCATAACGAGCGCCTTGAGTTTTTGGGCGACTCTATCTTAGGTCTTATTGTCTCGGAGTTTCTTTTTAAAAATCTTCCGCTAACCCGGGAGGGGGAGCTCTCGTTTTTGCGCTCGCGTCTTGTCGAGGCAAAGTCATGTGCTCATTACGTCCAAAAGCTTGGAGTCGGCGAGTTTATCTTGCTTGGCAAAGGGGAAAAGCTCAATGAGGGAAAGGGAAGGCTGTCGATCCAGGCCGATCTTTTTGAAGCGATCATGGGAGCACTTTTTCTCGATGGCGGATTTGATGCCTGCAAGAATTTTTTCTTCTCCCACTTCATGAACGAAGTGGACAAAATCCTGAAGATGCCGCTGCAGAACTGGAAAGCGATCCTGCAGGATCTGTCGCAGAAAACGTTTCAGGAAATGCCTGTTTACAACGTCCTTGAGGCAACCGGGCCCGATCATAAGAAATCGTTCAAAGTTGCCGTCCTGATTAAAAATAAGACTCTTGGCGAGGGAACGGGATCGTCCAAAAAAGAGGCTGAGCAGCAGGCAGCTTGTGAAGCCCTGAAAAAACTCAAGCCTGAACTTTTTTAAAGAGACTCTCTAAAAAGGCGCTTCATGGCGATCAAAGATAAGCAACGAACTGAATACGCCTGTGCCACATGCGGCACGAGGCAGATGAAGTGGACGGGACAGTGTCCCAAATGCCTTGAGTGGAATACTTTCCATGAAGAGGTCCGCTTTGTGGAAAAGTTCGATGCCAAAAAGAGCCGCATCACCGAGAAACCAAAACCCATCCGCTTAAAAGATGTCACCCTCAAAGAAACAACCCGCTTTGAGACGGAGATAAAAGAGTTTGACCGGATGATCGGGGGCGGCATTGTGCCTGGATCGCTCGCTTTGGTGGGAGGAGAACCCGGCATCGGCAAGTCCACCCTGATGCTGCAGCTCTCGGCACGGATTGCCAATAAGGGAAAAACCGTTCTCTATGTTACGGGTGAGGAGTCCGTCGAACAGACGACAATCAGAGCCCGGCGTCTTGGAATCGAGGAAGAGGGGCTGTTTCTTCTTGCAGAAACCAATTTCAATCACATCCTCCAAGAGATCGATGACATCAATCCCGATGTGCTGATCGTTGACTCCATTCAGGTGATTTACAAAGCCGATCTTCCTTCTGCCCCGGGGTCGGTGACCCAGGTGCGGGAGACGACGCAGGAGCTGATGCTGCTTTCGAAGGGCAGAGCCATTACGACCTTCATTATTGGTCATGTGACGAAGGGAGGGGATATCGCCGGCCCGAAAGTGCTTGAGCATCTTGTCGACACCGTCCTTTATTTCGAAGGCGACAAACAGAACAATTTCCGGATGATCAAAGTGGTCAAAAACCGTTTTGGCCCGACAGACGAGGTCGCCGTGTTTCAGATGTTGAAAGGGGGCCTTGCCGAGGTGCCGAATCCCTCCGAGCTGTTTTTGGCGGAACGGGTGCTGGAAGTGCCCGGAGCTGCCGTCTCTGCCGCCCTTGAGGGCAACCGGCCGATCCTGATCGAGGCGCAAGCCCTTGTTAGTGAAACCAATTTTCCGGCTCCGATGAGAAGGTCTTCAGGTATCGATCAAAATCGCCTGGCTCTTTTGCTTGCCGTCTTAGAAAAAAAAGTCCGCTATCCTCTTTATCGCTGCGATGTCTTTGTTTCTGTTGCCGGCGGTTTAAAGATTGTCGAGCCGGGTCTTGACTTGGCTTTGGTCCTTGCCGTCGCCTCCTCTTTCCGCAGTAAGCCAATCGACAGAAATACCTGTATGGCAGGAGAGGTCGGCCTCTCCGGAGAGGTGCGCCCGGTAGCCCGGATTGAAAGCCGTATCAAAGAGGCTAAACACATGGGGTTCAAGCGCTTTATCTTGCCTAAGAGGAATATGAAGGGTCTCTCGAAAGAGGCCAGGGAAGGGATTATTCTTGTAGGAGCTGATTTTATCGAGGAGGCGATCGATGCCTGTATCAATTGAGATTAGAGTAGGAGCGAGGAGCTCCAATCTGTCTAAAGCGCAAGTGGCCGAGGTGCTCGCGTTGATCCGAACGAACTTCCCGGAGATCTCATTTGAGCCTGTTTTTGCTTTAAGCGCAGGGGATAAGGACAAGGCGACCTCTTTGAGAGATATCGGAAAAACCGATTTTTTCACAAAAGAGATCGATGAGATGCTGCTTAACGGGTCGGTCAGAATTGCCATCCATTCCGCCAAAGACCTGCCGGATCCTTTGCCTGAAGGGTTGAGTCTGATCGCCCTGACAAAGGGTGTTGACCCCGCCGACTCCCTCGTTTTAAGGCATGGTGATTCTTTAGACACCTTAAAAAAAGGGGCCGTGATCGCGACATCCTCCGAAAGAAGGGAACAGGAGTGTCTGAAACTTAAAGATGATTTTACCTTTATCGACCTTCGGGGAACCATTGAAGAGCGTCTTTTGAAGCTGGACAGGAGAGAAGCCGACGGGGTTGTTGTGGCGGAGGCTGCCTTGATTCGTTTGGGATTGACTCACTTAAACCGCGTCCGCCTCCCGGGTGAAACGGTTCCGGGGCAGGGGCGTCTTGCCATCTTGGCAAGAGAGGGAGACTCCGAGATGCAGCAGCTTTTTTCCTGCCTCCACTTCAAGCAGTGATGAAGGAAGCACCGCGCGTTCTCTATCTTGGGCTGCAGCCTCCCCTCGAGGCAAACATCACTCACTATCCTGTGATCGCTATTTTTCCGCTTCATTTTACCGTGTATGAAAAAGAGCGCCTTCGCTCCTCCTTTATTCAGGCCGAATGGGTTTTGTTCACCAGTAAGAGTGCCATCGATCCCCTTCTTCGCCTCTTGGAAGGCGCTTCCTTTGAAGGGAAGACAGTCTTCTCCGTGGGGAAGAAAACGGCTTCCGCTTTAAAAGAGAGAGGAATTCAAGTGGACCAGATTCCTGAGGAGGAGACGCAGGAGGGGCTGATCGCTCTTTTCAAGAAGCACCCGTTGCGGGGCCGGACTGTGTTTTGCGGCAGATCGTCTCTCTCCAGGAATGTCCTGAAAAAGTTTCTTCTCGACCGGGGAGCCATCTATTTCGATCCCGTACTCTATGAAACGAAAATATCCTATGATGAATCGAACAAGCCCTCGCTCAATGACTTCGATGAGGTGCTGTTCACAAGTCCCTCAACTGTCGATGGTTTCGTCCAGGCCTTCGCCGGCTGTCCCCTCCCTAAAAATCTGAAGTTGAAAGCAATCGGTCCTGTCACAGAGAAAAGACTGGAGGAGGTTTTCTCGAAGTGTTGATGTTTTATAAAAAAAGGCTCAATATCGAGGAAAAAGGAGTCTAACCATGGCGAAAAAATTTGAACTTCCCAAACTGCCTTACGCACTGGAAGCGCTAGAGCCGGTAATCAATGCCGAGATCATGAATCTGCACTATAATAAGCACCATAACGCTTATGTCACCAACCTAAACGTCGCGCTGGAGAAGTTCGAAGAGGCCGAAAAAAAAGGGGATATCGACGCACAGATCGCCCTTCAGCCACAAATTCGTTTTAATGGCGGCGGACACATCAACCACTCCATTTTCTGGAACAATTTAGCTCCCAAAAACGCAGGTGGCGGCGAGCCTCCCAAAGGCGAGCTTGCGGAGATGATCAAGAAACAGTTCGGTTCGCTCGATCAGTTTGTCCAAGACTTCAGTGCCCAGACGGTGGCGATCCAAGGATCCGGATGGGGATGGCTGGGCTTCAATCCCAAGAAAAAGTGTCTTGAGACATCCATATGCTCAAACCAAGATCCGCTCTCTATGACAGGCTTGGTTCCGCTGCTTGGCATCGACGTGTGGGAACACGCCTACTACCTCCAGTATAAGAACGTCAGGGGCGACTATGTTAAAGCCATATGGCAGATCGTGAACTGGAGCAATGTCGAGGAGCGATTCAACAAAGCAGTTTCTGCTTAATTTTCTTTCATTCCCTTAAGCTCTTGCTCTTAGAAGCAAGAGCTTGTGGGTGAACTACCCCTATATCTCTGCTGCTACCTTCTATTTACTCCTTTATAAACAGTATCTTGCCATTGCTTGCCCAGTTGGGCGATGCTCATCATACTGTTAAAAGGGGTGTGATTTTTCCTTTTTGATGAAAACCAAACAAACCACAAAAAAATTAGTGAATGTTCTCGCAATTGACTGACCACAAGTTACCTAATATTAGAAATATGAGGTGAGTGTCATTCGATCCCACGAATATCTTGGAGCTAAAAGGGTAAATCTTGAAGGTCTTTTAGTGTTAATATTGATTTATTAATTAGTATTTAAATGATTGTGTTCAAGATCTTTTTATTTGAGTGGTCGATAAAGTGGTTTTTCAATTTTATGTTATTTGGTTTATAATATAAAAAATGCATGTATTTAGAGGCTGGGTTTTTTTATGGATGTATCATCGTCTTCTTCGTTATTCTCACCATCTTCCCTTCTATCTAGTTCCTCGCTGGACACTAATTTGTTTGCAGTCGAGCCCCATGAGGTTGCTTTCACTCAAGGTTCACTTAAACTCGGAGCTGATGTTTCCGTCGGATTGGGAAATGGACTGAAGCGCGTCTTTGAATATTTGCAGGACGAATTGGCGGATCGCAAAGTAGCACTGAAGATTTCCGATGATACCGAACACATCATTTCCATCGGCATCGATGCGGATGTCGTTCCTGAAAATGAAGGTTATATTCTTAATATAACCGAGAAAGGCATTTCGATCGTTGCACATGATGAGCAAGGGGCCTTCTGGGCTGTTGTCACCCTTTTGGAGGTAGTGGATAGTTCATCGAAAATTGCGGGAAGCAGAATTAAGTTGCCATGCCTAACCGTACATGACTGGCCGGATTATTCTGTAAGGGGATTCCTTCTCGATGTCAGCAGGGACAAGGTTCCATCCATGGAAACGTTATACCGCTTGGTGGATCGATTAGCGAAGTATAAAATCAATCAGTTTCAGCTCTATTTTGAACATGTTTTTGCGTATAGAAAGCATAAGGCGGTATGGAAAAATGCGTCTCCATTTTTGCCGGAAGAGATACAGGCCTTGGATCTATATTGCAAAAGAAAAAACATTGAACTTGTAGCGAATCAAAACAGCTTGGCACACATGCACCGCTGGATAATGCATAAGGGATATAAAGAGCTGGCTGAAACTCCTTCTACGGTTTCCAAAAAAAATCTGGAACGGGAGAACTACGAGCATGAGGGTAATCCGGGGTATAGCTTATGCCCGACGAACCCAGGTACTCTTGAGTTGATTGAAGGACTCTACAAAGAGCTGTTGCCGAACTTCACTTGCCATACGATCAATGTCGGATTGGATGAGCCGAATGATTTGGTGCGAGGGGGCGAGAAATCGCGGGCTCTGATTAGAAAAAAAGGCATTTCAGAAGTCTATTTTGACTACCTTCAAAACATCTACAAGTTGGTGAAGAGTTTTGGTAACGATCGTGTCATGCAGTTTTGGGCGGATTTTATCATTACGGAAGACGAGTTAATCCGTCAACTTCCTAAAGATGTCGTGCCTCTGCTTTGGGGGTACGAGGATGAATTTCCTTTTGAGATGGGACGGAAATTTTATGAAAACGGCATTCGCTGGTTTGTATGTCCTAGTACATGCAGCTGGAGTTCAATCGGGGGCAGAGCTGATGATGCCATAAAAAATTTGTCTCAGGCTGCCTTGAAAGGCAAAGAGAATGGAGCTGCCGGATATCTTATCACTGAATGGGGTGATAACGGTCATCATCATCCTTTGTCCGTAAGTCAATTAGGACTTTATCTTGGCGCCCGCTTTTCGTGGAACACCCGTTCGGCAAAGAAGTTTTCTTCCGATAGTTTGCCGCTTTTGCTCGATAACCATGTGTTTCATGATAAAAACCACAAAATGGGCCAGATTTCTTTAAAAGTGGGCGATGTCTACAAGCAGGTGTTAAAGCCCAATTCAACTCTGACATGCTGTTCAGCTCTCTTGCGGATTCTTGTGTTTAACAATGATTTGCCGGATAGAGAGGTTTTGGAATCTCTTTCTAAAGAGGGATTGCAAAAGGCAATTGAGACACTTTCTGAATCAAAAAAACACTTGCAAGAAGCGGCTCTCGATGGATGGGAGGGTGGTTTAGTGCTCCAGGAATATCATTGGGTGATTGATGCTTTGTCTTTTGCCGCCAAATTTGGAATCGTACTTCTTGAAAATCCCGCTATTAAATCAGTGAATGATTTGAAGAAAAGTGATCGGAAAGAGCTTTTAAAAGAATTGATTCCCGTTCTTGATCTTTATAAAACAACCTGGGCTTTACGCAATAGGAAGGGGGGTTTTGAAGATTCGTTCCGGAGACTCGACCACTTAAGAACACTCTTAAAGTAACTCACATGGACCAAAATACCTGTCAGAGGCAAATCAAGAGCCAAATGGGTTTACTCCCTTGGGATCAAGCTACTCCTGCGACAGCTTGTAAAGATAAAACTATACGGCAGCGTTGGAGAGTAGGCTCTCAAGACGGCAGCGTTGGAGAGTAGGCTCTCAAGGAGATAGTTGTCGAAACCCTGCTTGAAGAATCGGATCGATTAATCTCTTAAACAAGCGATCATCACGGGTCTGTCAAAAAAAATGTGTAAATAAATTGATTAGGTAGAGTTTTTTTACTCCGCCTATTCAAGAGAAAATTACCACAGCGAAACGGAGTGTAGCTGTGGTTACTTGCACTAGGAGACAGACAAATGAATCTCTCTTTAGTTTTAGAATTAGCAGGAGCCGGTAGGGATTCTCGAAGCTTTCATGCCAAATTTTGAGATACTTTCAGTATAAAGCAACTTTTAACTTTGGAAACCTGAGTCTGCTTTAATTTTTTTCCTGTGGTAGCTTTGCAAGACCGCTAGGTGGGGGCGCCTTTTTCTGAAGTTGATGTGATTGAAAACACCTTATTCTAGTGCATGATGTCCAACGTGCCAATGAGTTTGCTGACAGGCGAAGCTAAGCTATCGACTGTTTGCTGGAATTGACCGCTCGGCATTGGTATCGGCGTGTCGGCTCTTACACGTGTGCCATTTGATCTTAACTCATCCCGAGCATCCATCTCTTCAGAGCTTAATTTCGAGGTGGTCTCTTCTATTTTCTCCAATTCCTTTTTGACAAGTGGGGTCGTGTGTGAAATCAGCCCTCTCTTCACTTTCAGCTCCAACCTCTTGCCTAAGTCAAATTCTTCCTGGACTTTCGCTCCATATTCTCTGAAATTGGCTCTTGTGCTGGGGTCTTTGAGAGCTGACGCAATGGATTCATAATCCATTTTCCCCTCAAAACACTGCATTTTTTCCATGACTTGCTGAAATTGGGGATCGATGGTGCCAGCAAGTCCGGACATTTGTTGGCCTAAGCTTATGTCGTTCGGCAATTGTTCATAAAAAAAGGATTTTGAGGCAGAAACTGCTTCACCAAAACTTTGGTTGCCAGTTATTAATGTCTCAGGTTCGCTATGTTCAACCAGCTTCATCACATCGGAATGAGGGATGGGAAAACAATCGATGATACGCAAAGTTTTACCATCGCTCGGCGCTCCAGGGACATCATGCGAGATGGAGCCTTCAAGTTTAAATGTACCGTCGTCATTTTTGACCGGAACAAGTCGGGTGACTTTGGATTTGGTCCCATCGGGGTTTTCAACTTCAATAGTTTGAATTTCCCGTTTAACTTTGATAACTTCCACTTTCGATATTCCGTTTTCTTTGAGTAAATTGAATGAGATATCATCGACCTCCCGGCCCTTTCCTCCAAAATTGTCCATAAAATGAAGTCCTTGATTGTCGACGTTCAGGTTCCAGTTAGCGCCGGGGATATGATTTTCTGTTCGCATGAAGAAATCGATGTCTTTCTTGTCATCATCATTCATTTTAATAATTGATTTCATGAAACCGGCGGAGGGGTTGGGCATGTGCGCATAAGCGAAATACAGTTTGTTAGAAGCGGAATAGTCTTCGGGAGATTTACCATTCAGAATCAGATCCCGGGCTTGGTGAGATGCCATTTCGGAAACTCCCTTGCCGCTAGTTTGCGTGTCGCTGATGTGGGTGAGCCGGGAGTCAAGAAAAATTCCCAAGGAGGCGCTGCCGAGTCCGCCGCTGGCAAGCGGTCCTCCCCAGCCATATTCTTTGACCATCAATTTTTCTGGTGGAGTCTGAAAATTACTCCACAGGTGTTCAGCTTCCGTACAGGCATTATCAGGCATGATTAGAATCATACCGGGTTCTTTTGCATCGCTCGGTCGTTTGTCGAAGGCGTTGACATTTCCAGCCGGCAATCCGGAGTTTTTTGTCTCGCCGCGGATTTTTGCGATGGCGTCATCCATTTTAATGGTTCTCACTTCCAGCGAAACCTGAATGTCTAAATTGGGAAACTTTTCCTTCAAAGCGTTGACTGTTTTTACGGCAAGCATCAAGTCTCCCATCCCATTGTCTTCCCTGACGTGAACCATGATGCTCTGGCCGTCTGGAATTTTAGCTTTGTCAAAAAGCATGTCAACGTGCATGTCGACTTTTCCAATCATACCGCGATAGTCGCTTCTGGAACTTTCGGGAACAGCGGCTTCTAGTCCACTGTGAGCCTTTTCCAAGTTTTTGGTAGCTTTGCTCATCTGCACGGTTGAGCTTTTGCTTTCCTGTACGTTTTTGGGCAAAAGGTGTTCTGCAACTGATGATTTGACTCGAGCTAGAACACTGCCTGATTTGTAACTATCTTTCATGACCTTCATCTGGCTTAGCTTATCAAGGGCCATCTTCGCTTCTTGTGGGGATAATGTTCCGCTTTCTGCTGCTTTGCCTATTTCTTTTGCCAATTTAGCCAGGGTCATCGATTTTCCGGAGATCTTAACATCCTGACCTTTATAGGATTGTGTGTTATAATTGTTAACGAAAGAATTAACTAGATTGTGGCCTATATCCATATAAACCTCTCTTTCTTTAGTATAATTATAAAACAAAAAACGAAAAAATATATAATTAAATTTTTAACTTAGTTCTTCTTGTTAAGAATTTTTAAATATTAAAAAGGGTGTATTTGAGAAAAACTTGGCGGAAGCCCTTTAGATTGCCGGGGGTATCAAGATTGTTGGTCTTTCACCTTAACGAGCTGGTGAACGCATGCCCGTCTTTGCATAAAATAAAAAACATGGTACGATTCGCGTAGTAATCGATAAAATTAAGTTGAACAGATTCAAAATGATAAATTGTAGCGACGCACTGGAGCATTTGCTTCTGTCAACCAAACAGGATATGTAAAGAAGTCAGGTATGGGTCTTTTTTCCAGAAGCAAGCCGAAAATCAAGATACAGACGACCAAAAAAGATGGTTACAGCGGCTGGCTGAAGTGTGTTGACTGCAATGAGATGATTCATGCCAATGAGCTGAGTAAAAACTACAGCGTGTGCCCTAAGTGCGGCTATCACTATCGCCTTTCGGCCGAAGAAAGGATAGCGCTTCTTTCCGACGAAGGCACCTTCGAGCTCATGTTTGACGATATCCGCTCGGAAGACCCGCTGACTTTCCAAGACACGGAGCCCTACGGTGAAAGGCTTACTAAAGCGATGGAAAATACCGGCAGGACGGAAGCTGTTTTGGTGGGGCCGTGCCTTATCGGCGGTCAAAAGGCCGCTCTTGGCGTGATGGATTTCAATTTCATGGGGGGGTCGATGGGTTCGGTGGTCGGCGAGAGGCTGACTCTTCTCATCGAATATGCCATCAAGAAAAAACTCCCGGTCGTGATTGTATCTACCTCCGGTGGAGCGAGGATGCAAGAATCGATTTTCTCCCTCATGCAGATGGCCAAGACGAGCGCAGCTCTTGCCAAACTCGAAGAAGTAGGCCTGCCTTTTATTTCCATTCTGACAAATCCCACTACCGGCGGAGTGACGGCCTCTTTTGCCTCCCTCGGCGACATCATCATAGCCGAACCTAAGGCGTTGATCTGCTTTGCCGGACCCCGCGTGATCGAGCAGACGATCGGACAGAAATTGCCTGAAGGAGCCCAAAAATCGGAATTCCTCTTGAATCACGGTATGATTGACTGTATCGTGAAAAGGCATGACCTGAAAGATACCGTTTCAGAGATGCTCGAACTTCTCGTCAACAAACAAAAGTAATAAATATATACTTCTTTCACTGTTTCAAGTATTAAATTAGGACAACACCCATGCCAGCTGCACAAAATTTGAAAAAAGTCGTCATCAGGACAAAAATGGACAAGGGAGCGGAGCTTCCCGTTTATGCATCCAAGGGTGCTTCCGGAGCTGATGTGCGTGCGGCGATTGAGGGGGAGCTTACTATGCAGCCAGGTCAGTACCTCGCCGTGCCGACAGGACTGTATATGGATATCCCGGAAGGTTATGAAGTTCAGGTCAGGCCGAGAAGTGGACTGGCTCTGAAAGAAGGTGTAACCGTTCTGAACACTCCAGGAACGGTAGATCACGATTATCGCGGGGAGCTGAAGGTGATTTTAATCAACTTCAGCAATAAGCCTTTTGTGATCACTCCCGGAATGCGTATTGCCCAGCTAGTCGTGGCACCTGTTTTGCAAGCGGAGTTTGAAGAAGCCGATGCAGTGAGTGCGACCGCCAGAGGGGCTAACGGTTTTGGAAGTACAGGGCTAAACTAGGCGAGGAAGGAGTTTTCGCCGGGCGGTTTTTATGAAAAAAATCTACAATTACATCAAAGAAGAACTGATAGGTTTTTTTGATCCGAAGTCCAGGGACGAGGCTATAGCGGACATGGTCGAGATGGCTCATGCCCAGTTTTTTCTTCAGGACCAAGAGCAGTTTTTAAAGGCCATATTCGAAAGGGAAAAGATTGTCTCTACCGGGATCGGGCTGGGTGTTGCCATTCCCCACGCCAAGCTGACGCATGTCGACGATTTTTTTATTGTGATCGGCTGTCTGAAAAATGGGGTGGAGTGGAACGCGATGGATGGCCAGCCGGTGCGCATTGTGTTTCTGATTGGCGGGCCTGATGACAAACAGACAGAATACCTGCAGATCCTTTCGGGGTTGACGGTGGCCATCAAGGACGATGCCCGCAGAAAAAAGATACTGAACGCCCAGAGCAGGGCGGAAATCATGGACGTTTTTAAGAATCTCTAATCATTTATAGCTGAACACTAGGTTCCTTTGTGGGAAAAGCGAGGATGCATCGATGGATCTGAAAGTAAAAGAGGTCGCCGATCTTCTTAATGTTTCTTCAACGGTTGTTGAAGAGTGGGTGCTGGAGGGCAGGATTCCTTGCTACCGTATTGGTGGAGAGTACCGTTTTAGCCGTATTGAAATTGAGGATTGGGTTCTTAACAAAAATAATCAATCGATCAGGGAAGAGGAGCTGAAGCCGGGTAAAGGCAATCGTCAGTTCAGCCTTTACAGAGCGATCCACAAAGGGGGCGTGCTCCATTCGATCCCGGGAAAAAATAAAGAAGAGATCATCCGTTTTGCGATGGAGATTATCGCAAACGACTTGAAGCTGGACAAAGACGTGCTTACCGAGATGATTCTCGACAGGGAAGAGCTGCAGCCGACTGCCGTTGGCAACGGCATTGGCGTGCCGCACACAAGAGAGTCTTTCATCCAGTCGCATCAAGACGCCGTTTACGTTGTCTATCCGGAAAAACCGATCACAGATTATGGCGCGCTCGACGGCATTGCAGTCGACACGCTGTTCTTCATCTTTGCCCACGACGACAAGAGCCACTTGCACCTGCTTGCCAAGGTGGCGCATTTTGCGAGCCAGGAAAAGTCGAGAACCCTGTTAAAGCAGATGCCCAACCGTCTTGCACTTCTTGAGGAGATCAAGAATTGGGAAAGCGGTCTAAACCATTAAGAGACTGTTTTCTCTTTCCGACGAGCGTCAAGTAATCCGGAGCAAATTAGGTCCACTTTATCTTGCTCAAGAACCTAGGTGGCGTAAAAGGCTGTTACCAGATTCGGCTCCTGTTGAACCAATTTTCGATCTTTTTTGGGGTCGATAACAGCTTTCACATAGTGATCTTAAAATCGATGAACTCCCAATTCGTTAACCGTCTCTAAGCTTTCCTAAGCTAGTCCGGATCGGATAATCGCACTTGATTGAAATAGCCGGGTGGAAACCATCTGTCGGGACAGCCTGAGCTTGCTATATGAGGTATGAAACCGGTCGGAGGAGGGGTGCCAAAGACCTCTTGATATTGCGAAGATGTATAGGAATCGAAAAAATCTATACCCCCATCGTCAATACTCCATGAACCGCGTGTGCCATATCCCCTTGCAAAGAAAAATATCCAAACGTTGCGCAAGAAATCACGAAAGGCACAGAAAATTCTGGTTAGAATATTTTTATCCCTAGAGTAGTTGCTCTCATAGAGTTTGCTTATCAGAGGCGTAATTTCCCTTCCAAGCTTCCGCTCTTCGTCAGTCGGTTCAAAATGAGTTTCTTGTAGCTCCATAAAACGAGCCGCTATTGCGTCTATGTCTACAGTTCCCTCATACCCTTCAGCATAAATATATCTGCCGCCGAAAAAGGAAATATCCTCTTTGGCATTTTTTACAATCGGGGCTATCTCTAAAAAATTGGATGCCCTGGATAAAGCAGTTTGCAGGTGTATTGTCATATCGTAATCTTATGTTTTATATTTTTTGATAGTCTGGATGTGTCAGATAATACTCAGGTTTTTGAGTGTATGATTTAGTTTGAGTAAACAAGACACCAAAGCCAGGCCAGCCTAAATCAATACCAACTGATTTTAAATAAGAATGAGCCCATGTAAAACAATTATGACCGCCGCCTCCGAGCGCTGAATAAGCCCCTAGAATGCTAAAAGGAGTGGTTTGTTCATCCCTTTCTTTTACCATTGCGTTGACCATCATTGTTATTTTTTTGCTTGTTAGCAGCCATACCCTGGTTCTTTCAATGAATCTTAATTTATTCTTGTCTACAAATTTCAATTTTATTTTGTTTTCATGCATTAAATGAGAAATGAGCGTGAATCTCTCTCCCAATCTTGTACGCTGTTGGTTATCAATCATAGATAATGATCCATCATAGATTCCCTGAACAACTATTAAAGCATGTTGGCCTGAATAAGCATTCGTATCATCGCAAATTAATGAAATAGCCCATCGGAATTTGCTAATACGGACATTTGCATCTAGTGTGCACGGAATGGTTCGTGGTTCGACGATTACATAAAATGGGAAGATGGATTCTACTAGAGGTCGTATCTTTTCTGACACAAGCAAATTTTTAGGAGCCGTGGAGGGTAAAAATTGACAAAACAGCTTTGTGATCAATGAAGGCAAGTGGCTTGGACCGTGTATTAAACTTTCTTGTCTGTGACCTAAAACTTGTGAACGAGAATCACTTGTCAGAAAATTACACCTAACTATTGTATTGTAAATAGCAAATCTCTTTTCTTTTTCCTCGATCCGGTTACGATTTTCTGCGCTTCCATAAATAAAGAGATCCTCTGGATCTTCATTATTATTTCCCTCGTTGTTTTCTGATGGAAGCAGAAATCCAGTAGATGGATAGGTTAGCCTGAGGTTCATGCTTCTCATGCGAGATGAGAGCCTCTCCATGTTTGGGCTCTTCCAAGCTTTTTCTTTTTTGAGATCGTATACTTTTTTTCGTTCCTCTTCGGCTTTCGCTTCTAGATCAAGAGATAATGGTAGATCTGTATCTGTTTCCTTTAAAAAAACGATATCTTTTATCAGGAAATCCTCTTCGAAGTCCTTTAGGATTCCGATAGCTCTTATATCCGCTTGCATCCACTCCTTGTGTTTTTCGAACATATTCCATGTTTTGCGGTGACAAGCATCGGAAACAAATGTGGCTGAAAATTTTTGCCATCTAGTTTCTCTGGTATTTCTATCGTACAATTGCCAAAGCGGGCCAAATCGTGAGTATACTAAGGATAGTTTTAATTGATTAAATTTTCTTTTAAATAGCAAAGGGCAAAAATCATAATGCTCTTTGTTATTCATAACGTGAATGTATATTTGATCTGTTGCATGGATTCTTCTAACAGCTGCTTCAGTTAACTCGACTCGGTTAGTTATCCTATTGTTTTCGCAGATTGTAAAATAGGGTTCTGTTCCTAGGAATAGTTTTATTTCCTTATTATTGACAACCCACATCTGATGGGGATTTTCGACAAAATCATTTGCAGTTGAATTCTGAAGCTGTGAGGTGGGACTTATATTCAAAATTAGATACTCCTAAAAACTTAATGCTCACATCGAGTTGTAATGAGCAATGATGTATTTGATCGTTCCTGCAATCAGTTGTAGTTATTCGGTAGAGTGATGTTGGTTATTTATTTGAAATTTAAATTGCAAAGGTAAATATCCACAGTTTTTTTATTTCTTCTATACGCATATTAACTTGTTTGGGCTGAAGGCAAATGGCCTAGAGCAGACAAGGGAATGTTGATTTTGTTTTCAGGCATAAATTATTAATTTTCTTAATTTTGGAGCTGTTTTAGGCAAGGCATGCAGTCGTCATCGGATTCTTAATGGTCAGCCGGAAGAGCATTCCTTATTCAACAACTAAAAATTAAATTTTTCTGCGCAATATGCTGGATTTTTATCTTTTCGCAGATAGTGAAGAGAACTTACTCGGAATCGGATTCGGAATCGGAGAAATATGGCATATTATGAACGCGCACTAACGTTTTAGTTCCATCGGGATTTTGGTGGAATTCACTTCTCATAACTAGTCTAAATGATTCAACGCCGAGGACACCAACACACTTTAAACTTGCAGCTGAAGTGGATATAGAAGCGTGGCCGATGTTTTTTGATACACTGGCCATCTTATCCACAAGAGAATCTGTTGAAGCGGAATTACACATTGATTTTTTAGAGCATGATGCGACTCTGTCAATGCTATATTTGATAGAACCTGTGTTTTTATCCACGCATTCTGCATTGAAAGTGTTATCAAGACAAAGGTGTGCCTTTTTAATGCCATCCTCGCAGGATAAACTTTTTTTGAAGCCACTGCTGTAACGATTGAAATCTCTGTCTATGTCAGGAAAAGTCCAAAATGTGTCTGTGGGGTCAGGAGTAATCATTAGTATTCTCGAGTTTGTTAAAAATTGATTTTGTAATTAGATAGAAATGCTAATTCATTTATGATAAAAATTCAATCGTTTTAATTTGAGATCTGTGCAGATTTACTACTTAAAAATTCTTGGAGAGACTGTGAGAGACGTTTAGGGATGTCAATCAATGGCAGGCAAGGTAGTTGGTCTCTGTCGAGAGGTGGCCAGAATTAGCACTTGCAAAGTGATCTTTTAAGTCGACGAACTCCCAATTCCTTAACCGTCTCTAAGTTAGACCGGATCGGATAATCGCACTCGATTGAAATAGCCGGGTGGGTACCATCTGTCGGGACAGCCTGATCTTGCCCAATGAGGCATGAAACCGGTCGGAGGAGGGGTGCCAAAGACCTCTTGATATTGCGAAGATGTATAGGCATCGAAAAATTTTATATCCCCATCGTCAATGCTCCATGAACCTCGTGTGCCATATCCCCTTGCACAGAACAAAATCCAAACGTTGCGCAAGAAATCACGAAAGGCACAGAAAATTCTGGTTAGAATATTTTTATCCCTAGAGTAGTTGCTCTCATAGAGTTTGCTTATCAGAGGCGTAATTTCCCTTCCAAGCTTCCGCTCTTCTTCAGTCGGTTCAAAATGGGTTTCTTGCAGTTCCATAAAACGAGCCGCTATTGCGTCTATGTCTACAGTTCCCTCATACCCTTCAGCATAAATGTATCTGCCACCGAAAAAGGAAATATCTTCTTTGGCATTTTTTACAATTGGGGCTATCTCAAAAAAATTGGATGCCCGGCATAAAGCAGTTTGCAGGTGTATGGTCATAGTGTTTGATGCTCTGGATGTTCAGGTTTTTTGAACCACACCATGCAAAACTATTGTTATTGTATCAAAAACCGGCCCGATTATAACAATGCTCTTATTAATCGAAGTATATCGAAAGTGTTTCTAAATTTGGTTTTTGGCAAAGAGAAGACTCTCTAGATGGGTGCGCAAATCACGTAATATTAGTGGTATGTGGTAAATTGCAACCTTTTCATCCGAGGAAGTTTTTTCAAAGCCACGCCCAAATTTTGAGGTGCTTCCGGTACAGATGGGAAATTTCATCCAGTATAAAAATAGAAGGCGGCTTGAGGATCAAGCCGCCTTTGAAGCGTAAGAGATAAAAGAGTTATGTCTTACTCTTTTGCGTGGGTATGAAGGTCGTCCTTCGAAAGAGTCTTCTCGCCATTTTGGCGGCGCACTCGTTTCTTTGACTTATCTTTTTTGATATCGACCAGTTCCAAATCCTTGAAGACAAGCGAGTCGTCTTGCGCCGTGATGAGGCATCTTCTGCCTTTGTCGGGTTCGGCAAGAAGCTTTTCGGCAAGCGGGTCTTCCAGATACTGCTCGATTGTACGGCGCAGAGGTCTCGCTCCCATCTCGGGTTGGAAGCCTTTTTCGACCAAGAACCCTTTGGCGCTGTCGTCCAGCTCGATGAAAATCTGTCTGGCCTCCAGCCTCTTCTGCAGCTTTTGCACTTCGATGTCGATGACATGGAGCAGGTGCTCGCGGCTTAAAGGATGGAAGATGATGAAGTCGTTCAGACGGTTCAAAAACTCCGGCTTGAAATGCTTTTTAACTGCCGTCTCGATCTTGTCTTTGATGGTGTTATAATCGAGAGTGTCCTCTTTCGCGCCAAAGCCCACTTCGGAGCTTTTCTTGATCAGGTCGGCACCCAAGTTGGATGTCATGATGATGACGGTATTTTTGAAGTCGATCTTGCGTCCAAACGAGTCGGTCAGACGCCCCTCTTCCAGGATCTGTAGGAGGATGTCCATCACATCGGGGTGAGCTTTTTCGATCTCGTCAAAGAGGACGACAGCATAGGGACGCGCTCTGACTTGTTCTGTCAGCTGGCCGCCCTCTTCATGGCCGACATATCCCGGAGGCGATCCGGTCATCCTGCTGACGGCAAACTTCTCCATGTACTCTGACATGTCCACCTGGATCAGGGCGTCCTCGCCGCCGAATAGGTTGATGGCAAGCAGTCTTGCCAGAAGCGTTTTACCGACGCCTGTAGGGCCGAGAAATAGGAAGGCACCGATAGGGCGGTTGGGGTCTTTGATGTCAGCACGGCTTCTGCGGATAGCGCGGCAAACGGTTTTGACAGCGTCATCCTGGCCGATGATGCCTTCTCTCAGCACCTCTTCCATCTTCAGCACTTTTTGTGTCTCGCCTTCTGTCAGACGGCTCAGCGGAATGCCGGTCTGCTTGGCGATCACAGCTGCCACATCCTCTTCATCGACGATCACTTCGTGGGACTGTTTATCGATCTCCCAGTCGGAACGGATTTTTTGCAGGTTTTCGCGGAGCGTCTTCTCTTTGTCGCGCAGCTTGGCGGCCTTTTCATACTCCTGTTTGCTGATTGCCGTCTCTTTGGCGATCCTGACCTCTTCGATATCCATCTCAAATTTGCTGATATCTTGCGGTTGGTTCATCATGGAAATGCGCATCTTGGCGCCGGCTTCATCTAGCAGGTCGATCGCTTTGTCAGGCAGGAATCTGCCGTGGACATACCGATCCGATAGGACGGCCGACGAGCGGATCGCATCTTCGGTATAGATACAGTTGTGGTGCTCTTCGTACTTTCCTTTCAGTCCGCGCAAGATCTCGATCGTCTCTTCGACAGAGGGCGGCTGAACCATGATCTTCTGGAAGCGCCTCTCAAGCGCAGCGTCCTTCTCGATATGTTTGCGGTACTCATCGACGGTTGTTGCGCCGATGCACTGAATCTCACCTCTGGAGAGCGCCGGTTTTAAAATGTTGGAGGCGTCGATGGCCCCTTCTGCCGCTCCGGCGCCGACGATCGTGTGCAGCTCGTCGATGAAAAGAAGGATGTTTCCATTCTTTTTAATTTCGTCCATGACCGCTTTGATGCGCTCTTCGAATTGCCCGCGGTATTTGGTACCCGCGATCATGAGGGCGAGGTCTAGGGTGATCAGTTTTTTCTTGAGCAGATTGTCCGGCACTTCCCCCTTGACAATCGCTTGCGCAAGCCCTTCGACGATAGCGGTCTTGCCAACACCTGCCTCGCCGACGAGCACCGGGTTGTTTTTCCGTCTTCTGCACAAAATGAGGATCAGTCTTTCGACCTCTTCTTTCCTGCCGATGACCGGATCCATCTTCCCTTCGCGGCACATTTCGGTTAAATCGTAGCCATAGGCTCTCAGGGCCGGCATCTTGTCCTGGGCATTGCCTCCGCTCGCCTTTTCAAATGGCTTGTTGGGGTTTTGTCCGCCTCTTGTTGTCTGCTGCTCTCCCATCACTGTCGAGCTGCCGATCGGGGGCAGCTGCAAGTTAAATGTCTCCAGCTCCTTAAGGACTTCTTTGCGGACTTCCTTGAGGTTGACGTTCAAGTTTTCGAGCACTTGTGCCGCAACACCGTCCGTCTGTCTTAAAAGGCCAAGAAGCAGATGCTCCGTGCCGACGTAGTTATGATTTAAGTTGGCCGCCTCTTCGTTGGCGTATTCGAATACCTTTTTTACCTTGCCTGTAAGCGCCGGGTCGCCATAGACCTGAATCTCGGGACCGAAGCCGACCAATTTTTCCACTTCACTGCGGACAGTCTCAAAATCGATATTGAGGTTCCTTAGAACGTTGACGGCGACACCCTGACCCAGTTTGAGCAGCCCCAAAAGGAGGTGTTCTGTGCCTAGATAATTGTGATTTAGTCTCTGAGCTTCTTTTTTGGCGAGTTTGATGACCTGCTTTGCTCGGTTAGTAAATTTATCAAACATAAATTGCTCGCTTTTGAATCGATGTTGAGGCTCTAAAAACCAAAATCTTAAGGCAAATGCCCCTGTTTGGTTTCATTGGCTAATGCTCGGGCGATGAGGCGGTTCTTAGAAATCCTTTTCCGGCTGGGAGTTGGCGTCTGCAAATCCCGTAGCTTAGAATGCTTAGTCGCTAGAGGCAGTATCCTCTCCTTAAGGTTTACTACCTAACTTTAATTTAGGAAGGCTCCCTATTTTTTGCAATCATTAGAGACTGTTATCGATGAACGAGGGGATGAATTGATATACCGAATGAGTCTTTGCTGCAGTTGAAGAAAGGTTGGAAAGGGGGGTGTCTGCTTTTGTCAAACAGACACTACCCCGGCATTTTTTAGAGGGACATGACAAATCCCAAGGTGACGGGAAATGTCCAGACGGGGCCGGTGTGGCCGACGGAGATGGCTTGGATATCTCCGGCATTGCCTCCCAGATAGATTTTGTTGTTGGCGCGGAACTGTCCTGCCCAGATAGCTTCGCCCATCAGCACCATGTCGATACAGTCGATGAAGTTGAACGAGAAGCCAAGCTGGAGGCCCATGGCCGGCACAGTTTCTTTTTGGAAGTATGTCAGGCCATGCTCCGAGAAGCTGAACTGGTGAGAATGGTAGTCGGCCTTGACTTTGCTCAAAAACTTGGCACCGACTTTAAAGCCGATAAAAGGATCGAAATAGCAGCCGCAGGAATCGGCCCCGACGAAGTGGTAACGGTAGCCTATCCAGAGACCTAAATCGCTGTAGCTTTTGAATTTGAATTCGCCATGGATGTCATCGACATTAAAGTGGAAATCCTTCCCTGTCGCCTTGGCGTAGGTGATGCTGAAAAACACTTCGCTGCTGTCCGTATCGGCATAGCCTACATCCAGCCCGATAGTCCAGGGAAGGTTAAACTGATCGCGGAAACCGGGTGAATCGTCCTCACCGACGATGCCGCCAATGCCGTCGGGTCCGATGAAGAGATTGTCGCTTCTATGGGAATAATAAGATGGAACGATGCCTCCATAAACCCCAATACGTACCGAGGAAGGGGGTAGGGGTCCTTGGCACCAGTAGGAACATGAATCGGCACTGAGTTGTCCAAAAAACATGCTTAGAGCGAAGCATGTAAAGGCGATGCGGCTTAATGGGAAACGCATGGATATAACCTCCCTTATCTTTAAGAAAGGAGTTATCGCAAGCTCTTGCTTTTTTCGCAAATTAAAAGACAGGCTCTTAGCGTTTCTGCCGCGGCCCGATTGGCGGTGTGAATGCAGTCTCCGACTGAAACTCCTCCTACTGAAGATCCTATCCACTGCAGCGTAGGGAGCTTGGTTTTAAGCTCTTGTTGAAAGCGCGCCATCTCCCGGCAGTGGGCGATGCCATATTGAGGGATGGCCGATGCAATCCGATGCACTTCGATAAAATCGGGCTGCAAGGGCTTTATTTTTAAATGCCGGCTAATCTCTTTCAGGGCAGTTTCCTTAATTTCCTCGTCGGTTTGCTGAAGGAAGCCAGGGTGTAAAGCTCCACCCAGCATCGCCGTCATGCGTGTTTTGAATGAGCCTTCCCCTTGGCTTGGAAAAATTGAGGAATCGAAAATCGCTCCCAAGAGCGGGCTTTTTTCCTGAGACGGGACAAGGTATCCGAAGCCTTCGGGGACTTGATGTAATTTAGATTTGAAGCCAATCGGAACGACGGCAAGAGAGGCGTAGGGGATCTCGAAGCCGCAAGCTGCTTCCGGCAAAAGGGGGCCCAGGAGTTTTTTGAGTGGGGGGAGGGGGAGGGCGGTAATGATCGAGCGCGCTTTGAACTGTTTCCCTGACAAAAGGGTGATGGTCCAGGTTTTGTCGAAAGTGAGTTTAACAACCTCCTCTCCTTTGAAGAGAGTGTCTTGCAGATCCTTTTCTAAAGCGTCAGTTAACGTGGCCATTCCTTGCCTGAAGGAAAACAGCGGTCCTTGCCGCTTGTAAACTTGCATATCGACAGGCGGTGGCGTCCTGTCTCCGAAAAGCATCCACAGGATGAGTGAGCGATGGGTCGTTTCTGCCACCGATAAATCGGGAAAACAGGCTCTTAAGGATAACTGGCGGCTGTCGCCTGCAAATATCCCCTTCATCAGGGGGTCGATAAAAGTGTCCGCCAGATCTTTTGAGAAACGCCGCGCAAAAAAATCGGCGACCGTTTCATTTTCATTGTTACCTCTGGCAACAAAGGGTTCTCTTAAAAGGGCTGGCAGGAGTTTTCGTGACAAAGGAGAGAAAATTAGGGATAGAAAGCCTGAAGGGGCCTTTTCAAGCTCTCCATTCTGGAGGATATAGCGTGCATGACTTGCTTTGGCCGGGAACAGAATCTCATTTTGAAGATTTAACGAGAGAGCGAGCCTCAGTGCCTCAAGCCCCGTGCCCCTTGTCCGGATCGTGTGAGGGCCGAGATCAAAGAGAAATCCTTCTCTCCGAAGAGTTTTGATCCATCCTCCGACTCTGTTTTCCTTTTCAAAAAGGGCTTGCTTGACTTTTCCGCCGCCTTCGGTCTTTAAAGCATAAGCTGCCGCGAGTCCGCTGATGCCTCCCCCGATGACTGCGACGTCAAGCATCCGGTCTATCTCCTGACCTCTTCGATAAGCGTTTGAACTGCAGCTATCGGAGTTTCAGGGTGTATGCCATGGCCTAAGTTGAAAATGAAGCCCGGATCGCCCTGCATGCTGTCAACTATCCTTCTCGCTTCCTTCCTGATTGCCTCTTGCGATCCAAGGAGGATATCGGGATCGAAATTGCCCTGGATGGCCAGATGCGGCATGTCCTCTCGCATCCGCCTTAAGTCAGCGTTGATGTCGAAGCTGATCCCTTGCGGATTGACTCCTTTGATAAGCTCTGCGAAAGAAGAACAGGCTTTGGAGAAGAAAATGACCGGTACTGAGGGCTCGATGGCGCGGATGATTTTTTCAATATAGGGAAGCGATAGCTCTTTCATCTGGCTTGAGGAAAGGGCACCAGCCCAGGTGTCGAACAATTGAACCGCGTTGACACCGGCATTGATTTGCATCTGAAGGTACTGGATTGTCAGGTCGCTTAAAATCTCCATCAGCTTTTTAAAGGCCTGAGGATTGTTGACGACCCATTTTTTAGTCTTTAAAAGGTTTTTAGAAGTGCCCCCCTCGATCATGTAACTGGCAACGGTGAATGGAGCTCCGGCAAACCCGATCAGGGGAACGTCCAGCTTATTTTTGATCAGCTCAATCGTCTCGGGGATGTAATCTAAGCATGGGGGAAGGGTGTCCTGCTCGATGCGATGCAGATCAAGAGGTGTTTTCAGGGGGTATTTGAAAACAGGTCCCAGTTTTTCTTCAAATGTGAGTCCCAGGCCCAAAGCATCCGGAAGCACTAAAATGTCAGAAAAAAGAATGGCAGCGTCAAACTGGAACCGCCTTATAGGCTGGGGGGGGGTTTCTATAGGCTGTGTTGTGATTTCACAGGCTATTTTGGGAGTCTGCACCATCTCCATAAAAGAGTGACGCGAACGTATCGCCCTATATTCAGGGAGGTAGCGTCCGGCCTGGCGCATCAGCCATAGCGGGATCTTTCCCGACCTGTTTTCTAAGCGCAGGGCGGAGAGAAAATGGGTATTTTTATGAGCGATTGCAAAGGGCATGTTTTGTCTTTGATCTAGAGTTACAGAATACGTTCCAGAATGGAGGGCACGGTAAACCCAAACTCTTCCGCAAGCTCGGGAGCCGGTGCGGACAGGCCGAATGTATCCATCGAGATGGCGATACCTTCGCGGCCGATGTACTTGTGCCAGCCAAATTCGACCCCCGCTTCAATGCTGACCCGTTTCCCAAGGTCGCCTCCGAAGACGCTCTCCTTATAGCTTGCGTCCTGTTCTTCGAAAATCTCAAAGCAGGGCATTGAGATGACGCGGACGGATTTGCCGAGCTTCTCCAATTCTTTAGCAATGTCGAGAGCCAGTGAAAGTTCCGATCCTGTCGCTACAAGCATGTAGTCAGGTTTTCTCGTCTCTTTCATGACGATGTAGGCCCCCCTGCCCATTCCCTGGGAGTAAGGGACTTTTGTCTCTTTCAGCTCCGGCAGATTCTGACGCGACAGGCTGAGTGCAGTCGGGCCTTTGTAAGTCAGCGCGGCAAGCCAGGCCATTTTCACTTCGTTGCTGTCTCCCGGACGGATGAAGTGCAAGTTGGGTATTGCCCGCAGGGCGGCGTAGTGCTCAATCGACTGGTGGGTAGGGCCGTCTTCTCCTAAGAAAATGGAGTCATGCGTAAATTGGTATACGACCTGAACTTTCATGAGAGATGCAAGGCGGATTGCGTTGCGCATGTAGTCGGAGAAGGTTAAGAAGGTGCCGATGTAAGGGATTATCATTCCTGTTTCGGCCATTCCTGTCGCCATCGTCGCCATTCCGAATTCACGGACGCCGAATTTGATGTTTCTTCCCTTGAAACTTCCCGGCTTTACCGCGTCGGCCTCTTTGATCCAGGTCATGTCGGAGCAGGAAAGGTCTGCCGATCCGCCGTAGATAAAGGGCATGGTCTTGCAAAGTTCCTGGATGACGGCGTTGGAAGCGTTTCTGCCTGCGATGGGGTTCTTGATTTCAATCTTATAGAGTCTCTCTTCGATGTCTGTAGGGAGAGACTTTTCCTGCATTTTCACAAATTCGTCGAAGAGAGCGGGGTTTTCCTGTTTCCAGGCGGCGAATTTTTTATTCCACGCCTCTTCCAAGGCTTCTTGCTCTTTCAGTTTTTTTGCGAAGTAATCATATACCGATTGCGAAACATAGAAAGGTTCCAAGGGCAATCCCAGAGCTTCTTTTGTCAGTTTAAGCTCATCAGGTCCAAGAGGTGATCCGTGTACTTTACTTGTTCCTGCCCTGTTGGGAGAGCCTTTCCCGATGATGGTGCGGGCGATGATCAGTCTGGGTTGCTTTTGGTCTTTTCTTGCCAGGGTCATCGTTCTGTGGATGTCGTCGAAATCGTGGCCATCCATCTCGAATACTTCAAAGCCATAGGCCTTGTAGCGCTCTTTGGTGTTTTCGGAACAGGAGTCGCTTAAAGGACCGTCCAGGGAGACTTTGTTGGCATCATAGATAACGATCAGGTTGTTTAAGCAGAGGTGTCCTGAGAGAGAAGAAACTTCGGAAGAGACACCCTCCATGATATCGCCATCGCCGACGAGGCAGTAGACTTTACTGTCGAATAGGGATTGCTTTTCGGTATTGAACTTGGCGGCCAGTAGCTTAAGGCCAAGAGCTTGCCCTGAGGCGTTGCCGATTCCTTGGCCGAGCGGGCCTGTCGTTGTTTCCACTCCGTCTGTTTCATGCGATTCGGGGTGCCCGGGAGTAATGGAGTGGAGCTGTCTGAAGTTCTTGATGTCTTCCAGCGTCACTTTGAATCCCGACAGGTGCAGAAGGGAGTAGAGCCACATGGAGCCGTGTCCGGCAGAGAGGATGAATCGGTCACGGTTGATCCAGGAGGAGTGTTTTGGGTTATGGCGCATTGCGATGCCATAGAGGTAAGCCCCAATCTCAGCGCAGCCAAGAGGCAGTCCGGGGTGGCCGGAGTTCGCTTTTTGGACAGCGTCGATGGAGAGAACACGTACGGCCGCAGCGATTTTTGCTAAATTGGCTTTCGTTTCGCTATCAAGAGCAGGGATGTCATTTGGCATATTCATTCCGCTGCCTTTCATCTGTTGAGTCTCCATGGAGCTGTCCTTTCTTTCAATATTAGCAGGAGCATTGAGCAGAGGAGTTGAAGAGTTGTCTGCCGTGCACCTTCAAAATCATTCACTTTGTGCGGTCTTTTTGCTCTGTTGCCCAACTTGTCAAAATCGGCGAAGTTGGGTGCAATCGACTATATACCGAAAGTATCTCGAAATTCCAAATTTTGAGATACTTTCGGTATAACCGGAACGGAGCCGGGTTCGCATTAGACCGCTCAAGGATAATGTAACTGCAAGATGGGATAAGTGCAAGCGGCTCTTTAGCAGGTGCTCATTTCTTGACGATTGCCGCCCACTCTCTCAGAAACTGACTCTAAAAAAATCATGCGATTTCAGTTTTAAGACGGGCTCTTAGAGTCTAATTCAATGGCAAAGCGTACCGATGCATTTTTTAAGAAGCGATGGTCGTCAGTAGCTTGGGGATGATCTCTTTGATGGTTCTAGCCCGGTGGTTCCAGGTGTGATTTTGCAGCACTTTCTCCTTGGCCAGTCTTACCATGCCCTCAAGGCTTGTCGGGTCTTTCAGCACAGCATTGATCCGGTCGTTCATATGGCTCCATCCTTTGGGGGGATAGAGAATGATGTCGCGGCCATCGATAAACTCCTTTCTCGTATAGACAGTGTCGTTGGCGACCACCAAAGCACCAAGTAGAGGGGGGACGAATAGCCTCTCATGCGATCCGGTTTTAAAAAAGGGACTGCTGTTCAATGAAATGCGGCTTCTTTTCAGGATTCTGTGGGATTCTTCGTAGTCGACGGGATTGTGGACGGTCACGTTAGCCATATCGGAGAGGTAATCCTGCCATCCTCTGTAAGGGAAGATATCCCCTTCGCAGCTGCCTCCAAAGACGTGAACTTTAGCATCCTTGATAGAACGGATCAGCCGGATGCGGTCCAGCCCTCGCGTGTAGATATCGAGATAGCGGAAGATCTGCATGAAGTCGATCTCTTTTGGCGAGATGTTTTGGTTGCTCAGAGCGACTGCCAAGGCGGCATGAAGGGGAGTGACGTTGTCATTTAAGAAAATTTCGATGCTCTCTTCCAAAAGGGAGACCTCCCCTTTCGTTAGCTCCTCTTGCCACCTTTCCCTAAGCGATAGATAGTCGTAGCAGCTGCCGATGAAAACTACATCGAACTCTTTCTCTTCCGCTTTCTCCTCTGCAAGCTCCCGGCTTGCGCCATGGGGGAGAAAAAAGACGTTTTGCTTTCCAAAGCTTTTAATTCCTTCTACATCGGATCTGTCGACTACCGAGACGATGCTATAGGGAGCGGCGACCATATCCATATAGTAAAGAGCCGGGTCAACCAGGATGCTGAGGTGAGGTATTTTCAGCTGCTCCCAAAGGTACTTGCCGTCAGCGCTTGGCACAAAGCTGTTAAAGGAAATGGTAAGATCGGGAGAGGCCTGATGGATTTTAAAGTGGGGCATTTTGCGGAACTGGGGATCTTCTACATCAAAGATCGTCGATTCAACACCCTCTTCTTCAAATGCTTTGGATAGTTCTTTGGTGAAATGGCGCTTTGATTGGTACTGATTATAATTGGTCAAAAAACAGACTCGTTCCAGCATGGTGCTTAGTACCTTCGTTAGAAAGCCAGTCTCTGGCATTTCGTTCATAATTGTAGATCTGAATCCAGTCATTCGGAGGATAGCGGGGATGGCGATGATTTTCAACCATCCATTCAGGCTCTTTCGGCGGAATCCACTCTAGCGGCATATATCGATGCATGTTAACGGATTGAAAAAGTCCGAACATCATATGTTGAAAGGCAAAGCGGCTCACGTCCTTCAATGCGCTCCGCCTTCCGATCAACCTTCGGCTGGCGGAGGCAGCTTCCTCCACTTTTGAGACCATCTCCCGATAGGTAGGGGATGCTCCTGACAGCTCGAACACCATTTCGATGACACCCTTGTTCTCTTCAAGAAACCCCAGCAGCAGCTCTTTGTCGTCGATCAGCGCCTCGTAGCACTTTTCTAAATTAACGAAGAATTCCTCTGTCCCCTCTTTCAGCGCCTGCGGGCTGAGTGAAAAGGCCTCGGCGGCGCTCATCATACGCATACTCAGCGTGAACAGTCTTTTCAAAATATCAATCAAGTGGCGGAATATTTTGCTCAGAATTCGAAAAAATGCGTTGAAAAAGCTCCTGATGGAATTTGTAATTGCCGCGGAGAGGAATTGGCTCTCGCCTGGTTTCAGCCAGCGAGATCTTTGGTAGAGTTCTGTGTTGTCAAAGGCGGTTTCCGATAGTTTTTTGATCTCTTGTAAAAGAAGAAGCTCTTCACGGGCGCATTCTGCGATCCTGGTGGCGATGAGCACAGAACCGGCGGCCAGTTTTACGAAAAAATTATCCCCTGCCAACCAATTCACGGAGTGTCCCGCGGCCAGTTGGATAAAGTTGTCAGGATTGCCGTAAGTAGTGGCCTTCTCAAAGAGCTTCCAGACGAAATGCACTTTTTGCACTGCGGAAAGGACCTGATCCCAAAAATAGGAGGTTTCCCCTCTTTCGAGTACAAGAGTGCGTGTCGCTGATTGAACGACATGGAGGGGATTGATGATAGCCACGTTGGATTTGCCTCCGGCGGATTTAGCTATTGGAAGGAGTGTTGTAGGAACCGCATGTTGGGCAGCGTGGTATTTTTCGGGCTTCGGCATCAAGAAATGAGCTTAGGCAATATTCACACCGGTGAAGTTTAACAGGGGAAAACGGTTTGGTTCGTTTTTTCTTAAGAAGCAGAAAATAAACCCATGGCAAGGCGATCATGAGAGTGGTAATCACAAAATAGAGTGTGATGGCCGATTCTAAGGAGACTTGGATCATATTTAATTCCTTAAGAGATTATCGTCTCTTATGCTTGATTTTCAAGCCTACCATTTATGATGTTTTTTAAAGAGGTTCAAATTACACTGGCTATTGCACAAGTCTTTAATCTATAGAGTTTAACAAGAGCGGTTGCGGTGCTTTCCATCTTATCTTCCTCCCATTTGCTAAACCCGCTGCGCATAGGAGAGAAACCTTGCCCTGAAGAGAAGTTAAGCTGGCTTGGCAGAAGCGCTGACTGGATTTTCGATTTTGGGCAGAAGAGCTATAACCTATATCCGCTTAGAGGGCGGCTTGTCGCCTGTCCTTTCCTGGATAAGCGCTGCCGCTCCTGGATTGAGATAGCCATCAAGGTGCTTCTGATTGCGACCTTCATTATTCCACTGGTCGCGCTAGCCGGTAAATGGATCCATCGGTCCGCCAACAAAATCATCGCGACTGAATACCCCGATCCTATTTTTACCCTTTTCGAGGCAGCATCGCTTATTGAGGATCCTGGACTGAGGGAAGAGGCTCTTTTCCACTCTGAAATGGTTCTCTATCCTGATGATTTTGAAAGGAGGGTAGAAGAAGCTCTTTCAAATCCTCATCCATTCATTAAGAACGATGAGCTGATGAAGCTCTCCTCTGAAAAGGCCAAGAGAGATCCCAAACGAGCATTTTCCCTCATCAACTTGATCGATAACAGAGAGATCAAGCATCGGGCATCCATGAAGGTGCTTGCCCTGATTTTGCCGGATCATCAAGAGAGTGCGCACCTCTTTATCTCCTCCGTCCGGGAGGAAAGCCGGCGGGCGGTCTATCTCTCACTGCTGGCTGCATCCATCCATGAAAAATGGCCGGCCAGAGCAAAGCAACTCGTAGTGCAAGCTGTCGATTTGATCATAAATGTGGATGAGCCTCATCAAACCGATGCCTGTGTCAAAGCAATTCCATTTTTGTACAAGGTGGATCATGCCGTTGGCCAAGAGATAAAGCAAAGGGCCTGTCTGATCGCAAAAAATCACGAGAGGCCTTACATGCGCGTTCAGGCTCTTTCAAAGCTGGCAAAATGTATCCCGGTTCCCGCTGAAGCGGTCGAGTTGGTCGATGAGGCTGCCCTAGAAGCAGAGAACGAAGGGGACTTGGTATTTAGAGAGTGGGCATTGAAAAAGCTGTCTAAGACCGCTCTCTCGATTTGCCGAGAGAGAGCGATTCGCATCATCGATGAGAAAATCTCTTTGCCCCATATCAGGGCTGTCTCGCGAGCAACCGCCGCTGTATTTGAAGCAAGACTTAGCCAGACGAGAGCCAGAGAGTTTTTAAACCTGTCGAAATTGGATATTGAGTCCATAAGAGGAACTATCTTGCGCTCAGCCTGCCTCGAGGAGATGATGACGCAAGTGGCGAAGGCGGATCTTGCCTCGGCGTTTGATATGATGCAAACGCTGCAAGATAGCCATGAAAAACAAATCGCAGGGGAAGCTGTGATTTTGGAGATGGCCGTCACCGCTCCACAAGAGGCTTTGCTGTTGGCAAAAGCTGAAGAGGGCCCCTCGCGAGACAGGCTGCTCTTGAATATCGTAAGGAAGATAGTAGATAGGGCCGGCTGATTTTATCTGGAAAATATCTCGAAATTTGGTATGGGGGCTTTCGGTATAAGAGACTGCCCACAAACACTTTGTACTATTTTAGTTTATGGGCAATCTTTTAGTTATCGGCCAGTTTAGTTAAGAGTGAACATGTTGAACTTAGCTTCTCTTTCCTTTTTTCTGAGAAGATACAGTTCTTTGTTCTGCTCTTTTCTGTCCATTTTCAGACGCATTTTCTGAATCCTCTCCTCAAGTCCCATCCCTTCCTTTTTGCAGCGAGTCGCCCTATTGGCCTCTCTTGCTGTGGGCGCTTGAATTTCGGTTTGTTGTGGTTGATGAATAGTTCTGATCGCCCTTGTATGAGTTTTGTAAGTTAGAGAGTTGTTTTTTTCTTGCTGCAAGCTGGCGTGCCTGCATGACTGTTTTTTGGAGGGGTATCTTACATGAACTTGAACAATGGGTTCCGCTCTTTCAATTAGCGCGGGTAGTACGGGAGTGTTCGGAGGGACGGCGTGATTTGGATATGCCGGTACGTGGACGAAGTTGTTTCCCATAGTGGTATTGTTACCTTATTATTTAAAAAAGGTTGATCGAATGTGGTTATTTCCTCAGGAGAGGATGTTCCTTGCCTGATTAAACCCTGGACACTGTAGCATGAGAGTCGTTTTGAATCTAATAAAAACGTCAGGGATATGCTGTGAGAGGGTTTTCTTCGGTGATGGTAACTTCAATTAACCCTTTAATAAGAGGCACCGGCGTATTGGCCTTGAAGGAAAGGGCGGCTATGACCGTTTCTGCTTTTTTGCGGATCGGTTCATCGGAGTAGGCTGAAACAAGTCTGGAAGAGGCAACCTCCCCTGATGAGCAATCGACTATGCACTCGAAGACGAAAACGTGGCGCTTGGCTCTCTCGCCAAAGGCACGAGTCTTTTGCTCTTCGAAGTTTGTAAGGGTGATTAGAGCTGTTTCGGAGAGCCCGCCGCCCAGCTTTATTTCGAGGGGAGGATAGTATCTCCCTCTGGAAGGTAGCGCCCGTTCTTTTTTGGCTGACTCCTTTAAAAATGCGGCATAGACGGCATCTGTTTTTTCTTCCGATAAGATATCCGCCGGCGCTTCGGCGAGGCTCTCCGGCAGCAGAAGGGGGGAGGCTTGCCTCGTAAGGGCTTGAAGCAGAGACTCGGTCTCGGCTTCTCTTTCACCCGAGTAGGAAATGGGCTCTTCCATCTCCCTTGTCTCGATGGCTACAAAAACTTTCCCCTTTTCCTTATAGGGTGTCTCCCGGTCGGGTCTTCCGGTATCGACAAGCAGAAAGAATAGCAAGTGGTAGATAACGGCCAAAGAGAGCGCCAGGAGAAGGGGTTTGGATAAGCCAAAGGAGGTCTTTCCGCTTAAATGGATTAAGTTCTTATGCCCTCCCTCTCGTCTGATTTTTAGCCTGGACACTCACGACCCCTTTTTCAATGATTAAGAATCGGACAGGGAAGTGTCATAGACGAGCCTGATCGAAGAGAAGCTCTCCTTGGCTATGGAGAGGATCTTTAGAAAGGAGTCATAGTCTACCCGTTTGTCGATGGAAAGCACTAAAGTAGGCGGTGTTTCCGGATTTTGTCTCGTGAGCGCCTCATGCTCTTTTTTCAGGGCAGCGTCGAGCGAGGGGATATCGACAATGTTCTTCTTCGAGCCAAGATATAGTACATGCTGGGCGTCCATGACGAGGATCAGCCTTGTTGTCACGGCATCATCCTCCCTTTCGATCTGGGGGTGTTCTATATAGAGGGACTTTAGCGGTAGAATTTCCGAGGAGATAATAAAGAAGATGAGCATCAGAAAGACAACATCGACAAGGGGCGTCATGTCGATCAGCGTAAACGAAGGTTTCAGCTTGGTCTTGAAGCGCATAGCAATCTCATTTTTTTTATTGTACCGATCGCATCGTAAATTTTGAGACACTTTCGGTATATACCGAAAAGTATCTCAAAAATTGGGGTTTTGGCAAAGAGAAAGCCTCGGGATTGAAAGATTACAAGTCACCTAATATTAGAAATATGAGGTGACTTGTAATCTTTCAATCGCGAGAGCTTTCTCTTTGCCAAAAGTCAATTTGAGAGACACTTTCGGTACAATTTCAGTCTCTAGTCTTCTCTTGTGTCCAGGAGAATATCAACGATTTCGTTGGACGAGGTTTCCATCTCAAGAACAAAAGTCTCGATTTTGCTGACGATATAGTTATAGGCCACCCCCCCCCGCCAGCCCTGCGGCTGTTGTGATCAGGGCAAACTCCATCGCTTCACCCAGCTTTGTGGCGGAAATATCCACCATTCCGCTCATCCTCATTTCCGAAAAAGCCTGTATAAATCCGAGAACCGTCCCCAACAGTCCAACCATGGGTGCTATATGGGCGACCACCGAAAGGATTTTTGCATTTTTTTCCAGGGAGGCTACTTCAACCATCCCCGCAATCTCGATGGCTGTCTCAATCTGCTCTTTGGATTTTTGATGCTTTGCAAGCGCCGCTTTGACAATATTGGCGATAGCGCCCCCAGTCTCTTCGCAGATCTGTACGGCCTCGACGATGCTGCCGGCAGACAAAGCATCCCTTATCCTGATGATCAACAGATTGGTGTCCCGTTCGGCCTTGTGCAGGTAGAGCAGCCTTTCGATAAAGACAGCCACGCTCGCGACCGACAGGGCGGCGATAATGATCAAAATAAGGTTCCAGCTAGCAGTCATCTGGGAGAGAAAGCTGCTAATGATGACGATGTTCTCCATATTGCTCTTCCAAAAGTTGTTGGGCTTTTGCCTGCCACTTTCCACCCATTCTTTCCAGGGCTTCCAGCTGCTTGCGATAAAGGTCTAACCGGTTTTGTTCTTTGTAGATATAGGCCCGCTCCAGCATCGCCTGAACTCTTAAAGAAGAGACAGCATCGGCGTTGACGACGGAGGAGAAGACGTTCATGGCCTCATCGAGTCGGCCAAGAGACTTCAGGCAGATTCCCATTTTGATTGCCCCGTCGAGTTTTTCATCGGTGGTAAATCCTGTCGTGTCTTGCTCAGCAAGCAGAAGGTGGTTCATTGCCTCTTCATATTGAGAGTCTTGGATGCAAAGGCCTGCGGTTAGATAGTGGGCTTTGGTAAAATAGTAGCCCTGTTTGATTCCGGCTCTTCGAAGGTACTCCATCGCATCGGACAGGTGGCCTCGTCCCCGTTCAGGAGAGCCAAGCTCCATTTCTGCCTCGGCAAGCAAGAGCTTGGCATCCATATACAGAAACCAGCCTTTGAAAACGGAAGGGAGTTGGTTGGTTTCGGGCTGAAGCTCAGATACAAGGCGGGCAAATATTTCCCTTGCATACTCCAGATACACTTCCTTTTTCGCCGCCTTGGACTCTTTCGCTATTAGGAAGTTGCAAAGGCCGGTCTCCAGTTCTGCGTTGAAGGAAAGAAGGGTGAGCGACTCCTCTTGATCTTGCGGAATGAGCTTTCCTTGCCTGAGGGTGTGGAAGGAGGATGACGCTTTTGTGAAAGCTTCGATGGCTTTGGTTAAGCTTTTTTTGCGGATCCACTTGCCTTCAGGTGACTTCCTGTCTTGCTTATAATCAAGACCGATCAGGTAGTAGGCAAGAGGGATGCGGGGCGAGTCTTTCCAATCGGAGGTAAACTGTTCAAGATGTTTTATCTCAAGCCTGCCACCGCTTAGATACTCTTTAAGCGTGTAACGCCTGAAAGCGGCTTCTTTGGCGAGTGGATGGCTCTTGTGTCTTTCGGCGATATAGGCAAGGTATGCGGCTCTTTCATCATAAGATCTCTCATTTTCCGCGATGGAAGCTAAGAGATTGAGCTCTTCGGGAAGGAGCGGGGTCAGGTCTTTTTCTTGGTTTCCATTTAGCAGCAGGGCTTTGGCTTTCTTTAACTCTTCCATTTGATACAGCGAGGAAGCAAGAATAAACCGCGCCTCTTTTAGAGAGGGGTTGTCCGGGTTTTTCTTAAGGGCGGCTTCATAGGATTCCAAGGCGGTATTGGCCAAAGCGGCAGGGTTGTCATCTCCGTTCTCTAAAGCAATCCGGGCCTCATAAGCTTTGGCGAGAGCTTGTTCAGGTTGATCTTTATCCCTCAAAGAGGCGAGGATTTTTCTTGCCTGCGGCAGATGCTCTTTTGTCCCGAGAGCCGCTTTGACAAAAGAGAGGGCCGCTTTGGCAAAGAGGGGTGACTCAGGGTAGGTTTCCATGAAAAGAGTCAACGCTTGGGCGCTTTCTCTGAACCGGAGCTTGCTTTCTTCTAAAAATCCTTCTTGATTTAAGGTGATCGCCCACCTGATCAGATGAAAGCCGTGCAGCAGGGCAAGCGAGGATTTTTTGTCCTTTTCGGCCCCGGCAAGTAAGATAAGGAAGCGTTCGTTTTTCTTCTTGAAGTCGCCTTCGGATTCCGCCTGCAGCAAAAGTGCCAGTCCGCCTGCTTTTTCAGAGGGGAGTTTCAGCAGGGAGAGGATGATTTCCTGCTCTTGCCCCTCAATTTCATCCTTGCCGGCGCCACTCATTTTTTTAGCGAGGAGGTTTTTTCCTCGGCCGATCAGCCCTTCTTCTTGGCTGCCGAGAGCGATTAAAGTTAAGAACGCCTGATCAGCCTGAGAAAAGAGCTCTTCGCTCTCTTTGCCGGTCTTTTCCAAAGCAAGGGCAATGGAATAATGACCATACTCGGCAAGCAGCGGCTTCAGCATATCATCGGCAATTTTTTGCCGAACACTTTCTTTCAAAGACTTAAGCGCGAGCGAAGTGTTGCCTCTCAGCATGTGCTCTTGAGCATTCAGATAGAAAAGAAGACTCCTGTAGAGAGGATCAGTAAGCTTCCTGGATTGGAGAGCGTCGAGGGCGGCGGAGGCTTTTTCTTGGTCTTGTGCCAGGAAGGCAGCGATGACTCTTTTAATGGAGGCATTTTCAATGGCATCAGAGGACGTTGAGGATTTGAGAACCTCCTCAAAATAGGAATCGGCCTCGATATATCGCTTTGTTTTTAAAAGGAGGTTTCCCTTTTCGAGTAGAACCTGATCTCCCTGACCCTCTTCTTTTGACAGAAGTTTTCCCAAAACAGCATCAGCCTCTTCATAGCGGTCCAAATTTCTGAGAGCCGCCGAAAGCATCAGAAGGGAAAAGGGGTCATCGGGAGGCTCCTTTTTTGTCAGTGCCGCAACTTGGAAATCATTCCCTTGCTTAAAATAAAGCCACAGCTTCTTTTTAAAAAGATACTCTTTGACAGGGGGGGGGACAGCTGATTGTTTCTCAAGCAGCTGATCGATTAAATGCTGGGCTTCATCAAAGTTGCCGAGAAGGTCGCTCTCCTCGATTTGATTTAAGAGAGGAGAGAGCCCGGTTTGCAAGCTGAGGAGGGGCGAGTCCTTCGTGGAATGGGTTGTACCTACGACATATATAGGAGGAGCGTTCGATCCTGCTTCTTGAAAAGGAGTCGATTCCAAAAAAGCGGCTGCAGCCAGAAAACAGAAGCAGTTTTTTTGGATGGAGCTTAGCATGGTTTCGCTACAATTGGTTTTTTATCTGCTGAAAGTGTCTTAAAATTTTTCGTTAGAAACTGCCTGCAAACTCAAAGACTACTGGTTTGAGTTTGCAGACGGCCTCTAATGCCGAATTTTGAGGCACTTTCGGTATCGAGACTTTCCGCGCCCTTTAAGTCCTTCGAGACAGTCCCGGATTTGGATTGTGCCGATTATGGATCCCTTTTAGGGGCAACACGCCCGATTAATCCGGACAAATGACGAATGGTGAATTTAAAGATTGTCTCTCACCTATACACTATAAAGGAAGAGCTATAAAACCGAAAATAGATCCATCAATCGGAGTAAAGTTGCAATTTTTTAGTGGGAGAGAAGACTTTCTTTGATTGATGCCGAAGCCTTCCATAAATCTACCTTAAAAAAAATCTGAAAAAAAATAGTGTTTTTCGTTCATCTTCTGTTTTTTGTAATAGCGTTCTCATGATATCATGGGGCTATATTTTTCTTTGTGCTCCTTATTTTTTTTCTTCCAAGAGACAAGTTTGGGAAGTCTAAAATAATTACTATTATAAAAAAATGTTGCACAATATATCCAAGGTCGCCTATTGAGTAAATTGTCATGAACGCTAAATTTCGGAGGAAACAACCCATGGCGTTAAAAGATACAATCAAATCGATGAAGGATCTTCTGGAGCAAATCTCCGCAGATCTTCCAAAAGCTGAAAACGGCAACAAAGCTGCCTCGCAGCGAGTCCGTACAGGCACAGTAAAGCTTGAAAAGACAGCGAAAAAATACCGCAAGGAATCAATCTCGTCTGAAAAAGGAACCAAGAGCAAGAAAAAGCCAGCCGCTAAAAAAGCTGCCAAGAAAAGTGCTCCTAAAAGCGCCCCTAAAAGCGCAGCAAAGCATCAAGCTAAGCCAGCTCAAAAAAAAAACCCCAAAAAAGGGCCCGCTAAAACGATGAAGTCCAAACGTATGACCTCTCGTCCTTCCGCCCTTATGGTTAAAAGAGGCAAAATGGCGAAAAGGCCTACGGCAAAGTTGGCAAGAAAACACGCTCGCTAGTGATGTTTTTCTCATTTTATGCAGCTTTCGACAGGTGTTGAAAGCTGCATTTTTCTCCTTCAAGCAGCTTCTAAATAGCTTTCATTGTAGCCCTTTCACTCACTTGCCTGTCGTTTCATTAGATGCTAATCTTTCAATCCCGAGGCTTTCTCAAAGCCCTCATGCCAATTTTTGAGACGCTTTCGGTATAGCTTCATGAATGCCCCTCCCCGCATTTCCGATCAAAGTTTCAGCGCCTTGGGATGAGAGGAGCCTCAAAATGTAAACGCCCTCAAATCGAGGTGTGTCAAAATATTTTGGCAAGCAGTCCATTTTCAGCCAGTGTCGCACCGATCTGAGTTTGCGGGCAGGGGTCTTTAAAAATTGGATTGAGACTGGTTCAAAGGGGGTGTTGGTCTCCCGATAATTCTAAATTTAATTAGCAGGGGATAGGGCTTGTCTTTTTTTGAGAGATAGGGTATTTTCTTTTGGTTAGCCTTAGAAATAAACGGTTAAGTTCAAACGTTACTATATCGACTATGCCGAAGGTGTCTTACAGCTAATTCCCAAATTTTCAGGCACTTCCGGTATATATTGCCCCTCTGTTTAGAGTTGAACGGACGGTCAAAGAACCCCTGGCTCTTGGCGAGGTTATATCGGGGCAGACAATTAGAGGCTGTCCATAAACTGAAATCGTATGATTTGTTTGCGCCATACGGATATAAGCTTTGAAAAAACTCAGCATGTTAATTCAATATGGTGAATTTTTTTTCGAAGCTTATAACAAAATTCGGCAGCAAAGCACACTGATTTGAGTTTGTGGACAGTCTCTTAGATAGTCAGGAATGCATTGGTTTAAACCTGAAGAGGAAATTTTGACGATATTCTTAAGTATCCAAATTTTATTGGTTTAATAAAGTTTGTGTGCTTGTTGGAAAAGAGAAACCTGTCAGCAACAGAGAACAATGAACAAATTAAAAGTTTTAGAAATCGAGATTGTCGAACTGAATAAAAAAGGAAACGGTGTCGGTTTTGTTGTTTCAGGAACAGGCAGCCTCTCTTCAGTGGAAGTGCCTTTTGCGGTTCCTCAAGATGTTGTCCGTATCAACGTCATCAAGGAAAAGAAAAGGGCGAAAGGGATCATCGACGAAATTCTCAAACCCTCTCCCGTTCGAGTGCCGCCGCGCTGTAAGCATTTTGGGGATTGCGGGGGCTGCCGGTTTCAAAATATCTCCTACAGTGAGCAACTTAAGTTTAAACAAGCCGATATTTTGGCCTGTTTCAAGTCGCTCCTGACAGGAAAAGAAGACATCAGACCGATCATCCCGTGCGAAGTCAATTGGAACTACCGCAACAAAATGGAGTTTTCCTTCTCTGAAGATAGCAAGGGCAATAAGTTTCTTGGCCTGATCAGGGACTCCAGCAAAGGAAAGGTTGTATCAATCGAAGAGTGCCATCTCGTTTCTCCTTGGTTCCAGGATGTTTTGAATGCAGTCAGACAATGGTGGGCAGAATCGGATATCAAGGCGTTTCATCCATTCAAGGCTACCGGTTCCCTTAGGACGCTGACGCTGCGGGAGGGGATCAACACGCAAGATAAGATGGTGATTCTGAATGTCTCGGGCAATCCTGAATACGCCCTGAGCAAAAGCGAGCTCGAGAGCTTTTCCGAAGCGGTCAAAAAGACATTCAAATCCAATGATCAACTCAGTTTAAAGAGTATCTTCTTAAGAATCCAGCAGGCTGCTGAAGGAATGGAGACCAATTTCTTTGAGATCCATCTTTTCGGAGCGGACCACATCAGAGAGACCCTGAAAGTTGCCATCGATGAATCTGCGCGGCCCATGAACTTTTCTTTCCATGTGAGCCCCACTGCTTTTTTCCAGCCCAACTCCTTCCAGGCAGGAAAGCTGTATGAATCCGCTCTGCAAATGGCAGAGATCACAAAAGATGATGTGGTCTACGACCTCTATTGCGGGACAGGAACCCTGGGAATCATCGCCGCTAAGAAAGCCAAAAAGGTTGTAGGGATTGAGATTTCACCCGAGTCCATACTCGATGCTAAAACGAATGCCGAGCTGAATGGAGTGGACAATATACACTTCCTGACGGGGGCGGTGCGTAACGTGCTGTCGCAGATCATGCAAGATAAAACACACCCCAAACCGGATGTCATCGTTGTCGATCCTCCGCGGCCGGGACTCGATCCTGAAGCGATGCGTGCCTTGATTGAAGTGTCGCCCAACAAGATCCTGTACGTATCATGCAACCCGCACACCCAGGCAGACAACGTCAAAGAACTCTTGATGCATGGCTACAAGATAATTGCTGTCCAGCCGATAGATCAGTTTCCCCACACTCCCCACGTGGAAAATGTCGTTCTCCTGCAAAAATCTTCCTAATAACCACAAAGCCGGAGACTGTTTTTCATGAAGTTAAAGTTTAACATCCATAAAAAAGATGGCAAGTCGCGGGCGCGGGCCGGAGAAATAGAGACGGCGCACGGCACTATTCAGACCCCTGTCTTTATGCCGGTTGGGACAAAGGCTTCGGTAAAGACTGTCACCAATACCCAGCTTGAGGAGATGGCGTGCCGGATCATCTTGGGCAACACGTATCACCTGATGCTAAGACCGGGCATGGATATCATCAGAAAAGCGGGCGGACTTCATGCTTTCATGGGTTGGAATCAATCTATCCTGACAGATTCCGGCGGTTTTCAGGTTTTCTCCCTCTCCTCGCTTAGGAAAATCACTGATGAAGGAGTTTATTTTCAGTCGCATATAGATGGATCCCGTCATTTTCTGGGCCCTAAGGAGTCCATGGAGGTGCAGAAAGCGCTCAATTCCGACATCGTGATGTGCTTCGATGAGTGTGTTTCCTATCCTTCGGAACTGAAGGAAGTGGAGAAGGCTATGGAGAGAACGCACCTCTGGGCCTCTATCTGCAGGGATTATCCGCTAGGAGCAGACCAGAATCTTTTCGGTATCGTCCAGGGGGGCGTCGATCCTTCACTAAGAGCCGCTTCAGCACAATTTTTGCGCACTCTTGACTTCGAAGGCTATGCGATCGGAGGGCTTTCCGTGGGAGAACCCGGGGAGATCATGTACCGTGTCATCGATGCAGTAGAACCCCATCTGCCTGAAGAAAAACCTCGCTATCTGATGGGGGTCGGCACCCCGCGCAATTTGATCGAGGCTGTGATGCGTGGCGTTGATATGTTCGATTGCGTCATGCCGACAAGAAATGCGCGCAACGGCACTGCTTTCACCTGGCAGGGTAAAGTGACGATCAAAGCGGCGCGATACAGCGAAGATTTCACACCTTTGGATCCTGAAACAAAATCCGAAGCCTCAAGGCACACCAAAGCATATATCAGGCACCTTCTCAACGTGGACGAGGTCACCGGTCTTACGCTGGTGACACTGCAGAACCTTGCGTTTTACCTTGATTTCATGAAAAAGATAAGGCATGCTATCCTGGAAGGAACCCTGGACGAACTCTATGCCAAAGTAAAGGCGATCTATCCGGAATCGGGGGATTAATCAGGGCTTGTCATCAAATGACAATCAGCCCTTCAAATTCAGCCGATTCAAGTGAGAGACAGGTCCTGGAAAGGTTATACCGAAAGCCTATCAAAATTTGGCATGGGAGCGTTCTCAAAACCAAATTTTGATAGGCTTTCGGTATAAACCACCCGCTTTAAAAAACCAGAAGAAGGAAATTTTGATGAAACCATTAGCCGCAGCCCTTGCAGTCTTGTTATTTCAGGCACAAGCCGTTTTTGCCGAAGGGGAATTAGGTCCCGGAAGTCCAACGCAGAGCATGATGCAAACATTTGTCATGGTGGGCGTTGCCGCACTGTTTTTCTATGTCATTCTCTGGAGACCTGAGCAGAAAAGACGCAAAGCCATGGAAGAGCAAAGAAAGAGCCTTAAGAAGGGCGACAGGGTCACAGCCATGGGCATCGTGGGTATTGTTGCTAAAATCGATGAACATACGCTCACTTTGAGAAACCCCGACGGCAGCAAGATCGAAGTGCTGAAAGCCGCGATTACCGATGTGCAGCCGATGGGCGGATCTTCCGAAGAAGAGAAGAAAGAAGGCAACTAATTAGTTTGCCAAAAGAGCCTGTACTAACACTCTAATGTACCGAAAGTGTTTCAAAACTTGGGGCTAGCTTTGAGAAAGCCCCCTCGCATATTTTGGTATGCTTTCGGCAGGCTGAATAGTGCAGGCTTTAACGAATAAAATGCCATGAGTGAACTTTACTGTTTCAGCACCTGCTTCGCGGCGTGCACCAGCTCTTCCATCGCCTCATTGAATGTTTTTTTTCCTGAGGCAATCTCCTCGATCGCTTGGCTGTATAAATCCATATAGAGAAGGATCAGTCCCGTAATTCCGATCGTCAGACGATGGTCAATTCCTTTTTCCGGGCAGTAGTTGATATGGCGGAATAGAATTTTTCCTTCCGCTTCATCAAAGCTAAAGCCGGACAGCTGAATCTCTTTATTGATGAAAAACAGCAGCGATGCCAAGTCCTTTGCCGCTTCAGGTTTACACAAGAATGGCAGTTCGGAGGAGAAATCTAAAGAGACCAAAGGCCCCAGCTCGTTTGGTGCTTTTTGCAAAATGCCGAGAGCCTCCTGGTAAAGGGGGAGTACCCGCAAAAACCGATTCCTTCCCTGAGGATCTTTGCCCAGGTCGGCAATTAAAAAAGGGGGAACGCTTCCATCACTATAGATGTTGTTTTGAAAGAACTCCTCCCGGAGCCAGCCGTTCATATTTTGTAAGAGAGTCTCTGATGCCATGCTAAAACTGCTCCTTTCTTAAAACAGGGTTGCTGACAGTCTCCTACCTTCCTTAGCAGATAGCCGTTAAAAGTTCTACTTCTTGGGTAAAATACCCTCCAGCATATCATCAAGTGTTGCCCCGTAAAAGGCCGTCAACTCATCCCGGAAGAGAACTCTTGAGCTTACAAGTTCGTCTCGTGCTTTTTGAGTCAGTCCCGCGGGATCTACGCCTGTGTATTTTTTCAAAGCTTCCACTGTCTGCTCATCCATTCCCGTCTCGAAGCGGTTGTCTTTGGGCTTGTGGATCTGCATCAGGGCATCTAGCAACCCGGGTTTTTCCGGATTGGATGGGCTGAACATCATCTCCGCTTGGGTCATACCCCGTGCAAGGTCTTTCATCCCCGCTTCAGACAGTTTTGTCCTGTGGTATTGATAATCTTCCTGACGGGCCAAATATTCAAACCGGAGCTTTTTCAGTTGATCATCAAGCTCGAGTGCCTTTTCTCTGTGCCCCTTGAGCCTCTCTTCCAAAACCCTGGCTTCCGCTTCGCTCAGTTTCTCCTTACGCAAGAGCCGGTAGGTTCCTGGCAAGAGGTTTGGCCTCAACTGTTTAAGTAGTTCGGGGGGGATGCCTTCACCCAATTTGGCGCTGATAGCTCCGATCGCAATTTTGTTTTTCTTATCTTTTAAAAGCTCCCTCTCGAACATGTATTTCTTATATCCAAAGGGGATGGAGCGGATTGTCTGCCTGATGCTCCTTAAGTGAAACGTCTCTTCTTTAAGGCGGTTTGGCGCCGTCATAATGGAGTGGAGCCACCCCGATCCCATGCTGACCACCGAAAGACCGACACCCGCAAGCCCAAGTCCTGTCAGGAAAATCCCGGGGATGGTCAAGATACCGGTGCATGTCATGATGAATCCCGCGATCGTGACTGCGGATGTTAGAATGGTAAAAGCTCCCATGATCGTGCTTTCAGTTAAGGTAAACCTGTAAAATTGCTTCTCCCTTTGAAGCTTGGCTTCAGACATGGCTTTCATGCCGTTGCGCAAGGAAGCGCTCAGGGTCTCTTCATGGCGAACATGGTCTTTTAGCATTGCCTGAAATCCTTGGGGATCGGCTAAGACTCCCGCAAGCGACTCTGCCGATTTGGCCACTAATGCGCTGTCGATTTTTTCCCATTCAACCGGAGGGTTTCTCAAGATCTCCTGCACGTTTTTAAGAGACTGGATCTGTTCTGAGTTCTTTTCAGAGGCCACTTCAAGGCGTTTGATTCTCTCCTCGATATGGCTGTCCAGGTTAGAGAGCCCCATCTCTTTGATTCCCGAAAGAATTGCCTTCATCCTTTCAGCTCTGTTTTGGGTCTCGGGGCGAAGTATTCTCTTAAAACTATTGATGCCCTCTTGCAGTTTTTTGGCGAAGGGCTCTTCCATCGACGCCATCTTTCCCTCTTCGACAGCTCTGCGCTGGTTTAGCATCTCCTCCATTTTGAAGACTCTGCCTTCGTAGTCGGAAAGAGCACTGTCCATTTTCGAGATGAATTCAGGGTCGCTAAGGATCTTATCCCGGAGCTCTTCTTTGGTGGTGACCAGGCTGTGCAAAGGAACTTGAAAGGAAGATAATGCATCGGCAGTCTCTTGAAAGCTTAAATTCTTCTCCTGGCAACTCTTCACTGCTGCGAAGGCCTTACCCTTTTCTTCGTTTGCCATGGAGGAGCTTTTAATTCGCTCTTTTAAAACCTCTCTCCAGTCAGGAATGTTGACCCCAATTTTCGCAAGCTCCAGGCGACCGGCTTCCAGTGTAGCTCCACTTAGGTTCAAGTTACTAAGGAAGCGGCTTCGCCAGAGATCCCCCCTGGAGTTTTTATGCTGATCCCAAAGGGAGTTTTGGAAAGCGGTGTCGCCGATCGCGTTTTTTTTGAATTTTGCGAATGCATGCGATTCCCTACCACCGAGGACAATGTTCATTTTTTCAAGAGAGATGCCCTCTTTCTTGAGAAAATCTTTCACCTGATCTACCGATGTTTGAGGGTCGAGAAGCATTTTTTTAAGTCCGTCGACGAAATGTTTTTTCTGCGCTTCGTTGATAGGGGGAGACTCCAAAGACTTTTGCGTGTCTTTTATATCGCCCCATTTGGCCCACGCTTTTGCCATTTTTATGGGGGTCAGGATCAGCGACAAGGCAGCGCCTGCGATGCTAAGTCCTTCCTGAACCTTCGGCAGGATGTCGAGCTTTTTGAAAAGTGAGTGGAGGCCATCTACGGCTTGCTCTACGATATCGGGAATGGCTCCTAAGACAGTCGCGACAACTCCCTCTCGTTGTGATTTTATGGATTCGCCAAACCGCTTCGCTTCTTTGTTCAATGCCTTCATCTCTTTTATCGAGATGGCAGGTTCAGGGGTCAAGATCGTCTTGGCATCGACCGCTTCGCTGGAGAGAATCGGTTCATTTTTAAGGTGGCGAGGGTGGGATTTTGCAGATGCCCTGACATCAAGGGGGCCTGTGTACTCTTTGGCGAGGAGCTCGGTTTCAGGAATCTTGCCTGCGCCCTGGACTCTCTGATTTCCAAGTGGGCTCACGTTATTCATAAGTACCTTTGGGTTGATAGAATTCTTTAGCCTGGCAGATCGGTGAGAGTTCCGAGTTCCTGGAATTTCGTCTTTAGATAGCTCAGTTCCGCAAGGAAAGATGTGATCAGCTCTTTCATCTTCCGGTCATCCATAGAGGTTAGCTCAGCCCGCTGAAAAAGAACCAGCGAGCGGGTGTCTTTGTCGTAGCCAATGGTGGCGCTTCCGGTCTCTTGACCAAAGAGGTTGGACGACAGTGCTTCGAGGGCAACTTCCAACTCCCCCCCGTGAGGCAGGCTGTCTAGCACCGCGAAAAGGTAGAACTTGTCAGGTTCGAGCGATTCTTCAAAAGCGAGGACTGTTTCATTGTTAATTTGCACTTTGATGATCGGGTCGTCGCTCTGTATGGGGTATCCCCCTGTCGAGCGCAGGAATCCATTGACGGCTTCTTTCAGGTCCATAGAGTCCCTTTGGTTATAATCAGTAATCTCACCTTAGGAAATTGTTAATCTAATAATATAATGTCGCCACACCTTAATTTTATTATCAATAATATGTGTTGTCAATAAATTAAATGTTAAGATTGTTTAAATAAAAAAGGAATGTTTATGGTGGTGTGTTAATTTATTTATTTATCTTATTATTTGTTTGAGTTATACGTCAGGATCTCTTATTTTATTATAATTATTAATAATTATTGGTGTTTTGAGTTTATGTCGTCACTTAGCTTTGTCAGTGGAGCAGAAAAAATTGTCCTGGGATCCTATCTGCATCTTGAGCAACATTCGCAACTGCTCGCGGAAATTGTCAGCAGGGTAGCGGCCGTTGCGCTGCTTTCGCTGTCTGCGGCACTGGATATGGCTTTTCATACCGCGATGATCCTGCCTGCACTCCTGTACGCCTGTGGTAAGAGTGCTATTCAAGGGCAAGCCGATTTTACCCTTCCTTGGCAGCACCTGCAGAGAGTCCGCAATGCGGTGGCTCCCTTGATCTTGGGAAGCGCCCTCGGCCTGATCCACCCTTATGCAGGTCTTTTCGCCAGTGAACCGACGGACAAACACATCGTCGCCGGCATGCTTTCATCCAATGTATGCCAGCTCTCTGAAACGCCTTGCAGTCCAGTGCATAGCCTCCAGATGTCTTCGGAAATAGCCTCTTCCTGCAAAGAGGTTTTTTCCGAGCAAGAGAGAGAGGCTCTTCGTGATGCGGCAAGTTATGAATATTCTCTTCAGTCCCTGCAGGCTCAGGAATATATCCACAAAATCACGAACGTTACCCTCTATGCTATGGCCCAAATCAAAATCGCCATCGACTACTCGGGGCTGAATGATTTCACGAAAGAGGCGCTTGTTCGGCTTTCGGGAGTTTTGGTTCCCGTTCTAACCGCGGTTGACCTTGTCATTGTCGTTTTGGTGCAGGCTTTTTTCTTAACGACGGGGGTGATACGCCTGATTTCAGGCCGGGGGCCGATCTACACGGAAGCGACAACGAACCCGCTCATGCATGTCTCATTCCTGATCCAGAATATTCTCAAGGTGGTGGGTAACTTGGTGGGAACTCTCGTCTGGTTTGTCTCGCCGCTGGATGGATTCCGGGTTAGCCTTTCACTTCCCAATCTTTATTTCAAAATAGAGTTGGCAATTTTTAACCTGCGCCTGAAGGCCCGCATGTTTTTTATGCAAGAAAACAGCCGTTTTCTGCTGCCGATCGTTTACGGGACGGGGGAGTGCTCTGTGTTGTCCGTACCGACGCACAGCATGCACAAGACGTATCTGATCGTGGAGCAAAAGGAGGGCGCTTTCAATTTATACTGGGTGAATAGACCCTTTGTCGAGGCGAAGAGGGGCTTAACGCTAGGAGAGGCCAGCTTGCAGATCGGCGAGATGCTGGATGAGCGTTATCCGTTTATGGATATCGAAAAGATGATGAATTATCCTGTTAAAGCCAAGAGCCCGAGTTTTGGTGGCGCTATCAGCCTGTCACAGGTCGCCAGTCAGGGAAGTCCCACCAATTGTGTGGTTTCCAATCTCTTTGGAGCCCTTGAGGTGATGGACCGACTGGAAGGCAAGGATGAAAGCTTTTCAGCCTTTCGTTACCTGTGTGTCCGGAAGTATCTCGATAAGACTTACGGATTCTATCAGGGGGGATTCTACCCTTTCAGCAATAGTCTAACCTTAGAAGGCCTATTTGAAAGCTCGAGAAATCATCCCACCGCTTCCATCTAAATCGGTTTAGTTAGTGGTTCTGGCAACTCTGAATCCGGTGAAGGAATCGGAGTGCTCAGGAGCAAGCGCGATGCGCTCAAAACTCCTGACGCCATCGGCTAAACTGTCATAGCACCCTCCTTTGGCCACTTTAAGACTTCCGGACAGGGGGCCTAAGGGGTTTTTTTCAAGGTGGAGAAGAGAGGGGCTGTCGAAGTACCAATCCTGCACCCATTCAAAGACGTTGCCGCTCATATCGTAGGCGCCGATGGGGCTTTTGGCATCTTCTGTTTTTTTAGGAATCAGATCCTCGGGTGAAAGAGGGATGGTGTTCACGCCGTTATAAAACCCGACCGGCGTCGTGGCAACCCGGTGGAAAGCAGAAGTTCCTGGATTGGATTTATAATTTGCAAGGCTTCTGTTGATGACATCTTTTGAAAAGCCATAAATCCACTTTTTGATTTCACTTACGTTATTGCCACCGCGCACGGAGGCAGCTCTTTCCCACTCGGCCTCAGTGGGAAGACGCAGACCAAAGGTGTTGCAAAACTCTTGGGCGCCAATCCAAGTGACGTGGATAACCGGGTAGTTGTCAAATCCCGGTAGTACCATGAAAGGTTTGACCTTATCCTGAGTCGGTCGGAAAGAGATCTGGCTGTCGGCGTTGGCCTCCATCGTGCGGAAGACGACGTTTCCTTTCACGTTGGTGAACACTCCCCGTTGGTTATCCTTCGGCCTGATGGAACCCTCCTGCAGGGCAATGTTCAGCCAGTCGCAAAACTGACCGTTGGTCACTTCGTATTTCGAAATCTCGAAGGTCGACAGCTCGACCACCTGTGCCGGAAAGGTGTTTTCAGTGTCTTTACGGTAGGGATCCCCAAAGATCGAGAGTCCGGCGGGAACGAATATCAAGTCCTTATAGAGCTCGTCGATGGTCTTTCTCGGCGTTTCTGTGACCGAAACGGCTGGCTCTTGCTTTTCTACCTTTTCCTCGAAGACCGGTGTGATCGACTCCGTGGCGAAGGCATCGATGTAGATCTCTTTCGCCGGCAGCGGTGTTCCGGCTCCAGTGCGGCCTATCGGGGTGAATATGACCTTCCAGTTGCCTTCAGGGAGGGGTATGCTTTTGGAGTAGTCGGTAACCTCTTCCCGGATGGTGTCGAAGTTGCCCGATTTAGGCTCCAGCTTCACGCTGAAGCGGGCAATATTTCCGGTGATCTTCAGCATGCCGGCAAAGGTGTATTCCCCTTCTACTGTCTCTTCGTGCTTTCTGAATCGCGATAGGGAGATGTAAAGGGATTTCGGCGGAATATAACGCGTTGGATCTTTGGATGAAAAGGTAAGGGTGTAATTTCCCGGCAATAGCCCCTCGAAGCGGTATTGGTCGCCACTGCCCTCTAAAGAAAGAGGCCCGTTGGTCTGCTTTAGGGTAAACGTTGCATCGGATGTGTTTGTGATCACTAAAATTTTGCCACCGCCCCGCAGTTTAGGGCGGATGAGGGCGTTCTGACCCTGCTTTAAGCTGAATTTTACCGGCGTAATCTCCTCATAGAAAGAGGGCGGCTTAAAGGAAATGACATAATTGCCAAGAGGAATTCCCGGACTTGTCCACTCAATTTTGTTACTGCGGGCTACCTGCGTCACCCTGAGGGGCTGTTTGAGAGCGCTTCCTTCGATTTGGATATTCAGCGCATCGCCGGTTGGCATGTCAGTCATCACTTGCACAACGCCTAAAATGCGCTTATAGAAGATTTCAAGCGACTGCGTCTGATTGGGTTGGACAGAAAATGGAGTCTGCGGCAGGAGCTTGACTTCGTAGTTTTCCAGCTCTTCGGCCGTCAACTGATAGCCGGATCCGGCTGGAACCGTCAAGTCTTTAACGCTCCCTTCTCCCGAAGCGATGCGCGCTCCATCTTTATAGAGAACCCAGCGGGCAGCGGGCACGTTGCTGCGGATATTCAGATAGCCCGGCTGGGGTGCGTAACTGTCAAACGGCTGCGAATAAAAGCGCACTTCATGCATGGGGGGCGCTTCTCTTTGATAGGGGGACTCGTAGGCCAGTTCAACATCGGGTTGGCTGCCGATCTCTTTGGCAAGTAATTTGAGCTCCTGATCGACTTTGACAACTCCTCCCTGAACCAGTGAAACTTTTCTTGGCTCCACCTTTTCAAATAGCCCGTCGCTGTTGGGCATGATGAATTTTAAAGTATAGGCTCCCTCGGGCAGGTTTTCGATCAGAACCATTCGTTTGCTCGTCTCCGGATCGTCAACGTAGGAGTTGCCCTGAGGATAAAGGTGCAGGTCTCCTCTTTCAGAAATGAGCCAGAAGCGCACACGGTCTAATCGGATACGATCTTCACCGGTGTTGTAGGTGACCACCAGTGTACACAGGCCTTTATCCTGGGATGATTGCAGCTGCGCTTTTGGCAAGAGGATGGATGCCAGAAGTAAAAGCAGCCAAAAGCTGAAGACCGCGCTGTATTTTGATCGGGAAAAAGAGAGCTCCATGCTTGTTTTGATAAACCTGCTTTGAAGGAATTATTAAAAGGATGACACTTGGTATGCCGCAAAATTTGAGATTTTTGCTTTGAGAAAGCCTCGGGATTGAAAGATTGCAAGTCATCTCATGTTTCTAATATTAGGTGGCTTACGATTTTTCAATCTGAGAGAGCTTTCTCGTTGCCAAAAACCAAATTTCGAGACACTTTCGGCATAGACGACAGTGCCCCGGTAAATGCGGTTTAGCCGCACGATAACAAATTCTGATTTTGGACGAAATCGTATACCGAAACGAATCAAAGAATTTGCAGTGATCGCTAAGGAGAAGGGGTTGGCTGTCGAAAGCGTCTCAAAATTTGAGACACTTTCTGGTAAGTACAGGAATGATCGAATGATTTTTCTGCAGCGGCTTTCTCTTGCGGGTGAATCCCACTTCGTCGGCGCAAGGGGAACGAGGGTTTACCGGATCGTGCTGTCGATTACAACGCCCTTGTAATTAATAGCTTGGTACTGACGGACTCTGCCTTTCAAGGAGACTAGGATAAAATGCCTCTCAGGCAGGGCCTTTACGAGATACCATTTTGAATCGAGATCTTTTGGCTGCCTTGGTTCTTTGATGCCGAAGGCTCCATCTCCTAAAAATAGAACCCCTTTTTCTTCGTCGATTTTTCCTTTGAAGAGGGGGTGTGTTCTTTTGTAGGCATGGTCATGATGTTCGAAGGCAGCGTTTAAGGAGGCTGCTTCGAAGTAAGGGACCCATGTTTCACGAACCTTTGTGCTGACTTTTCCCTCATATTTTCGGACGGAAGGGTAGGCCGGAACGTGGTAGGCTGCAAATTTGTTGGGGACCTGACTGCGTTTCAGCAATGTATCTTGCAACCACCTTGCCTGCTCGCCCTCTATACTTTGCGTGTGTTCAGAGTCGAGGACGATAAAGGTCATATAGTCGCCGAAATCCAGCACATAATTTGTCTTCGGTTCTGGCGTTGCAAAAAGGGCGTAGTAGAATTCGGCTTGGTCCCTTGTTTGTAGGTAGCGTCCGATCACTTCGTGGTTGCCGATGACCGGAACCAAGGGGATGATGCGGCCATCGGGAGCTACCATCGTGTCCTGCCAGGCTTTAAGCCAGGTGAACCAGCGCTTGGCGTCTTCGCCAAAGAGACTGACGACCGGCGCGGCATAGGCCAGATCCCCGCCCGCCACGACGAAGAGCGGGTCTTGGGCGGCCGCTTGTCTCATGGTTTCTTTAAGGTCCTCAATACCATCGTGGTACATGTCTCCGCCCACGGCAAACCGTAGCGTTCGAGTCAGGTGGGAGGGCGCTGTGCGGAAAAAATAGACCTTTCCCTCATCGCTGAAGCGGAACTCGTAGGCTTGACCCGGCTTTAGGGAGGTCAGTTCCACGGAGTGGATGAAGTAGGGCAGCTTTTGCGGCATGCGGATATGGCGTCCGTTTGCACTTTCCCAAGCCGAGGTGCCTCTCTCCCGCCACTCGATCGTATCGTTTGCCCGGTCGTCTTTGGTGACATAGCGCACGGTCATGGTGGTATTGGGCAGTTTTTGCCACGTCAGAAAGAAGCTGACCGGTTCATATGCCTCTGGCAGCAGAGCTTGCTTGCCGATCAGCAACACGAAAAGTAGGGTAGCAAAAAGCCGAGCCATGGGTAAGCCTTTAGTTCTTATCTGCTTTATGAATAACTTGGGAAAGCTTTTCAGTCAGCTTTTCTAAGATATCCGTTGTTTGACGAATGAACGGGCTGAGCGCGTTTTGGCTCATCTCGTTTTGCGAAAGCAATGCAAGATCGTACACTTCGTTTGCAAGTGTTTTAGCCAGATCGCTGTCGATCGCGTCGATAGCGCGTATGTTGGCGATCAGGGGGTTATTGGTGTTGATCACAAATGTTGTTTTATCAAAGAAAGACTTTCCTTTGTCTACGTTGCCCGGATCGAAGGCCATCATGTAGTCGCGCATTCTTCTCTGTTCCTCTTCGATGAGAATCATGCCCGGCACCTGGTCCATCGAGAGGCTTTTTGCCTCGACCGACACATTCTCCTTATCCAGTTTTTTCTCGAAGAAATCCGCCAGCTTGGCACTTTCGCTTTTTCCTTCGGAATCGAGGACAACCTTTTCTCTCTCTTTATCCAGAAGATCCTCATGGAGCGAAGCGTCAATGCGCTTGAACTTCCAGGGAGCCATCTTCTCTTCGAGGAAATGCATCAGATGCGCATCGAAGGGTCCTGTAGACCTTAAAATCTCAATTCCCTTTTCCCTCCACATCGAGATCAAGCGGTTGTCGTCTCCCTCGCTGCGGGTGTAGTAGATAATCTCTTTCGTTTTGTCTTTGTTGCGCTCTTGGTACTCCTCGACGGTCGTCCATTGATCATCGAGAGTTTTGAAGAGAAGGATCTCTTTGGCCCGTTCATAAAATTTCTCATCTTCTAGGCAGCCGAGTTTGATGATGAGCGAGAGATCTTCAAAATTCTGGATGAACTTCTCTTTGTTGGTTCTCCACATCTGCACAAGGCTGTCAGTGACTTTTTTCGAGATGTGCTTGGAGAGTTGGCGCACCGTCTTATCCATCTGGAGCGTGCTTCTGGATACGTTGAGCGGGATGTCGGGGCTGTCGATCACACCTCTTAGCATTGTCAGATAATTCGGCATGATGTCTTTACAGTTTTCCGATACAAATACCCTGTTGCAGAAAAGGCGGACTGTCGCTTTGGCCGGGTCGAAATCCCTGCGTATCTTGGGAAAGTACAAAATTCCCTGAAGGTGAAATGGGTAATCGACGTTCAGGTGCATCCAGAGGAGAGGATCTTCATCGTAGGGGTAGAGGTAGCGGTAGAATTCCAGATAATCCTTATCCGTCAATGTGGAGGGTTGTTTGATCCAGAGGGGCTCTTTGTCATTAATTTTTTTGCCCGAAAAATAGATGGGGTAGGGGAGGAACGAACAATATTTTTGCAGAAGCCCTTTGAGCATGCCCTCTTCTAAGAACTCGTGACTGTCATCGCTGATGTGCAACGTGATGCGCGTGCCGCGCTCTTTTTTCTCTCCCTCGCTGATCAGGTAGTCGGAGGAGCCGTCGCATCTCCAGTAGGCAGGCTTGGCCCCTTCGATGTAGCTTAGAGATTCAATCTCCACTTCCTTGGCAACCATGTAGGAGGAGTAGAATCCGAGGCCGAAGTGGCCGATGATCTGGTCTTTCTCGCTTTTGGATTTATATTTCTCGACAAATTCTTCCGCTCCTGAGAAGGCGATTTGGGCAATATATTTGTCGATTTCTTCCATCGTCATCCCGATGCCGGTGTCGGCAAATTCAATGGTTTTCGCCTCTTTGTTCAAGGTTACATCGATGCGCATTGAATTTTCGTTGACGCTAACCAGCCCTTTCTCGGAGAGGATTTTCAATTTGTAGAGGGCATCGCAGCTGTTGGAGATGAGTTCGCGCACGAATATCTCCTTATCTGTGTAGAGCCATTTTTTGATGATCGGGAAAATATTTTCGGAGTGGATCTCAAGTTTCTTTTTGGTCATGGGCACCTCTTTCAAACAGATGAATCGATAGTGATATTATACCCTTTCAATCAAAAAAATCCTAGTGCTCCGTAACCGTAGCTTCCCCATCAAAGCCCCGGGCTGAAATATTGTGAGTGGACTGGATTGATTTAATCCTATTCTACTTATGATGTTTCAGGGCCTCACTGCCGAATTTTGAGGCGCTCTCTTTGCACCTCGGTTTCAGCTCAATTGTCGATGAGGCGGACTAGCCGCCTGAAAAACTTCATTTTTTAAAACAAAAGATTGAGGGCTCTCCCCAAATCTTGAGCTTTAATTGAAAATAACCCTATAAAGGAAGTCGGCGGAAGAGAGTAGCTTATCTGCTGTCACCTCTCTTCGCGGCAGCAGAGCAATGGCGGTTCGGGAGAACCAAATTCAAGGAGACTTACATGCAGCATGCAATCTGGTTTGCCTTTATGGGAATAGATCCGGTACTTACCCTTTATGCGATTGTTGCTTTTTTGACTGTGGGTGTCGGGCTCTCTCTTCTGATTCTCTTCACTAAAGCGAAATTCGTTTCGGCGGAAGAGTGCGTCATCGAAGTTAATGAGGACGAGACGCTCACTAAAAGAGTCCGCGGCGGGCAGACCCTTCTTTCTGCCCTCACCTCCGCCGGGGTACCGGTTCCTTCTCCTTGCGGGGGAAAAGCCACCTGTAAACAGTGCCGTGTACGCATCATCGAGGGCGCAGACGCTCCTTTAGATACCGATAGAGGAACTTTTACGAAGAAACAGATGAAGGAGGGCTGGAGGCTCTCATGCCAACATAAGGTTCATGGCGATATGCACGTCATGGTTGATCCTGCCTGCCTCTCCACCAGGGAGATTGAGGGAGTGGTCTTGAGCAACAAAAACGTTGCGACCTTCATCAAAGAACTCATCATCAAGGTGCCTGACACGGTGCCGATGCATTACAAATCGGGCGAGTATATGCAGTTCCATGTCCCGCCCTTCACGACCAATACCGCCGATTGGAAGCACACCATGGATCCGATCTTCTATACCGATTGGGAGAAGTTTGGCCTTTTTGACCAGACGCTTGACTTTTCCAATCTTCCGAAAGGCGAATCAGGGATCATCAGGGCCTACTCGATGGCTTCCTACCCTGGAGAGGGAAATATTTTGAAGTTCAACATCCGTATAGCAACACCTCCTTTCGTTGGTGGCAAGCCCAATCCGGCCATCCCGTGGGGCATTTGTTCCAGTTATACTTTCTCCCTTAAGGAAGGCGATAAGGTCAATATCTCCGGGCCTTTTGGAGAGTCGTTAATGATTAACGATCAGAGGGAGTTGGTATTCCTCATCGGTGGAGCGGGATCCTCATTCGGGCGGGCTCATATCATGCACCTTTTCCGCACGGAGAACACCAAGCGCAAAGTGACGATGTGGTATGGTGCCAGGTCGATCAAGGAAAACATTTACGAAGAAGACTATCGTCAGCTCGTCAAGGAGTTTCCAAACTTCAGCTATCATCTTGTTCTCTCGGAACCGCTGCCCGAGGATATCGAGGCTGGGTGGCCGAAAGAAGATCCGCTGAAGACAAATTATCTCTTCAGGGCATTCGAGCAGGGGCAGCTCAAGAAGATGGAGTCCCCGGAGGACTGCCTTTACTACGTCTGCGGACCTCCTCTTCACAACTCGAGCGTCATGAAGCTGCTTGATAACTATGGTGTTCCAAGATCCAGCATCATCTTAGACGATTTTGGCAGTTAGTGAAGCAACTGATAGGATTTCATGCGCGGGGCTTTGTTTAAGAGACCGTCTCAGACTGAAATCGGACGATTTCAGTTCGTGGGCGGTCTCTTAAGCCCCTTGGGGGAGAAATCAAAGAGGGGGAAGAGTTGAATTCAGCAAGAACCCTCACTCTGCCTTGGTTTTGAGAGGCGTGGACGTCACATTAAGCTGGTTTATTTATAGACCGCCGTTCTCTATACTTTAGTCGATACTACCCCTGGAATCGATGTTCCTGCGGGCTTTCGGTATATACCGAAAGTGTCTCAAAATTTGGCTTTTGGCAAAGAGAACGCTCTCGCGATTGAAAGATACAAAGTCATCTAATATTAGAAATATGAGGTGACTTGCGATCATTCAATCGCGAGAGTTTTCTCAAAGCCAAAATCCCAATTTTTGAGATAATTTCGGTATAGTTTTAAGTTCTACTTCATGGCTTCAAAATGCGCATACTAATCGCTCAGATCAATCCCGTTGTCGGCAATCTGAAAGAAAACAAACGAAAGATTTTGGAAGGAATTCATGCCGCCCGGGAAAACGGCTGCAGTCTCGCTGTGTTTCCAGAGCTTGCATTAACGGGGTATCCACCCGAAGATATCTTGCTGTTGCCCCAGTTCATCGATGAGGTGAAAAAGGAGTTGAAGGAGATCGCGGGCGCCACCCAGGGGATTGCAGCAATTGTGGGGTTGCCGCGAGCCAATGCAAAGCCTTTCGGAAAGCCCTTACTCAATTCCGCTGCTGTCTTGTTTGAAGGGAAAATTCTTGGATTTCAAGACAAGACGCTGCTTCCTTCTTATGATGTCTTTGACGAGATGCGCTACTTTGACAGGGCAGAGGAGAGGAGGGTTTTTCTTCTTTTCGGTAAAAAGATAGCCATTACGATCTGCGAAGACATTTGGCAGCACGCCGCCTTGTCAAAGGATGTAAGCTATCCTTTGGATCCAGTTGCCGAATACGCGAACCAGAATATCGATCTTCTCATCAATCTTTCGGCATCTCCTTTCAGCCAAATGAAAGCGGAAAGGAGGATCCATGTTGTTCAAAAGGCTGCGAAAACACTCAAAGTGCCGGCCCTGCTTTGCAACCAGGTCGGTGGGCAAGACAGCCTGATTTTTGATGGCTACAGCGTTGTTTGCGATGCGGGGGGGAGGCTTGTCCGCCTCGGCAACGGCTTCCAGGAAGATTATATGGTGTGGGACAGCGAGGTTAAGGCTGATGAACTGGTTGCCGCTTTTGATAAGACCGAAGAGACATACAAGGCGTTAATTTTAGGCCTCAAAGACTACTTTGGCAAGCAGGGCTTCAAAAAAGCTGTGATCGGGCTCTCAGGGGGAATCGATTCGGCTCTTGTCGCCTGCATCGCGGTAGAAGCGCTTGGCAAAGAAAATGTGCTTGGGGTGTCGATGCCCTCAAGATATTCCTCTGAAGGGAGCGTCAAGGACGCAGTCGATCTGGCGGAGGCCCTTGGCATTGAACTAAGGCACGTTCCTATCGAAGAGCCTTTTCAGAGCTTTCTCGATATTCTCTCCCCGGAATTTAAAGGGAAAGAGCCCGATGTAACGGAAGAGAATATCCAGGCCCGCGTTCGCGGCGTCATCTTGATGGCGCTCTCCAACAAATTGGGCCATATTGTCCTCAGCACGGGGAATAAGAGCGAACTGGCGATGGGCTATTCCACTCTCTATGGAGACCTCTGCGGAGGCTTAAGCGTTATCAATGACCTGACCAAGAGGCAGGTTTATCAGATATCACGCTGGATCAACAGGGAAAGGGATATTATCCCGGTCAGCTCTTTGGAAAAAGCGCCCTCGGCAGAGCTGCGTCCCAACCAAAAAGATTCAGACAGCCTTCCCGACTATGAGATTATCGATACTGTCTTGGAAGCCTATGTGCACGACCATCAAAGCCCTGATCTGATTGCGAAGAATCACGGGTATCCTAAAGAACTGGTGTGCGATTTGATCCGTAGAATTCACCGCAGTGAATACAAGAGGAGGCAAAGCCCGCCGGGCTTGCGCGTTACGGACAGAGCCTTCTCCATCGGCAGGCGATTCCCCATAGTCCAAGGGTGGGTTTGACAAGTTGTCTATCAGAGTTTAATCATTATTTCCCGCTTCCCTGGAGCATCCTGTTGCACTTCTCCCGCAGGTTGGCCATTGCCGGTGAAGAGAGGGAAATCATGACAATCACCTCGTGATTGATCTCGACTGTGCTTAACCCATCGAGCAGATTCAGCACAGCCTGCGGATGGATTCCGTTGTCAAGTGCATCCGAGAGCGAGTTGCTTAATTTTTGCTGTTCTTCGACATTGACGGCTCCATATTTCGTATCATTTTTTTTATGGAATGATAGATCGAAGGAGACATTGGCTAGGGTGCATTGGACGGAGCCGGCATATGCCGAGAGCCAACTATTGGCGGTTTGCGCCCCATAAAAATAGCTTGAGGCAGAAGCGCCCATATTCCAGAGTCCCTTCGCCGTTTGTTGGAGAATGTTTCCTTGGGAGGGTCCATAGGCAGCCTTGATGGTAATCGGAACTTCATTGCCCGTTGTTTGTTTGCTGGCAGCTTTCAAATCGCTTTGCAGTTTTTCAGCCATGGCCTGGTCGTTCATCCGCTGGTTAGCCTTCATGAACTTCCTGGCATAGTGGACACCCCGGATAGCGGTGGGGCTTAAATAGGCTCCAACCGCGCCCATCATGAAGGCGCCGACACCGCCTCCGAAGGCAAGCCCTAAGGCTGCGCCCCCACCGGTCGATATAGCGTTGCCAATCATCATGGACTCGTTTCCAAATTTCTCTATTTGCTTTTCTCGATCCAGCGCATCTTTTGCAACTTCGATGTCTCGCGCGTCCTCTTTTCTTCCCTGCTGCAATTTCTCAAGGTCTTCCGCCTGCGCTTTATTAATCACTTGCATCTCATCGACTTTTTGCTCGATGGAGGCGACTTTTTCTTGCGCTTGCTCCAGTTGGATTTGGATGGCTTGCATTTGGCCGATCAGTTGATACGAGTCGTGCGCCAGCGACACGATAACTTTTTGGGTGTTGGAGACGCTGATCATGAAGTTTAACGTTTGGACAAGTTGGCCGTGTGTTGTTGTCGTCATGGAAAGAATGTCCGTAAGTTCTTGATTGATCGTCTCGATCACATCGTCAAGATCTTGTTGGCTTTTGATGGAGTAGTTCGCCTCCATGAGATGCCTTATCTTACCCTCCTGTTGCTTGAGGGTCTCCATGCTCTTCATGGTTCCCTTGATGGCCGAGTCGGCGTCATAGTTTTGCTGGAGGAGACAGCCTCTTAGCTCTTTGTGGTTAGCAAGCGCTTTGCTAATCGCCTCTTTCAACTCCCCTTGAGCCGTTTCAAGGTTGGTTTCAAGGCTTTCGATCTCCTTTTCCACCTCACTGAGCTTGTTTTGGATCTCGTTCTGTTTATCGGAGGCCTTAGTGATGAGGTCTATGGCTGCTTTGTTGCGCGCTCTGAGGCTATTGAGGGCTCCTTCCAAAATTTGCAAATGCTCATTGGCCCCGACATCATTAAGTTCCCGCACCACCATTTTCTTCAGTTCATTGGCGACTATTGCGCCGCCGCCGACGGCTGCCAGAAGGCTGAGAAGGGCGGGAGCAGAGACAGTAGCGGCAACCGCTGTTCCTCCTGTGACAAGGGCTGTGACCAGCGTGGTTCCTTCCCGCTTGGCGATGTTCGTGCATGCCCTTAAAGCTGTTTGGAAGTAAGAAATCTGCTCTTGTTCTTGCTGGACATTGTTTGCGATGGTGAGGCCGTCTTCGATAATTTCCCTCTCGAAATTGGCATCTTGCAGCTCTTCAATCGCATCTTCTTGCTTGAATATCTCTTCCCGCACTTCGCTGGCTTCATTTTCATCGCCAATCTCAGGGTTGATATAGGAGAAGCTGGCCTGCATTGCGCTTAGCGTGCTGGACTGCCCGAGCATGGATTGCCCTAGCATGGACTGTCCTAAAGTCGACTGGGCAAGCTGCTGGACGGATTCATCGACTTTACTTTGTGCCTCGAGTCGTTTTTGTTCGACTTCTGCTTTCATTCCTTTAAGACGCAAAACCAAGCGTTTTGGGGTTTGGGCGTCTAGAGGAGAAATGGTCGTTGTCTGAGTATAGCCACCCGTTCTCATTGGAGCATCCATAAAACCTCCCTGTTTTATGTAAATGTATGTTCAAATGTACATTTTCTATTATATAAAAAATAATTTTAGTTTGTATTGTTATTTATTTTTTTAACTTTCATTAAAAGATAGTGTTTAGTGTTTTCTTTGTTTTCTTAGGGGATTGTTAATAAATTTTTGTTGGATTAATCCAGATTTTAATATATGTTGTTAATTTATCTTGTTGAATTTTAGTGATAATAAAAAATAAAAGTTTGGAAAGGAAAAGCCCATGGCAATGATTTCGGATATAGATAGTATTTCAGGCCTGCCGGTTGAATTATGGAGACCCATACTGATAGAAGCCAAAGAGCCGAATGCCTCCTTAGCCTGCCGGCTTTTTCAAGAGCTTTATGCCGATCCTGCCACTCTCCGGGCGACGATAGAAGATGACTTAAAGCAACGAGGTATCGACCCTCTTCTGACCGGCAATGCCGCGGCCGTAGAGCAACTGAGGAGAGTTAAAGCGTGTCTTGTATCGCGCTTAGTCACCGTCGCTTCGGACGATTTTTTGACAAAGCTGAAGGACTCTTCTCCTTTTTCGATCTTCACCTACATACGCGCCTTCAAGGAAGAGGAGGCGATCGCGCTTTGTCGTCTTTGTGCCGCTCTTCTGCCACAGATCAAAAGGGTGCTTACGATCGATCCGCAGACTTTTATGGATGATTTACCTAAAAACCCTCTGGACAGAGCCCGGTGTATCCGTACCCTTCTCAAGGACAATCACGAACAGCTCAAGCTGATCGAAGAAGTGAGTTTGAAAGGGCTCGGCCTGACAGTGATCCCGGAGGAGCTGAACCTCTTTACCGGCTTGAAGAGGGTAGACCTCTCCGATAACAGACTGACCGCTCTTCCTGCTTCAATGGGTGGCAGTTGGACAAATCTTGAGAAATTGTCACTGAATTACAATCCTGTCACTACTGTTAGAACAGGTTTCGGCGCGAGCTGGGTCAATCTCAAGGCTTTCTCTTTGGTCAAAGGGCATATGACCTCCCTGCCGGAGGATTTTGGAGCGACTTGGGCGAAGATCGAAGAGGTCGACTTGAACTTTGGCAAGCTGGCTTCTCTCCCGCAAAACTTCGGGATTAATTGGCAGCGTGTGGAGAAAGTGTTTATTGATTCCAATCAACTCACAGATTTGCCATCTAATTTAAGCGAAAGGTGGCTGGAATTGAAGTTTATCCGGATCAGGGCAAATCCTCTGGAAGCAGCGCGGTTGCAAGAGATTTTAAGCGGATTTGAGAATCTGCTTGGCGCCTTTTGAATTCGAGGTCGTTAACAGTTTGTTACAATAGCTCAGAGCGGGCTATCCCGATCGTGGGGCCTGCTGCATCATTGGGCCTTTCAAGCTCGGCCGGAGCCGTAGGTCCTTTAAAGAAATAATCGGGAAAAAGAAGAAGTGCGCAGTCTACAGCTTTGCGCTCCGAGTCGTCGGCTGAGGCGCCTGCTCTTAGAATATCTAGAAAGTGGGTGAATGCCAGGTCATTCTTATGCAGATTGTAATAGAGTAGTGCGTAAAGATAATTTCTTGCGGCTTGATGCAGCTCGGACAAGGGGTAGTATAAATTCCCCTGATAATCGCGCGGATTGCTGATGAATCTCTTTGCAATCTCTTCGGAGTGCCCGCTGATCTGCTCAAGCGCGTAGTACAGGTTAAAATCAGTGTGGATATGCTTCAGGTCAAATTCGGCGTGTTCTCCAAAGATCGATAGGGCGATGCTGCGGGTTTTCAGCGCAGATTGATGTTCCAGCTTCTCAATGTTCCTCACCAACTCTTCCGGATCTTGAACATGGTTGATGATCTGGATAAACTCTTCGGTTTGAGCCGCGTTGCAAAGTTCGAAGAGGACGTAAGTTACCCGATTCGCAAGCGAGCTATTGGCCAGTTGCGTGTTGAGTGCGATCACCTTGGTATTCCAGTCCCAGGTAGCGGCCCTCTCGTAGTCTTGCCCGTGAACGATTGCAATTTTACCATGCAGATCGACAACCTTGTCCAGAATGTGGATGGCATCGGGATGGCGGCAAAGGTTTTCGAGTGCAGGTTGGAGGTTAGGGGGATAGGTGGAAAAATAGAGGTTGGACGTAAGATAAGGTGCCAGGGCTTTACACATGATGAACCTATCTTACTCCTTATAATCTAAAAAAATATAATGCCCTATTCTATAATGTTTAGTGTTTGTTTTCAAGTTTATTCTTTAACGGAAAAGTTTAGTGACTGTTAACCGATTCGGATGTCGTCGATTTGGGATTATTTTGATCACTTTTCGAAATTTTTTGGAATCATTAGGCGAGAGCTGATGCGGATCTAAAAAAAATCAACAGGAGACGAATCCCTTCACAGTCTCTGATACCGACCCTATTTGAAAATTTACTCTTTCCCGGAGCCAACGCCCATGTTTTGAAATGGTTCTGGCATAATTTATCGATTCTTAACACTCAGTTTAAATGAAATATAAACTCCGCTGTTAAACTTATAGCAAATAATAATTTTAACATAGGCGGTTACAATGTCTTTTCAAGGAATCCAGGAAAATCAAGGCTCCTACTTTTCCCAAATTAATGATCCCGAGGCAAGGGCTAATATCGAAAAACTGGCAAAACAATGTTCGGCAACTCCCGATGCAGTGCTCGTCATGCTGTTTTCGCTGATGACAATCGCGAAGCAAGATAAAGCTCCAGTGACCCCCTTGGCTTCTGAGCGAGTCAAAGTAGACCTCGAGCTGGAGAGGCTCGCCGATGAACTCATGATGGAGACGGCAAGTGAACGACAGATTCCCAAGATGCGAGCGACTTCTTCGAAAGTCTCGGCTGTAGCTACCTTGGTCACTCCTCCGAGGGACATCGAACTTGAAAGGCTGGCCGATGAGCTGATGTTGGAGACAAATCGGCCCACGCTTTATGACCCGCGTCTGAACTTGAGCGATTTTACCAGGCTCGAGGAGTCGAATGCCCTCAGCGCGATCAATTTTCTTTGCCACACAAAAAGAGGAGTGTCGTCAAAGCAACTGCAGGGTATGTATCAGTTCTTTACTCAAGAGCCTAAGCGTTTTAACAAATTATTGGAATTGGGCTCGCCCAATCAGCAGTTCGACCTTTTTTTGATGGCGGCAGAAGATGACCTGCAGCAGCGCAGTCCCACGCTCAATCAATTCGTAGTATTTAAAGAAAGTTTTTTTGAGTTTGCTTTTTCGGAGCAGCGGTTTGAATGGGTACAAATCCAAAATAATGAGATTAGTTCTACATTAATAAGTGAAATGTTAGAATTTGAAGCGAAAATTAAATCTGAAACTCTGATTGAAGATCTGGAGTCTTTTAAACAGGAAAAGGGCGATCTGTACCGTAAGTGGATTGAATTGAACACAGCCGGTTCATCCAGTTTAAAGAAAAGCGAAGCCCTTGAAAGATGGCTTGCAGCCGATGCAAGGAAGACGACTTACGCAAAAAATGGATCGTTCGAGCTTTTCCACATCAATTTGATCCATAGAGATCTGACACGTGGGGAGGAGGGGATTCAAAAGCCCGGAGTGTTCAGATCGGGGACTGTAAGAATCGGTGGAGCGGGGGCGACAGCTCTTCCTCCTCCGGGATCCAAAGTTCTGAGCATGATGAATGCTTATGAAAATTGGCTGATGAAAGAGCTGGCGATGTGTTCAGAAGGCAAAAAGAGCATCATTCTCACCTCTGCGCAGGCTTATCAGCGTCTTGTTGCTCTCCACCCATTCGAAAACGGCAACGGCAGGGTATCGAGGCTTGTCATGAACCAGGTGCTCGAAAAAATGGGTATTCCCCCCTCTGTGCTGGGCAATGACGTCCTCGATGCGGTATTCACCCTGCAGCCGAAAAAGCCGCGCCATGAGGGTGAAGCTTTTGTGAGAAAAGTATTCCAGGGTGTAAAACAGAGTGCAGAGCTCATTTACGGTTCAAAAATATGAGGTAAATAACGTGAATTGTCACTTAAATCCAGACTCAAGAACGATCGCTTTTTTAAACGAGAGCAACAAGATCGAAGGAATTCACGACATCGATTATAGCGTGGTAGCCTTCCAAGACCCCCAGAAGGGGCATTTTGGAGCCTATGTAATCTCCCAGGAGGCGGCTTTGGCAGAGCAGCCTCTTAACATCAAGATGATCCGCCAGTGGCAAGCCATGATCGGGCAGGAGCAGAAAGAGTTTACGGGGGATGCCATCACTGATGAGGAGATCGGCCATATCAGAGGGCCGAACCTGCAGAAGAACGTACGCATCGGGAAGCACATTCCGCCGGAGTGGCGTTTTGTGCCTCTTTATATGCAGAATTGGCTGGAAGACGTGAACGAAGACCTTTCGAATAACTCTGAAATCTACAAGAGTGATGATGGAGCCTTCGCGGAATTTGTCGGCAAATATTTCTTGAGGTTTGAAAGAATCCATCCCTTCGGTGATGGCAATGGCAGAACAGGCCGTATCATAGCCAACTACCTGACGACCCGGTGCGCCCGTCCCCTACTCGTTTTCCCTTCGGATTATCGTCTGAAAAACAGATATTACGAAGCGCATGAGTCGGAATCTGCCATGGCAAGCTACATCAGCTCCAGGGTGGCAGAAATCCGCGCCCATGCTGAAGGTCGATAAGATTTCACGGGCGGAATCCTCCGCCCATCGCTTTATAGACATTCACAACTGAGGTGAAGACCTGCACTCTTGTCTGCACCCAGGCCAGTTCAGCCGGAAACAGCTGCTCCTGGGCCTGCAGGACGACAAAGTAGGGGGAATAGCCTTCTTGATACTGCAGCATCGCCAGATACTCATACTCCCTTGATGCTTTCACAAGTTTACCCTGCGCCTCCAGCCTCTGCATGTAATATTCATGGGAGGCAAGCGAGTCGTCTACGTCTTTAAACGCATTCTGCACTGTCTGCTGGTAGTTGAGAATCGCCGCCCTCTTCTCGGCTTTCGCCTGTGTCACCTGTCCTTCGATATTTCCGAAAGTATAGAGCGGGCCGGTGATGTTGGTCCCGTAGATCCACGTTTTGGCCGGTCCCGTGAAGAGCTGCTTCAACTCTTTGCTCGAGTATCCATAGTCACCTGTCAGGGAGATGGAGGGAAAGTAGAGCGCCTCGGCTGCGCCGACAAGCGCATTCGCCGAGATCAGCTGCATCTCGGCCTGTCGGATATCGGGCCGGGCACAGAGTAAATCGGAGGGGAGGCCGGCAGGGACGATCGGGCTTTCGATGGCGTAGATTGTTTTGCCCCTCTCGATCGGCCCCGGGTTTCTGGCAAGAAGAAGGGAGAGCACGTTTTCAGCCCTGACAATGCTCAACTCGATTTCGGGAATGGCTGCGGCAGCCTTTTCATACTGGGTGGTGGCCTGAACGACGTTGATTCTCGACACTTGGCCATACCTGAACTGTTTATCGAAGTAGTCGACCATTTCGCCATAAGATACCAGAGTCCTCTTGGATATGGCCAGCTGCTCGTCTAGTCCGAGAAGCTGCAGGTAGGTGTTGGTCACAAGGGAAACAAGCGAGAGAACGACATCTTGCCAGGCCTCCTCCGCAGCATAGTAATCGGCTTCCGATGATTGGGTGAGGCGGCTTAAGCGCCCCCAAAGGTCGAGCTCCCAGCTGACGTTGGTGAGGGCCTGGAATGAAGGCAGGGGATTGGGGGTTGTCGGCGAGAGAGGAATGCCGGTAGCATTACTGGCAAGGGTTCTTGCTCCCGCGGCCTGGTAGCCGAGCTGGGGAAAGAGCGATGACTGGGTTTGCATCAAGATGCCGAGGGCGCCTTCGATTCTTGCGGCCGCGATCTTAATATCGCGGTTGTTTGTGAGTGCCTCCCTCACATAATTGGTCAGGACAGGATCGTCAAATTGCTCCCAAAAAAGGGTGTCCATTGCCGATTCCGACCCCTTTTCATCAAAGCGGTATACCTCAGGAACTTCAACACAGGGCCTTCTGTAGTCCGGACCGACCATGCACCCGGTGAATAAGACAAGGAAACATAATAACGCTCTACTCATCTTTCTTCTCCTTGGCAGATTCCCCTCTCATGGTTTCCAATACCCAGAAAAAGAGCGGAACAAAGAGGAGGGCGAGCGTCGATGCGCCGATCATTCCTCCCATAATACCTGTGCCGATCGAGTGGCGGGCGTTGGCGCCGGCTCCTTTGGCTAAAAAGAGGGGCAGCACACCTAAAATGAACGCCAGCGAGGTCATGATAATGGGGCGAAGCCGTAGCTCTCCGGCTTCGACAGCGGCTTCTAAAGCGTCTTTTCCCTTCGTTTTCAAGTCGACGGCAAATTCGACGATGAGGATGGCGTTTTTGGCGGCAAGGCCCACTAAGACGAGCAGGCCGATCTGAAAGTAGACGTCATTTTCCAGTCCGCGGAGAACGGTGGCGATCAGGGCGCCGACGATGCCAAAGGGGACGGCTGTCATGACTGAGCAGGGCAGCGACCACGACTCATACTGAGCTGCCAAAATGAGGAAGACGATCAGGATGCCGAACACAAAGGCGGCAGTCGACGAGCTTCCCGAGGATTTTTCCTGCAGGGCCATTCCCGACCAGGCAAACCCATAGCCTTGCGGGAGGGACTCTTTGGCGACAGCTTCCATTGCGTGGATGGCATCGCCCGAGCTGTATCCGGCAGCGGCGTTGCCTGTGATTTGCGCTGCGGGAAAGCCATTGAAATGGGGAATGAGGTCGGGGCCTATGGTGTATTCTGTTGAGATCAAAGCGGCAAGCGGAACCATCGCTCCTTTGTTGGATCTGGTATAGAGCTTTCCGATGTCGCTTGGCTTTTCGCGGTATTGCGCCTCCGACTGCAAGATAACGTCCCAGGTGCGGCTGTACTGTTCATATTGGCTGACCTGGAGAGAGCCGAACTGCGCCTGAAGGGCGTTGTAGACATCTTCTACAGGAACGTTGAGCAGCACGGCCTTTGCGCGGTCGACATTGGCCTTAAGCTGAGGCGTCGAGGAGCGGAAGGTGGTGCTTAGGCCGACAAGTTCAGGCCGTTTCGATGCTTCTTGGATAAAGGCTTTGGTCACATCGAACAGTTCTTGAGGCTCTCCCGATCCCTTATCTTGGATCCAGAACTCAAAGCCGCCCGTGGTACCGATGCCCGGAATGGCCGGGGGAGAGATGGGGATGACGATGCCTGGCTCGAAATCGGCCGTCTTCGTCATGAAGGAGCGCAAAAGGGCCCTCGAGTTCTCTTCTTTTGCCGTTTCGGTGTTTTTATACCTCTCCTCAAAGTCTTTGAGGGTGATAAAAAAGGTCGTCGTATTGTTTAGGTACTGGCTGTCGATCAAGCTGTAGCCGTTGACGACCGTGCGGTTGAGAACCGATTTTTCCGTGGAGAATATCTCGTCGATTTTGCGCGCGGCACTTTCTGTTCTTGTCATGCTTGCGCCGTTCGGCATGATCAGCTGCGCCAGGACGTATCCCTGATCCTCTCCGGGGATGAAGCTGGTAGGCACCGTCTTGAAGAGGTAGTAGGTCAGCCCCAGCATGGAGAGGAAGCAGGTAAAGGCGATATACCGGTGGGCGATGATGATCCGGACGCTTCTTCCGTAAGCTTTTGTCGCTTTGTTAAATCCGTTGTTAAAGTGGAAAAAGAATCCTTTGGTGATCGGATTTGACTCGCTAAGGATGACCGCGCACATGGCCGGAGTGAGAGTCAGGGCGACAAACCCGGAGATGGTCACCGAGATGACGATAGTGATTGCAAACTGTTTGTAGAGCTGCCCGGTCGTTCCCGGCAGGAAGGCTGCCGGAATGAAAACGGCGCTTAGAACTAGAACGACGGCCACGACAGGTCCGGACACTTCCTGCATTGCTTTGATGGCAGCCTGTGTTGGAGAGAGGCCTTCATGGGTCAAATTTCTCTCGACGTTTTCCACGACGACGATCGCATCGTCGACAACCATCCCGATCGCTAAAACCATCCCGAAAAGGGTCAATAGGTTGATGGAAAAACCGAGAGCAAGCATTCCGGAGAAGGTGCCGATTAAGGCGACGAATACCGCAGCGGTACAGATGATGGTGGCTCGGAAGTTTTGTAAGAAGACATAGACGACGACAACGACTAGAAGTATGGCTTCCAAAAGGGTAATGATCACCTCTTTTATGGAGAGGCGCACGAAATCTGTTGTATCCAAAGCGACCAGATATTCGATGCCGTCAGGCAAAGTTTGTTTCATCTCATCCATCAGTTGCCTGACGGCGGTCGAAACCTGAAGGCCGTTGGCGCCGGGCTGCTGATAGATGACGATGAAGCAGGCGGGAGCGCCATTGAGGGTGTTGTCGCCGAGATACTGCTTCCTTCCCACCTCAGCTTTAGCCACATCTTTGACCCTCACGATGGCGCTACCGTCTTGGCTTGCCCTTAGGATGATGTTCTCATACTCTTGAGGTTCCACGAACGGGCGCTCCGTCAGAACGGGTAGGGTCATCTGGACATCCGGGGTGCTGGGCTTTTGTCCGAGCTGTCCGGCGCCAAATAGAGCGTTTTGAGATGATATGGAGCGTTGGATGTCGCTGGTTGTAATCTGCAGGGAGGCCATGCGATCGGGATTCATCCAGATGCGCATCGCCTGATCGGGCACGCCGAATATCTGCGCCTGGCCGGCGCCGTTGATCCTCTTGATTGCATCGAGAACGTATACGTTGGTATAAGTTGTGACGTAGTCCTGGCTGTATCTGCCGTCTTTGTTGAAAAGGGCCAGGATCATGAGGGTGCTGTTGGACTGCTTCTGCACTGAAATTCCATACTGCTTCACGGCATTGGGAAGCTCAGGAAGGGCTAAGTTGACCCGGTTTTGGACAAGAACCTGGGCAATGTCCGGATCCGTCTCGAGTGTGAAGTAGACAGTGATCGTCATCTGGCCGGTACTGGAGCTTGTCGATGTCATATAGAGCATATTGTCGACGCCGTTGATTTGCGCCTCGATCGGCGCCGTCACGGATGTGCCGACCGTCAGGGCATCGGCTCCCGGATAGGTAGTCGTCACCTGGACCTGTACGGGCGTGATGGTAGGGTATTGAGAGACGGGAAGAAAGGCCGTCGAGACAAGGCCAGCGATCACGATAATAGCGGATATTACCGTAGCGAAGATGGGTCTTAAAATGAAAAATTTCGAAAACATCGGTCCTGTTACCCTTCCTTATGGCCTTCTTTAGGCTCCTCTTTCGGGGCGTCCGATTTTCCCTGCGTTTGATCTGTCTCCGAAGTTTCCTTTTTTTCTTCCAAAGGCTTAGCTTCGACCGGTGTTCCGGGGCGCAGCGTCATCCCGCCATCGACGATCACGACGTCTCCGCTCCTTAGCCCCTCATTGATGAACCAGTCCGTCCCATGCCATGTGCCGACAACAACCGGGCGCATGTCGGCTTTGCCTTCTTTATCGACGACAAAGACGTAGTGTCCCTTGGAGGATTGCTGGACAGCTCTTTGGGGTACCAAGATGGCTTGAGGCCGGATTGCTCCTTTAAGCCTGACTCGAACATACTGGTTGGGCCTCAGGATTGCTTCAGGGTTGTCCACAGAGACGCGGATTAGAAAGGTTCCCGTCTGCTGATTGTAGTTGGGGTCGGCGAAGGTGATCTTTCCTTTGTGCGGAAAGACAGACCCATCGACCAGCAAGATCTCCACTTCGTACTCATCTACTTTGGGGGCAATTAGCAGGCCCTTGCTGATCTGCTGCCTGAACGATTGGATTTCATTTTCGGAGACGCTGAAATTCGCCCACATCGGAGAGAGGGCTGCCACGGTGGTCAGTTTGCTGTTTTCGACGTTGATGTAAGAGCCGTCCTGCTCGATGGCGGCGCTGCTGATCCCGTAGAGGGGGGAGGAGATGGTGCAATAGGATAAATTGAGAAGCGCGGTCTCAAGCTGTGCTTTGGCCTGTTCCACAGCCGCAGAAGAAGATTGGAATGTTCCCGTGGCGTCATCTAAATCTTTTTGCGAGAGAGCATTCATCTCGGTGAGAGGCTTGGTCCTGTTCAGGTTGAGTCGGGCGGTCTCCATGGAGGCTTTTTTCATGTTCAAAGCTGCTTCGGCGGCATCTACTTGTGCCTGAAATGGTTTCTTATCCATCAGGAATAAAACCTGGCCTTCCTGGACGATTTCTCCCTCTGTATAGATTCTCTTTTCTAAAAAGCCGTTGACGCGGGCGTTGATGTTCACAAGCCTTGAGCTCTGCGTGATGGCGATATATTCGAGCTCAATCGGGACATCTTTTGCTTCCACCGTAACGGTGGATACGGCGACTTTTTTTTGAGCTGCCGGAGTAGGCGCTTTTTTGCCGCAGGAGGCGCATAAAAGCATCAGGGCAAAGCTTAAGAGGCGAAGTGAAAAAGTACATGTCATGGGCTAAAAACCAAATCTTGCGCTGTGTTCGATCGTTTTGATGTAATCCTTTAAAACACAAACAACAATTTAAAAAAATAGCTTACTTAATTCATCCTTCGATGATGTGGTCGCCGACACTTAGAGCAGTGGCAAGGACGGCTAAGGAGAGCTTGAAAGGAAAGATGCTTGTACCGACGGCATAGAGGTGATCTACCTCGGGCGCTTTGCGGTTTGTGCCCGGCACGGATGATTGGGTAGGGTGCCGAACCGGCAAGTGCCGTCTTGGTGCGCCACCCTGGGCTAAGGGGATGTTGACCCGATAAATAGGAGCTTTGCTATTTTCCGGTCAGTTTTTGATGCGTTATCGAAAGTTTTGCACATGAAGTCCTTTACCGAAATTATTCCAAAATTGGGGATATGAGACAATTTTGGTATACCTACCCCGACTTCCCTCACACTTCCTCGTGGAATATCTGTGCAGTAAAGCCCTCTCGTGGAGAAATAGTTTGGCCTTGAATTGTTTAAAGCGATTTTAAATTTAGATATCTAATTGAGCGCTGACTACCACAATTGATTGACATGAAAAGGACGCAATGGCGACCTGGCAGCGAGATTTCGGAGAGAGGCGCCTAAAAGAAAGTACGCTATTTTTCATCTTCATAGCGAACATCTTCACTGCTCAACCATCGGGTTAGGGTCTTATCCTCTTCATCTCCAGGAGACCAAACAATTCCCTCGCCGGGGGCAAATTTCCTTTCCGATCCTTCCTCAGGATTTGCCTTGGACAGGGTTTCTATAACTTGTTCCGGAGAAATAGCAGGTTTTTTTTCCGGTTCCTTTTCTTTTTTAACAGGGTCTATGTTGCTGCTCATAGGATCCATGTTGTTTTTTATAGGGTCCATTGTTTACCTCGAGTTTAAAATCCTTTCTGGTCTAGATATTGCTGTCCCTCGGTAAGAGATCCGTGCTCATACTTGCAGGCCTGTTGTGGAGGGGGATTTCTGTTATCGAATAGAACGGCTGTATCTGCAAGTTTGGCAATTTTTTGGAAGTTTGCTTTGGCATTACCATGAATGCTCTCTATTACATGATCAGGAATTGATCGTCCTACTCTTTCAGCTCTGTCTTTGGCGCGTTGCTTTGCTTGATCTACATCAATGTCCACATAATACAACTGCACATCATATCCATCCTCTTTCAATTTTGCGATCATCTTCTGGTAGAGAGAAAAATTTTGGCCTGTGCCGTCATAGATTAAGTTGCGCCTTGACGCGATGACCTCGTTGCGAAGGCTTGAAGTGATATCGTTTGCTTCATCCCTTGTAATTAAGCAAGCGTCTTTAGCTGTGATAATTTTACCGTCTTTGTCGGTTCCAAGGTTTATCGCTTTTTTATATTCCGGAATTCTCTCCATTACGTTATCCATTCCCACTTCAACAAACTGGTCGGACCCTTTCGTGAGTTGGCTTATCGCCATGCTTTTTCCGGCACCCGGCGGCCCCATCATAATTAATGCAACGGGCTTTTGATCTGCAGGTACAGGCTTTGACTGACCAATAATTTGAGCTTTTATGTCTTGGTGAACAACTCTTCGCTCACTTTTGTAACTGCCGGTAGGTGTTTTGTTGGCAGTCGCTGTGTTGGAAGGAATGGAAGGATCTACAGAGCTGGCTTTCTCTACCCAGAAACGGGGAGGAACCTTAGGAGGCGTTGGAGTGGAAGCGACAGGATCTGATTGTTTTGTAGTTACTGTCGCAGCTGTTTGTGTTCCCTGTCCGACCGGCTCTGGAGTCTCTGTTTTTTTCGTAAAAGCGCTTGAAACCTGCGGCCGCTCTTGAATGAGCAATTTAGCCAGATCTGTAGGCTGCCCCTTAGTCTCGAAAAATCCTCCGGTGGGGTTTATGTGGATGTCTTGTAGAAATTGGAGGACAGCTTCATCGCCGATGGACTTATCGCTGAAAAGCTTTCCGAGCAGCTCTGAGCTTTTGGTGAAAGCACCCTTCTGACCAGATAGGGAAGCTTCCTTATTTTGCTCCCAATCCTGTTTGAAATGGACGATCTTTTCGTTTTGTGAAAGAGTTTTGGGCTCTCCCTTTTCCGATACCACTGCCTCCTGTTTCGATACTGCTGCTTGTGGAGTGACTGTCGGGTTTTGCGGCGGGTTCATGTGCTGTCGGATTAGGGATGAATTATCGCTAATGAACTTGGCCAGAGAATTTGTATCGATGTAGCTTGTGAATAGCTTTCTAGCGATCCCTTTTACTAAAGACCGAATTGGATTTTTATGATAATTTTCCGGCGTTGAGATTTTTTGTGCAATTTTACCATCCAGCATAATCGGTTGATGGTCATCTTTCACTAAATGTTCCAAAGCGGATTTCACAGCTTTTCGCTCCGCTTGGCTCAGCTGCTTCAAGCCCTTAACTTCCCCTTGTGTAACCTGTGAAACCATTTGGTTTATTGCATTAAGGCTCTCTGAAGGAATCGGTGAGGTCATAGATCCTCCTTGATCTATCAATCCAGCAATCTAATTTTTTTAATTTCCAGAAAATTGATTTGTTGTTTTATTTAATTATAAAAAAAAATTTTTTATTTATCATCATTTACAATCTTTGCTAGATCTTGATTAAGATGTCTTTTACAGAATTGGGCGTGCAAAAATTCCAGTGGTCGGGGTGGGGAAAGTTTGGAGAATAAAGAAAGGGCCTTGAAATTGGGTTATTGGAAAAAATGGGGTGAGATTGAAAGAATGCAAGTCGCTTAATATTAGATTTATGATGTGAGTCGTAATCTTTCAAACGTGAGACTTTCCCAGAGAGCCCCCACGCCCACTTTGAGGTGATTTTAGTTTAATAAAAAGCGCCCGAGATGTCAGTTTCTGAACAATAACTCAAAAGCCGAAGCAGTTAACAATCTCTTATTAATCGGGATACCATCATCTATAGGGAGGCGATAGAGAGCGGCCCCCTAGAGTTTAGTGCCTCTCCCACATAGTAGTGGGTTTGCGGCTGGAAGGGTCCGTCCTCTCCGTCAAACCAGATATCGGTAGAAATATCGCGGTTTTTGACGAAAACTTCTTCGGTGCTGCGTTTCCGATGACGATCGTGCCACAGATTATGACGCCTTCTAAATTTTGTCAGCGATTTGAAACGGCCTGGAGCCTTTGACGTAGTCCCACCCCCATTCGAGGATGGCTTCGGCACGCTGTCGATAGCTGGGAAGCAAGGCAGCGTGGACTCCCAGCCAGGCGGCAAAGGCAATGGGCCCCTCCAGCTGATGGCGTTTTTTGCCAACCTCTGCGACGGCGGCATATTTGCCGATCATCGCCATGATCCCTTTGTCGTGATAAAAAAACCGCATTCTTTCCTTGCCGCGGCAATCGGCCAGGATATTCTCCCCGGCCACCTTGCCGGACTGGACTGCGACAGAGGCGAGGGATGGCAGCTCCTCTCCGTCTTCACCCCTGATGAGGGCAGCGTCTCCTAAGACATAGATATCGCGGTTTGAGGGCCAGGAAAGGTCGGCGCTCACCTCAATTTTCAATCTCTTGGGGCCGGTAAGAGAAAAGGTGTTCGGCTGCAGGCCCCCGGCCCAGATGACGAGGCGAGAGGGGATAAATGTTTGATCTTCCAAAAGGACGCCATCTTTGGTGACTTCCAAAACGCGCTTTTGCATATCCAGGACAACACCCATCTCGGAGAGCTTCTCTTGTGCATAGCGCTGGGATTCTTCGGAGAAGGCTTTAAGGGGGGATTTTCCGTGGTCTACAAGATAGATTCTGGAGATTTGAGAGGGGAGGTCTTTGAACTCAGCTTTGAATTCATTGAAGAGAGAAGCGATCGCTCCCGCAGTCTCGCACCCTGTCGGCCCCGCTCCGACGATAACGCAGTCGGTGGTTTTGTCTTTCCCCGGGCTTTTATCGGCTTCTTCGAAGGTCTCAATGATCTTAGCCCGCAGCCTCTCCGCGTCATCGAGTGTATAAAGAGGGAGAGCGTACTCATCGGCTCCTTTGACGCTTAAGAAGTTGACGGATGCTCCGGTGGCCAAAACCAAGGTGTCGGCTTGGTAGGTATTTCCTTCTTTTGTGTGCACTGTCTTGGTCTCTGCGTCGATGGAGGTCACCTCTTCCATTTTGAAGTGAATGTTTTCCGCTTTTTCAAAAAAGGTGCGGAAGGGGGTTGCGACATCATCCGGCGTCAGCGCTGCCGTGGCTACCTGATAGAGCAGAGGTTTGAACTGGTGGTAGTTGTTTTTATCGAGAAGCGTCACCTCCACATCCTTGGAAGAAGAGAGCGTTTTGGCAACTTCCAGGCCTGCAAAACCCCCGCCGACAATCAGAACCTTTCTCTCGCTCATGATTTGTTACTTCCTTTTTCTTTGAGTGTATCCCAGGCCTCGATCAGGGAGGCGACAGACCATGCCTGAAAGGGAGCGCCTCTTGAGGGCATGGGTGCGTCGCCGTCAAAAATTTCGCTGACAGATCCAAGGCCGGCATCGCTTAAGTGGTGAAGGAAGGGAAGCAGCAGGCTTTTAGCCTTGTCTTCATTTTGATAAACGCGATAGTGAGCAAGCGTAAGAGGTCCTGTCAGGAACCCCCAGGCAGTGCCCTGATGATAGGCGGTATCGCGCTCCAGTGGATCTCCACCATAGTGTCCGCGGTATCTCGGATCGTCTTGAGCAAGAGAGCGTAAGCCAAAGGTGGTGAGCAGCTTTTTGCAAAGCGCCTCCACAACAAGGCGCTGCCTGGCAGGCGGAAGGGGGCTTTCCCTAAGGGATACAGCAAATACCTGGTTGGGCCGAATGCTTATATCGCTGCCTTGCGGGCCATCGATCACATCATAGCAATAGCCCTTCTCCTCCGACCAAAATTTCGAAAAGCCGCTGCGCGCCTTATCTGCGGCTGCATCGTAGGAGATGCTTGCTACCCCCATCAGCTTGGCGAACAAAGAGGCGCTCTTCAGTGCGTTGTACCAAAGGGCATTGACCTCAATGGCTTTGCCGGTGCGCGGCGTAATCACTTGAGAGCCTACCTTGGCGTCCATCCATGTGAGTTGAACTCCCTCTTCTCCGGAAAAGAGCAGGCCATCTTGCCCATCCACCCCGATCGAGTAGAGCGTTCCTCTTAGATAAGAGGCAATAATTTCCTGGACCGTGGGGAAAAACTCCTGCAGAAAGGAGATGTCTTTGGTTTCGTCATAGGCAGCATGCAGGGTATGGATGAACCACAAGGAGGCGTCGACGGAGTTATACTGCTTCGAGCCCTCCTCATTGAAAAAATTCGGGATCATTCCCCGGTCTACATGGGCGGCAAACGTCCGGAGCACTCCTCGCGCGTCTTCGAAGCGTTTTGTCTTGAGAAGAAGCCCGGGAACACTGAAGAGGGCGTCTCTTCCCCAGTCGCTAAACCACGGATATCCCGCGATAATGCTCTTGCCGGAATCGGCACCCTTTCTTTCGACGATGAACTGATCGGCTGCTTTTTTTAAGTGGCGGATCCAGGGAGGGTCTTCAAGGCAGTCGGGGCAGATGGCTCTTTCATAGCTACGCCGCCTCTCAAGCGCGGACTCACCGTCTAAATCCACATCGCTTTCGGCGCTCAAGACCACCGTGGCAGCTTCTCCTTCCCTAAGTGAGAGCTCGAATTTACCGGCGAGCAGATGGTCTTCGTGTGCGTCCAGCCCCCTCTGGCTCTCCAGGCTCAAAAGGAAGTTGCCGTACCACACGTTCTCGATAGAGCAAACTCCTTTCGGGCAGCGGATGTGGAAGGGTCTTGCGCCTTTGAAGGCGAGGACTTGAAATCCTTGCGTGGTCGGATCGATCTGCATCTTCCAGTTGTCGGCGTGGGTCAGGGTGTGGTAGCCGCGGTAGTTGACCAGTGATTTGATTTTCATCAAAACTTGCGATGAGGCCCTTTTGATTTGATAGCGCACATAGGTTGTGTTGCGTCCCGGCTCCATCCAGATTTTTTTTTCGATCAGCGCGTCGCCGACAGCGAAGATCCATGTGGGGATGAGGCCATCTAAAAAAAAGCTTTCTATATGGATGAATCCGCGTGGAGAGATCTCCTGGCTGCCCCAGCGGTTCGAGGAGAGAGGGTAATCGCTTCCCTCGTAGGAAACCTCCTCTTCTAATTTGGATGCGAGTAAGGTCCGCTCGTGCGGGGGATTCAGAGCGGCGATCAAGAGGCCATGATAGCGGCGCCTCAATATGCCGCTGACAGTTCCCGAGGCGAATCCTCCAATACCGTTCGTGACAAGCCACTCGCGGGTTTCTGAGGCAGGCAGGTTTCCCGTGATGTCTCTTCCGAATGAAACGACAGGTTCTTGATGAGTTTGTTTGCCGCTCAATGGACGTGTTCCTTCTTTTTCTCTGCTTCTTTTGGGTTGTACTCGGCAAGCTGGCAAATCAGCTTGGCAACAATTGCCGTCCATCCCGTCTGGTTGCTAGCTCCCAGGCCTTTGCCGTTGTCGCCATGGAAATATTCGTGAAAGAACAGATAGTCGCGGAAATGGGGGTCGGTCTGGAATTTGGTGTTCTCTCCCCAGAGGGGGCGGCGCCCGTCCTGATCTTTTAAAAAGACGCTGATCAACCGCTTCGTAAGGTCTTGCGACACCTCCCAAAGGCTTTTCATATTGCCCGAGCCTGTCGGACACTCCACTTTGAAATCGCAGCCATAGTAGTGATCGAATTTTTGCAACGACTCGATTAGGAGGTAGTTTAAGGGAAACCACACAGGACCTCGCCAGTTGGAGTTGCCTCCGAAGAGGCCGCAGGTCGACTCCGCGGGCTCATAGTCGAGAAAGAATTTTTTTCCTGAAAGCTCGATCGAGAAGGGATGCTTCTCATGTTTTTTCGAGACCGAGCGAATGCCGTAGGGGCTCAAAAATTCGTCCGGATGCAGAATTTTTTTAAGGGTTCTTGTCATTTTTGTTTGGTTGGCAAAAGCAAGCAGCACCCGTCCCTCCTGCCCAAGCTTGGTCATATCCGCAATGTTGGTGAGCATCTCAGGCTTGTGGTCGGCAAACCAGCGGAACCTCTTTTTGAAATCGGGAAACTGCTTCGGGACATAGGCGTCGTTTGTCGCGACAGCAAACAGCGGAATAATTCCTGCCATATTGTCTTGGCGGAGCAGGATGCGCTTGCCATCGGGCTGGATGAGCATGCTGTGGTAGAACCCGTCTTCTTTGTCCCAAAGCCCTTCTTGCTGTTCGGTCACGTTATTGATGGCATTGGCGATATGGACAAAATGTTCGAAAAATTTACTCGCCATGTCCTCATAGACAGGGTCGTTGGTCGCCAGCTCCAGCGCGATCTGCAGCATGTTGAGGCAATACATTCCCATCCATCCGGTGCCGTCTTGCTGGAGTAGGATGCCTCCGGAAGGGGGCGCGAGGGAGCGATCGAAAGCGCCGATATTGTCGAGACCTAAGAATCCTCCCTCGAAGATGTTGCGCCCTTCGGCGTCTTTTCTGTTCACCCACCAGGTGAAGTTGAGGAGAAGCTTTTGGAACATGCGCTCTAAGAATGAGCAGTCTTTCGTCCCATGTCTTTTGGCTTCGATCTGATAAATACGCATGGATGCCCAAGCCTGTACGGGAGGGTTGACATCACTAAAGCACCACTCATAGGCGGGAATCTGCCCGTTGGGAGCCATTGTCCACTCCCTTGTCAGCAAAATCATCTGGCTTTTGGCAAATTCCGGATCGATCATTGCCAAAGAGACGGCGTGGAAGGCAAGATCCCAGGACGCGAACCAAGGGTACTCCCATTTGTCCGGCATGGAGAAGATGTCCCGAACTTCAAAATAGGGCCAGTGTTGGTTGCGCCCCTCCTCACGGCATTTTGGGGGCTTTGGCTGCAGGGGATCGCCTTTCAGCCAATCCTTGACAGAGTAGATGTAGCACTGTTTATTCCAGAGAAGGCCCGCGAAGGCTTGCCTTTGGACGAGCCGCATATCATCACTTAGAGGGAATGGGGTGATGCTGCTATAGAAGGCATCCGCTTCTTGAATTCTTGTTTTGAACACGGTTTCTTGATCGACAAGATCGGGCTCAAGCGCCGATGTACTTTTGACAAGGCGCATCTCGATCGTAGACCCGCTTTTTCCCGGAACTGTGATGCGGTAGAGGGGCGCGGCTTTGGTGCCTGTTTTGGCCGGGTTGACAGCTGTTCTGTCGCCATCGATCAGGTAGCGATGGAAGGCATCCTTGACGAAGGGAGAGGCGCTTTCAGCGTTGAATAGGCGCTCCATGTTGGTTTCGTTTTCCGTGAAGAGTGTCTCATCGGCTCCTTTGAAAAGCAGCCTGTACTGCCCAAGCCAGGGATGTTGAGCACGCAGGCACCCCTCATTTTCCAAAGCGATCGTCGGCTTCTTGACACCCTCTTTCCACGACCACACGTTTCTAAACCAAAGGGTTGGCAATAGGGTAAGAGGCGCTTCTCTTTCTCCCCTGTTCTCTACCCTGATCCGGATCAGGATGTCCTCGGGATTGGATTTGGCGTATTCGATGAAGATGTCGAAATACTCGTCTTTGTCAAAAATTCCGGTGTCGATCAGTTCATACTCGGGCTGCTCTCTCGTACGCTTCTTGTTGGTCTCGACCAGATCTGTATAGGGGTAGGGGTTTTGCGGATATTTATAGAGATACTTCATGTAAGCGTGAGAGGGTAGGTTGTCGAGATAGAAGTAGACCTCTTTGACATCTTCTCCGTGGTTGCCCTCATTGCCCGTCAGGCCGAAGAGGCGCTCTTTTAAAATGGGATCTTTCCCGTTCCAAAACGAGAGCGCGAAGCACATGTACTGGCTCTCGTCGGAGATGCCGGCGATGCCGTCTTCTCCCCAGCGGTAAGCGCGTGACCGGGCCTCGTCGTGGGGAAGATACTCCCAGGCCGTTCCTCCGGGACTATAATCCTCCCGCACCGTGCCCCACTGCCTTTCGCTGAGATAAGGACCGAATTTGCGCCAGGGGGCTTTGCCTGCCTTGGCCTCTTCCAGCCGTTTGTCCTCTTCCGTCAACGCCATCTTAAAGTCCTGGGCTTTGATGCATCAGGCCGCCGTCGACAAACAGGGTGGCGGCCGTCATGTAGCTGGCGCCGCCTCCGGATAAAAATCCGACGACTTGGGCGATCTCCTCCGGTTTTGCCATGCGGCCCAACGGGATGACACTGTCTAGCTTTTGCATCAGCGCAGGGTCTTTCATCGTGCTTAAGTTGATCGGTGTTGCGACAGCGCCCGGGCCGACGGCAGTCACTAAGATTCCATGGGGAGCAAGCTCCAGGGCGGCAGTTCTCGTGAGCATCCGCATGCCGCCTTTGGAGAGGCAATAGGCCGTGTTGCCGGGCATCGGCCAGTCTTCGTGGACGGACGTGATATTGATGATGCGGCCGCCTGCTTCCTGCTTAATCATCTGTCTCGCCGCGATTTGCGTGCTGAAGAAAGCGCTTTTTAAATTGATGGCAAGTACCTTGTCGTACTGTGATTCGCTCGTGTCGAGCACCGATGTCCTCGTTTCAATCCCTGCGTTGTTGACGAAGATGTCGAGCTGGCCGAACGTGGAGACTGCGCGGCTTACAAGCAGCTCGATGTCCGCCACTAGGCTGATATCGGCCTTCACACCGACCGCTCGGCTTCCCAGACTTGCGATTTTTCTCTCGAGCTCATTTTCCGCCTCAGGGTGGGCGACATAGTCGATCACAACCTGGGCTCCCCGCTCTGCCAGCTCCAGCACAATCGCCGCCCCGATTCCGCTGTTGCCCCCGGTGACGACAGCCACTTTTCCTGTCAGTTCTTTCATCGTAGCCCCTCGCTTAAAATTGAGACACTTTCGGTATAAAGAAACCCGCTCCAAATAACAAACTTTTTATTTACCTTCGAGCCCTGTCCCTCAAATCGCTCTCGACATGGACCTTTGGAGCCTTTTCCGTCTCGTGCTCTTCTTAACTATTTGATTGATCATTCATTTATACATTGACTGATCATTAAACATTCGGTATTCTTTTTCGAAATCAAGAGATTAATTTTTTCATTCAGGTGAACCGATGCCCACACATGTTGCCCTAGTCAAGTCCAATGAAGACCTCGCCAGATACAGAGAGGAGTGCCAGGACTGGAAACTTGTTTCGAACGCAAATCCCTTATCTAAACAGCCGCATCATGTGCTGATTGACGACAGCGGAAGGATCGTCACCCGATATTATCGGGGGCGGGTCTACGATTTGGTCGATAAGTTTGAGAAAGAATATGGATTAATTGAAAGAGTGGCGCGCGCTTGTCTGGGGATACTCGCTACTTTGGCTACCGGGGGAATTGCGCTTTTTTCTGCTACGGTGAGGGGGCTTTTCAGCGACACGAAGGTCACTTTGATCACGGTAGTCGAGCCTGAAGAGGGGAGGCAGTCTGGAAAGATGAACGGTTTTGATGAAACAGTGGTCTCGTTTGAGAATCAGGGCCCCCTGCACGATCGTGACATCGAGAATGGAATGGAGTGTTTTCGGTGCGTGTTGACTAAGAGGGGTAAGGTGATTGCTGCAAACGATGGATCGGGAAGAGAGTGTCAAAATACGGGGATACCCTCTCCTGTTGTCGCTATGATTGTGGTTCTGAATCCGGTTGAGATACGCGATGTAGTTTCCCGGCTGAGAAGGGAGCAGCTTAAGGGCGACTTCTCCCTATTTGAAAAGGCGGAATTGGCCTGGCCGGCTCCTGATGAGCCTGCCGAGTTTGTTTTGGAAAACAGCTTTGACAACAGCATTTTGGAAGAGGAACATAGCTCGCACTCTCCCGATTTGAGTCCAATACAAATTCGAATGAGCGAATTGTATGATGGCACTACGGAATTGATGAGTGATGACGAGGAGGAAATGGAGTTTACTTTGGGACAAGTTGCGGGAAATGTAATTCTCTAGTCTTCACATGAGACCCGCCTGGGGAACCATTATCTAGCACATTCAAATTTCTAACACTGGGTAGCAGGCTGAAAGCGTCTCATCATGGTGGGTGTATACCGAAAGTGTCTCAAAAATTGGTTTTTGGCAAAGAGAAATCCCTCATGCCAATTTTTGATAGGCTTTCGGTATAACCTCTCTGGCCCGGGCAGATTTCTGCCCCTCCCCCCCTTCATTGACTGGATCCCGGTCGCATTGATTAGGTTTCAGTTTTAAGACACTCCCACACCCCTTTACAAGTCTTCGGAAACATGTGGCGGTCTCTCGTCTCCTTTCCCCGAAGAATTTATAAGCTGCGCGGCAGGCGTTAATGAGTTTCTTGATGCCCTTGAGTTTGCGGAAAAAAAGCAGTCGTTAGGGCTAAAACCCTCAATTTTCAGACGCTGTCGGTCACTCACTTTTCTTTGCTTCCCCAGGGGTTAAAAGCTGTGAAAAGAATTGACTATTGATTTATATGATTAATGTTTTTATGATTTTTTAATCAAATCCTGTAAATAAATCATGTATTTTCAGTCTGCGATTAGTTTCATGTATTTTAAACGATAAAAAAGGTGGTTTTCGTGATTACATTTCAAATTCTAAATGATAAAGTTCAGCTCAATCCTTTTCTTGAGACCTACCATAAAAATGGCTGGGAGCTGGATATAACTGTCCGTGGCACTGTAGTCAACGACAAGTGCCGAAAAGTCAGCCAGTATTATTGCGGAAGGGCTTTCAAGCTATGGGCGCTTGCGAAAAAACAATGCTCGACGATCGAGAAGGTCATCCGTGTCATCTGTGGTGTATTGGCGACTGTAGTGACTCTTGGTCTTGCGCTCTCCTTGCAGTCGGTGAGAAACCTTTTTACAGACGGAAAGAACGCGGTCGGTTTCGTTACGTTTTACAAAGACAGCGGACCAGGTTATGCGCTTAATGGGGGAATTATTGACCCTGTAAACTTCTTCAAGGTTGGCAAAGTGCGCACACCTATAATTTCTGATGCTGACGATAGCAATCTTGATCAGGGAGTTAAATACCTCTGTACGGGCGCATACACACGAGGAAACGAACCCTTTGATGTCGCTCTGGACGCCATAGAGGTTCGCGACCACTTAGAATCCTACGATCCAAGCGTTGTGGAGGCCGATTACAGCCTCTTTAAGCATGCCGGCGAGTTCACACTCTAAAATCACTATTGAGCTCCGGAGGCGGCATCGCCTCCGGAAACCTATGGCGGGGTCGGGGCCCCATGGCGGTCTCTCGCCCTCCCTTCTTTGAAAGGATTATAAGCTGATCAGCTGACCTCTTGTTACACTGAAATAACGGATCACAAACGCTTTTCACCCCTTAAGCCACTATGCTTTGCAGTGACATCAGTTTCAAAAAAATCAGAATATTAGATTAATGTGGTGAAATTTTTTTGACTCTTATAGCCAAATTTAGAAAGTAAACTATTCGATTAAACGCTTTAGATATATCTAGTATTTTATTGTGATTAATTAATGGGAGCATTAGTATTTTTATAAAAACAAAAAAGGTGGCTTTGTGATTACCCTTGAAACTTTAAATAGTGCCGATGAGTTATACCCTCTTCTAGAGAGCTACAACAAAAACGGCTGGGAGCTGGATCTAAACGTCCGAGACGTTTTCATCAATGAACAGGGCCGAAAAGTGAGTAATTTTTATTGCGGAAGGTCTTTCTCGTTGCAGGCGCTCGCGACAAAACAATGCTCGACGATCGAGAAGGTCATCCGTGTTATTTGCGGTGTACTGGCGACTGTATTGACTCTTGGTCTCGCGCTCTTGTTGCAGTCCGTGAGAAACCTCTTTAAAGAAGGGAGGAAAGCGGTCGGCTTCGTCACGTTTGACCAAGACTCCGGACCGGACCGTTTGCTTAATGGGATGGGGACTTCTTCTGTCACCGCCTTTAAGGTGGACAAAACGTGCAGTCCCATACTGTGCGGTCAGAAGGATTGCAGTCTCGATCATGGATCTCAGCATCAATGCAAGGTTTCAACATCAGATGGCCGCTTCCATGATATTTCTCTGGACGACATCACAATCCGCGACCACTTAGAATGGCTAAATCCCAGCATTGTGGAGGCCGATTACAGCCACTTCGCTCATGCTGGCGATTTCAAACTCTAAAATCTACATCCGATTCGGAGGTGCTTTAGAGAATGTCTCTTGCGCCTCCGGAAGATTCTATACCACAAGTGTTCTAAATTTTGTCTTGGCAAAGACGAAAACCATGCCAAATTTTGATAGGCTTTCAGCATATTTTTCATTTTTTAGTAATTTTTACTTCTTCAGCTTTAAGTCAAAATTTGTTTCTATTCCAATTTATATAAAAACAAATTTGCGTATACCGAAACAACTTGGAGAATTGGAAATTTGGCCAGGAGGGCCTTAAGAATTTTTGTCCGGAGCGAGCGACCATTGCCGAGAGGCAAGGCGCGAGTGAGAACGAAAATTCTTAAGTATACCGAAAGTGTCTCAAAGCCAAAATCCCAAATTTTGAGACAATTTCGGTATAAACCCGACGAAGCCAAAGACCAATTCTTCAAGTTGTTTCGGTATAAATTAACAAGGGTTACAAAATGGTTGCCTTTCACGGTGTAGCCACACTGGACGAGCTGGATAGCATGCTCCAATCGTATAAGAACAAGGGAAGGGAGACGTCCGAGACGGAAAGCATTCTCCTGGTCAATGATCAGTGCCGGGTTGTCACCCGTTTTTTTTCCGGAAAATCCTATTTGGCGGGAGCCTTCGCAACCAAGGTGCCTACGACTATCGAGAAAATAGTACGCGTTGTTCTTGGCCTGCTGGCCACTTTGATCTCTTGTGGGTGGGCGCTCTGTTTTCAGGGTGTGAGAGATCTTTTTGGTGCGCATGTGCAAAAGATCTGCTTTGCGGTTTTTCAAAAGGATTCCGGTCCGGACAAAACGTTGTGCGGTGTGGAAAAATCCATTATTACGGCCTTCAAAGTGGAAAGAACATGCAAGAGGGGACGCTGCGACATAGGCTGCTGCCACCTTGAGCATGAGGATCTTCATTCCTGAGAGATCGTTCTGAAGAATGGCAAGGCATACAATATCCAGCTATATGATAACGCCATCCGCGACTTTCTTGAGTGGCTTGATCCACGCCTTGTGGAAGCCGATTACAGTCACTTCGCCCATGCCGGCGAGATCAAAGTTTGAAACAAAAGCTGCCTTGGAGACTGTCCATTAACTGAAATCGCATTTGTTCCTGTCTGAATACTTGTAATGATTAATTTTAAATTCAATTAAGTATTACTGTTTATATAAAATATGGTATACTTGCTGAATTAACGGGTTCCTTTGTGCTTAGAACGAAAGTATCTCGAAATCCAATTTCGCCACATAATCGGTATAATGCACATTCTGCTTTGGCAACTCCTGAATCGGCCCTATTTTGCGATCAGCAGCCTCTTTGCCTACTGAGCCCATTGAAATTAAGGAAAATTGATGCCGCGAGAAATCAAGGCCTATGGAGGAGATATTTATCATGTACACATTCCAGGAAGTATCCGGCCTGAAGGATTTAGACGCATACAGTGGCTGGACGGAGATCAAACGCTGTGAAGAAGATACCACTGTCCTTTTAAATGACAAGGGAGATGTCGTCACTGCCTTTTATCAGGGGCGTGTTTTCCGCTTTCTCTCGCAGCGCATCCAAGAGTACTCTCTTGCTGAAATCGTATTGCGGGTTGCCCTTGGTATTTTAGCTGCTGTGGCCACTTTAGGATTGTCGTTGATCTCACGAGCTGTCCGCGAGTTGTTTATAACCACTCCGAGAGAGATCCGCTTCGGAGAGTTTTTGCAAGATGCCGAACCGGGAGCATTAGTTGAGGGGCACCCTGGCGGGTTGATCGACTTTTACCCGGATTCGACCGGCTGTCACTACCCTGAACGAGATGGAGAGGTGAGCGCGATGTGCGAACACATTTGCCACTTCAAGGACACAAACGAAGTAGGGTCTCAGGGCGACCTCGTAGTGACCGGAGCCGAGGTTAGGGACTGCCTGCAGTGGCTGCCTAAGCATCTCGTGGATAAATTTGACACCGAGCACTTCTCGAACATCGTAATCCCTCTTTAAGATTGATTGGAGAGGCTGCCGAACGCGCCCCCTCTCTGAAGCGTCGATCTTCCCCATTTCCCTTATTTCAAAATAATTTCATCTTGGCTATGAGAGGAAAATCAAACCCCTGAGTGGAAGATCCATGCGCTCAATTTTACAAAGATATATCCGCCACCTCTGGCGCTTCTGGCCGCCCTTTTTGTTTTCAGGAATCCGCATTGAGAGGCTGGATCGTGATTTCCGCTATGCCAGGGTACGGCTAAAGCTGCGGTTTTGGACTGCCAACTACGTGGGCACCCAGTTTGGCGGATCTCTTTTTTCGATGACAGATCCGTTCTATATGCTGATGCTGATTAAGAATTTGGGGCCGGAGTATTCCATTTGGGATAAATCGGCGTCGATCAGCTACGTGAAGCCGGGCAGGAGCGATGTCTTGGCCGAATTCACTCTTTCGGATGACGATCTTGCCGCTATTGTCTCCGCCCTTCAAACGAGCGACCGCCTTCTGTGGACCCGCCAAATCGAGATCAAAGACTTGGAAGGAGAGGTGGTCGCCCGGGTGGATAAGACTGTCTCGATTAAGAAGAAGAACCTGTCTTCTTGAAGCGCTCCGCTACTTTATCCCAGTTGATGTTGTTAAAGAACACCTCGATATACTTGGGTCTGTCGAGGCCGAATTCCGTGATGAACGCGTGCTCGAAGACATCCATGATGAGCAGGGGAGTCGCTCCGGAGAGGTGGCCCAGATCGTGTTCGTTGATCCATTCATTGATAAGGCGCCCGCTTTTCGGCTCGATGTAGGAAACGACCCAGCCGATGCCGCGGATTTGTCCGGTGGCGATGAAATCGGCTTTCCACTGATCGAAGCCGCCGAAGTCGGCTGTCATTTTTTTCTGCAAGGGGTCATTCGCTGCCAGGGGTTTGGCTCCCAAGTTGTCAAAGTAGTACTCATGCAGGAGCATGCCGTTCATCTCCCAGCCAAGCATGCGCTTGAGCCCTGCGAATTCAGGGGTTTTATTTTGGCCGGATTTGTTGAGTTCCCCGATTTTTTCAAGCAGCAGATTGCTGTTTTTTACATACCCCTCATAGAGCTTGAAATGCATTTTGAGGAGATTGTCACTTAGGCCGGGCACTTTGCCGAGCAGGTGCTCGAAGTTTTTTGCCTGATAGGCTTGTGGTGCGGCAGCTTCTTTGGGTTTTTCCTCGGCGCTGTAGGCATTCGGCGTACTGATAAGCAAAGCGAAGAGGGCTGGGATGATGGCGAATTTCTTCATGGGAGCTCCTCATGGATTGTTGTTTTTTCAAATAAAAGATATAACGCCAATTTTATGAACGGAAGGAAAAAATGGTGTTATCTCGAACCTTTGTTGTTTTTCCCCTGGCACTCCTCTCTCTTCTTAATCTGGGAACACTTAGATCCAGCGAGTTAGAGGAAAAACCTCCGGCTGAGCCGCTTGGACTCAAGCCCGTTCCCTGGCCAAAAGACAATCCCTACTCGGCCTCTAAAGCAGAGCTTGGCCGCCTGCTCTACTTCGATAAAAGGCTCTCTGCCGATGGAACCGTTTCCTGCGCCACTTGCCACAAGAGGGAGTGCGGGTTCAGTGACTGTAAGGAGATCGCGGTAGGGATCAACGGACATAAGGGGACGCGCCACAGCCCCACCATTATCAACGCTGCTTACTACACCCATTTTTTTTGGGATGGAAGGGTAGACTCTCTTGAGGAACAGTGTAAAGGACCTATTGCCAACACCAAAGAGATGGCAGCGCTTAAAGATGCCCATGAAGCCCATAGAGAGTGCGTCAATAAGGTGAAGTCGATTGCAGGCTATCAACCCCTGTTTAAAAAAGCTTTCGGGGTGGATCAGCCTACCATGGAGGAGATCGCACAGGCAATAGCAACGTTTGAGAGGACGATCCTATCGGGAAACTCTCCCTACGATCGCTACAAGGCCGGAGACTCTTCAGCGCTTACTGCCGAAGAGATCAGGGGTATGGCAATATACAAAAAAACCGGCTGTGTCAACTGCCACGGAGGGTTTAATTTCGCAGACGACCGCTTTCATAATATTGGTGTGGGCATGGATCAAAAAGATCCTGATCCGGGCCGCTCTGCAATCACCGGCAACCCCAAAGATTTCGGAGCCTTCAAAACTCCGACGCTCAGGGATACAGCGAACGCTTCCCCCTACATGCACGACGGAAGCTTAAAAACGCTCGAGGCTGTGGTGGAGTTTTACGATAAGGGAGGCGTTCCCAACAAGAACTTGCATCCCCTGATTCGGCCTCTGCACCTTAGCAAAGAGGAGAAAGAGGCACTGGTCAGCTTCTTAAAGGCGCTTTCAGGAGAGGGCTGGCAGCATGTTCAGGAGCCGGGCTCGTTTCCTCAGTGAGCCTCTAAAGGGTCTTTTGCTTTTCGATGGCTATTTCGTATGCAGCTTTCATTTCGTCTGTCATTTTCACATCCTTGATAAGCCCCTCTATCGTGGGGATGGCAGCACACTTCTGGATGTCTTTATAGAGCCTTTTAGCCTCATCCCAAGCCTGTTCGATTTCCAGATCGTTCCGGTGGGTGATTAACTCGACAAAGAGCGTTGCCAAAAGGCCTCGCATCGGTTGTTTGATCCAGCAGTTGCCCACTTTTTGCGCGCATAAAGTGGTGGACTGCAGATAGCAAAGAGCTTTTAGCAGCCGGGTGGAGTTGGGGCCTAGCCGCTCCGGATACTGCACAAGGAACTGATTGGGAGACATCAAGCTCGGGGCGTAAAAAACAAAATGAGACTCGAGGCCGGGTTTCATCTTGCAAGCCATTAGCGTTTGCCTGCGCTTATCAAGCATCTCTTCGTTAAAGTGGATCGAGACATGAAAAGGGCGGCAGTAGGGGTCATCCAGCGAATTTCTGGCGGAGTTCACTAAGATTTCAAAAAAAGGCTTCTCTTTGCTGTACTGGCTTCCCAGATTACCACTCAGCCGGCTCACCGCATGTTTGTCCCAGCCGGTGACCTCGGAATCAAAAGCGATCCGGCTCTCGGTTGGCCTATGGTCTTTGATTGGGCTGCCTGGAAAAAAGGTCTGGATGTTCGGGCTTGATTTCAAATAGGCACGGATACTCTTTTCCATTACGATCTTATTGGCGCCGAGGTCGTCCATCTTCTCGAAATAGTAACGGAGCAAGATGAAGCGGGTGAATGCCTCGCCGACGCGATAATCGTGTCCTTCGCTCCAGCCGTCGGCACCGCTTAAATTGAGGTAGCCGCTGATCACGGCTTGGGAATAGACGATGATAGGCCTTTGATCAATGGAGCAGTGTACGGACAATTCGGGGCTGGCTTCCCAATTTCCCGGAACCCAAAAGGGCGGATTTTCCGTGTGATCGAGCTGGTGAAAGACCATGGCCGCGGCTTTCTCGGGAAGAGAGTAGGGTAAACTTGTGGATGGAGTCGCCACCGCCGAAGAGCTAAATAAGGGATTCATAGAGGTTTATAAGATATATAAATATGTTTTCAATGAGTTAAAAATGAATGAAATAATATCAGCTTATTTGTGAATTGTCATTCGATAATTAACGAGTTGAGGGGATTTTTTTATTTCTTGGGGAAATCGAAAGGGAAAAATCCGTTAAAAAGCTCCAAGAGCCTCTAATAACGTTGAATAGACCTCTGCCGAAAGTGTCAACATCCCGATAGGGAGACGCTTCAATCCAGCTGGAGAAGAAGTTCGTTTTTTCTCAAGAATCCGGGAGTCCAGGGCGGGCTATAGAGAGCGATGATCGTTTCGTTTCGGGCAGTGAGCTTCTTGGCGAGAACAAAATCCATCAACTCGATCAGTTTTTCATGGATTGTCGCATCATCGGCCACACCGTCGAAGCGGATGACGGCAAACCGCTTTCTATCCATCAGTTTAACCACAACCTGGCTGTTGTCGGGTTTTGGAAAATCGGCAGCCGCTCTCTCCCCTTTGAGGATAAAGCGGATAGCCCATCCTTTTTTACTGAGCTGCTCCGTGACGGGAACTGCTACCTCGAGCTTCTCGCTTTTGGCATTGCCTCCGTTGATGTAGCTATCAAGAATCCGAACTCCCTGGTCGAAGGCTGCTTGTCGCTCCCCGGGGATGATCGTTTCCGCGACGATGAAGGGGCCGTACTCCCGGACTTCAAAGGGCCCCTCTTTTTGAAGGGATTTAAATGGAAGCTCGGAGCCGGGGCGGAAGAGGGAAAATCCTAAAGTGATCAGAAACACTAAGATAATCAGGGGCCAGATCAGGGGTTTCATGATAGGGAGCTCCGTTGCGGTTCTTGCTAATGAATAATTAATTTGACAATTTGACTGCAAAGGGTAAGCTCCAATTATACCGAAACAACTTGAAGAATTGGTCTTTGGCCTCGTTGGGTTTATACCGAAATTTGCTCCAAATCT
>NZ_CWGJ01000005.1:118102-136129 GCF_900000175.1 Estrella lausannensis
GAATTTTCGTTCTCACTCGCGCCTTGCCTCTCGGCAATGGTCGCTCGCTCCGAACAAAAATTCTTAAGGCCCTCCTGGCCAAATTTCCAATTCTTCAAGTTGTTTCGGTATAGGTAAGAAAGGAGGTTTGTTATGGGCAAGACGATTGGTTATGCTGCTAGCGATAAGACAGCGCCGCTTGCGCCGTTCACGTTTGAGAGACGTTCACTAAGACCGTTGGATGTCAAGATCGAGATCCTCTTCTGCGGCGTCTGCCACTCCGATCTGCATCAGGCGCGCAACGAATGGCAAAACACGCGCTACCCTGTAGTTCCGGGCCATGAGATCGTTGGAAGGGTTGTCCAGGTGGGTCAGGATGTCAAAGCGTTCAAAGTCGGCGATCTCGCCGGCGTCGGCTGCCTTGTGGACTCTTGTAGAACGTGTCCAAGCTGCAAGGAGCATCTTGAGCAGTACTGCGAAAATGGAATGACCTTCACTTATAACGGCATCGATAAGATCGATGGAACAATCACCTATGGCGGCTACTCGGGCGAGATCGTGGTCGACGAGGCGTTTGTGTTAAAAATCCCCAAGCAGTTCACAGAAAAAGATCTTCCGGGCGTTGCCCCTCTTCTTTGCGCCGGGATCACCACCTATTCGCCGCTCCGTCACTGGAAAGTGGGAAAAGACTCCAGAGTGGGTGTCGTCGGCATCGGTGGGCTGGGCCATATGGCAATCAAATTGGCCAAGGCTATGGGAGCGCATGTGGTTGTCTTCACCTCTTCCGAAAGCAAAGTGCAAGATGTCAAACGTCTTGGAGCGAGTGAGGTTGTGATCTCCAAAAACAAAAAGGAGATGAGTAAGTTCGCTGCCAGCCTGGATTTCATCATCAACACCGTGTCGGTATCCCATAACCTCGACGAGTACCTGCAGCTTCTCAAGCAGGGAGGAACCATGTGTCTGGTGGGGGCACCGCCCACGCCACACCCAAGCCCCAACGTGACTAACCTCATCTACAAAAGAAGGAGCCTCGGCGGATCGCTGATCGGCGGCCTGAAAGAGACGCAGGAGATGCTCGATTTTTGCGGGCAGCACCATGTGCTCTCGGACATCGAACTCATCCCGATTCAGAGGATCAATGAAGCCTACGAGCGCATGCTCAAAGGCGATGTGAAGTACCGCTTCGTGATCGATCTGGCTTCTTTGAAGGTATAAAGCATTGGATGAAAATGTTAACCTGTTGTAAAATAGAGTTTTAATATTTTCATCCTCATAAGGAGAGAACTACCCATGCGCAACTAAGTTTGATTTCCCGTTTTGTTTCACTTTAAAAACCAAGGATCAAACTTATGCAGCATCTCCTTATTCAGCTTATTGCTATTTCCAAAACATTTGCGACACGCTCTCTTTTTGACGCCCTCACCTTCTCGGTGCATGCGGGCGACTGCATCGCTTTAGTCGGAGCCAACGGCACAGGTAAAACCTCGCTGCTTAAAATTTTAGGGGGCATCCTTGAGCCGGACAGCGGCACCTTAGAGAAAAAGGAGTCCCTCACGGTGGACTACCTTCCTCAGGAAGTCGCGGCAGATACCGGCCCGCTGACAGTGCGGGAGTATCTCGAAGAGGGCCCTCTTACAAAGCTTAGCGAAGAGATGGAGCGCTGCCTTGAAGATCCGGATCGCCTTGAGGAGTGGGAGAGGCTCCATGAGCTCTTTGAGAAGCAGGGAGGCTACTGTCGGCAGCCTCTGGAGTCGGTTCTTGATGGTCTGCACATCGACCTCGATCTGCTTGAAAGACCTTTTTCTACCCTAAGCGGGGGACAGAGGGTGCGTGTCGCTCTTGCCAAGACCCTAAGAGGGGATCCGGACCTGCTTCTTTTGGACGAGCCGACCAATCACTTGGACCCGGCAAGCACTGACTGGCTTAGAAAAAGACTGAAAACAAGAAGAGGGGCCACTATCGTAGTCTCGCACGATCGCTCCTTCTTAAATGAGGCCTGCAACCGGCTGGCTGAGCTGGAAGAGGGGAGGCTGATCTCATATTCCGGGACGTATGACGACTACCTGGAAGAGAAAGAGCGGCGCCTGCAGCAGAAGATCAAGGCCTACGAAGAGCAAGAAGAAGAGCGGAAAGCCCTCATCCGGGAGATTAAAGCTGTGACTTTCTCCTCTCCGAAAGCCACCCCTCCCAAAGACAGCAATAAGATGGGGTATGATCACCGCGGCGGCAACTTCCAGAAGTCCCAGCAGAGAAATATCAGCATGCTGAAGGGAAAGCTTCAGGCCATCGAAGAGAGTCCGATGAAGCATCCCAGACCCAAGGGAATTACGGGGCTCTATTTTGAGCCCTGCTGCCTTAAGTCTGAGGTCGCTTTGGAGTTTTCTGCCATCTCAAAAACGTTTGAGGGCAGAGAGGTCTTCAAGGACTTCAGCGGCACCCTCGTCAGAAAGGGCCGTGTGCTCATGCAGGGTCCGAACGGATCGGGAAAGACCACCCTCTTGAAGATGGCAGCCGGGGAGCTTCTTCCCGATGACGGCGCCGTCTACTTCTCCTCCGGCTCTAAAATCGCCTATCTTGATCAGGAGGCGGAGCGTATTCCTCTGCACGAGACGCCGGCAGCCTATTTTCAGAAGTGCTTTCGCCTCGATGAAGAGGGGCTTTTGAGGGAACTTGGCAAAGCGGATTTGGGAGGATTTGAGCTTATTCGGCGCCCCTTCTATACGCTCAGCGTGGGTCAGAGGAAAAGGATGATGCTTTTAAGCTTAATCCTTGAGCGTCCGAATATTTTGCTTCTGGATGAGCCGACCAATCATCTGGATCTGAAGACCCTGGAAGCGCTCGAAAAGGCGCTTCTTGCTTTCGAGGGTGCGCTCTTGGCTGTTTCTCATGACGCGACTTTCATCAAGAAAATCGCGCTTGAGACATGGCGCCTTACCTAGCTTATTTCCCCTCGAGCATCTCTGCCAGCTGGAAACTGTTTCCGTCTTTGTCTTGGAAAGACTGCAATTTGACGTGGCCGGGCACTTCCATGATCTCGCCGACTAGCTTGACGCCCTTTTGCAAGAACTCCTCGCGGGCTTTTTCGATGCTCTCGACGGTGATGGTGACAACAGCGTTAGTGCCCGCTTTCGAGCCAAACTCCGGATTCTCCTTGGTGATCCCCAAAATAGATCCTTCCGCCCCCGCAAGCTCTGCCCAGCCAAATTCAGGGCTATAGTCTTTCAGCTTGAGACCGACGGTCTCGGTGTAGAATTTGATCGCTGCTTCGATATCTTTTACGACGATCCAGCAAAGAGAGATCCCGATTGTGTTGTTCATTTTATACCCACAGTAGTTTCCAGATCTTGATGTGTTTCCATTGTATGCACGTACTCTTCTTCTTGTCTATTGAGAAGAGATTAGAGTAGCCCTTTAATGAACGTAGCCGATGATCGAGATGAAGTGGCAGATGGAAGCTGTCAGAACAAAAATATGCCAGATTCCATGGGAGTGTTTGAGCATTTGGTGGTGGCTCAGGATGTAAAAGATGATTCCGAGGGTATAGGCCACGCCCCCGATGGTCAGCCAGACAACCCCGGGAAAGGGGATTTTGGCTAATATCTGATCAAATTCAGTGATGGCAAACCACCCCATGATTAGGTAGATGCTGATTTGCACCACCTCCCTGCGCTTGGCAGAGAGAGTGTCGATGAGGATGCCGAAGATGGCAAGCGACCATATGATGGTCAGGACAAAGGGGCCTGAGGTGTCCCTCAAAGGGAGAAGGCAGTAGGGGGTGTATGTACCGGCGATGAGTAGGTAGATCGATGCGTGGTCGAGCTTTTGAAAGATTCGTTTCAGTTTCGGAGGGTGGAAGCTGTGGTAGAGGGTGGAGGCTGTATAGAGGAGAATTAGCGTGAAGCCGAAAATAGAGTAGCTAGTGAGCATCCAGATATCATGATGCTGGAGAGCAACGGTTAGAAGGGCTCCAAACCCGACCAGCGCGAGAACAGCCCCGATTAGATGGCTGATGCTGTTGAATCTCTCTCCCGGGTACATAGCTTATCCTTGTAGAAAATCCCTTTTGAATGGCGCTATTGTATCTTATCGAGAGCTGTCTGTCAAAAGCTCTTTGGACGGTCGCTCTCTTGTTCTAAGATTTGATAGAAATTTTTTTATACCCTGTCTCTTAATGATTTATGGACGAGCATTTTAAGCTGCGCTGAATAGTTGTTTAAGAGAGTTGGCTCCGCTGCGGTAGGCGTCGGCCTTCGGCTTTTTGTTATCTCCGGCGAGGACGTAATTTTCATAGAAGTCCTGCATCTTTTTGGGGCCTTGGCTTTGCAGCCATTTCTTCAACAGCTCCGTTTCATCCGGGCTATACTGCGACTCTCCATTTAAGAACTTGATCTTGACGATCTTCAGTCTTTCGCTTTCGGTGAGCTGTTTTGATGGGTCGTTAAAGCCCAGCGTCAAATTATAGTACTCATCTGCTGAGCGCTTAGATTGCGCCTCTTCAGCGCTCATCACCGTGATTTTCCCCTCTCTGATATCCAGGTGGTGGATCGAAGGGGAGTGGTTTCCAAATAAATTAAAATGGGACGCCTCGAGCTTGTCTCCCTTATAGGTCCAATCCAGGATATTGGCGGTGATGTCGATTCCTTCGAAAGCTGAAGAGAGGCCTTTTAGTTTCGGGTCGCTCTCCAGGTAGGATTTTAAAGAGAAAGACGGACAGGAAGAGTCTTGGTTTTTGCAGTAGAAATTTTTTTCAAATTGATTGTCGGAGGGGCTAATAGGCTGTTTTAAGAAGTTTTGGAAGGTGCCATACTTCGTAAATCCTTGGGTGGATCTGAAGAAGCCTTGCTTTTCAGGGCTGGGCTTCGCGCTCGCTTCTTCTGTTTCCAGCTCCGTTTGTGTCTCTGTCTCGGCTTTTACCTCCACTTCGACCGTTTGATCGCTGTCGAGGTCGCCTGCGGGGGAGGGGAGCTCTTTAGGAACGTTATTTTTCAAGTGGCTGACGATTTCCTCTGCCTGGCCAAGGTATTTGGCCTTGGAAAGTCCCACCTCCTCGAGCCAGGGCATCTTAGTGAAGAGCATATTGATCTTGTCGATGCTGGCCTGATAGTCTCCCTTGATGACTTCCTGGCTGTCCATCATCGCCGGCTGTTTTCCATAGCGCTCCCTGGCCGGTAGGTTTGTCGGTTTGACCCACTCTTCCTTAAGGAAGACAAAGGCCTGGAGTTTGGCTTCCGGCTTGATCTCTTCATTTAGAAGCACTTGAAGCAAAATCGTTTGCGGTATCAAGTCGAGCTGTTGTTTCAGCGCCTTGTAATTGTCTTGTCCTTGCTGCAGAGCCTGGTTGATGATGACAAAACTTAAGATCTCATCGAAGTGGATGGGATCGGTGGGTTTTAAGTTTAGAGTTTGCCGGATGATGCCGCTCACCTCTTCGCTGATGACGAAGCGCACCTTCTGCGATTTATCCAGTCCCCTCAGGCGCCACACGCTTTGGAGTAAATCGCGCAGCAGCATGTTATGGCCGACGGTGACAAGGCTGATGGCATCCCTTTTTTGCGGCACGTCGGCGCCCGTCGTATGGCTTTGGTCTAAGAATGTCAGTCTGTCTTCGGCCGTCAGATTGGACTCAGAGAGCGGGATCTCGCCGTCTTTGTGGGTGATCACCTGCTGTCCCTTATAGCAGACGACATCCTTGCCTTTGAGATCCTTCATCAGGTGCGCGATCTCGGTGTTGCTTTTATCTTTGAAATAGCCTCCCGCGTCCGCGATCATTTCGTAGTCGATATTCATCGACTGCAAGCTGTTTAGCATCGAGGTAGAGGAGCCTTCCTTAATTTCGACGACATCCATGCGGCTGTTATTGAAGAGAGTCATCAGGGTTTTGGAATCGATGCCGGGGTCGGCTTCAGGCTTCAGTGCATGGTGCATGCTGAGAGAATTCCAGAGCGTTCCCGTGAAACCGGAGACGTCCTTGAACATGGCGATCAGATTCTGCGGGTTGCAGCTGATCTTGGAGGGGAACACCTCCATTTGAGGGAGGATGATGTTCGTGACAAACTCCAGTTTGATATCAGGATTGCCGTTGATGTGGTCGACAAGCTCCTGAATATGGTCGGGACTGTATTTAAAGGGGATATTGAGACCCTCTTTCAGGGCAGAGAGCGCCTGCCATGCTTTAGTGTCGTTGAGCGTGAGCTCCTTGTTGGAGATCATCTCTCTTGTTGCTTGGGACTGCAGCGTTTTGACTTGCTCTTCGACAAGATCAAAGGTGACTCCATTTTTCATGTAAGTCTGGAAAGTGTAGTTCATCGTGATATGGGTGTTGGCAAACTGCGAGCCGCTGCTCGGGACTTTTGCCGCCGCAAAGGGAATCGCGATGGGGCTTTTCACTTTGTTGGTCTTTTCGTCGTAGTCGAGCCCGTACTTCACGTCGCACACTTTGCACAGTGTGAAAGGGAGCAGGTGGGAGAGTTCCTCTCCGGCAAGAGCAAAAATATCTTGGAGGTCGGGGTCGAGGTTGTTGAAAAACTGCTGGCTTGCCTTGAGGTTGTCTTTGTTCCTTACGAGATAATCGGTGAGAAGCTTTCTGTCTTCGTCCTTCATGGAGCTGATGAAGCCATTGAGTTTGTTAGTGAGGTCACTGGACTCGAACTTCATCGTTTTAAAGCGCTCGATCACCTTATCGGTAAGAACATTTTGCACGGAGCTGAAGTAGAGCTCTTCCGTAAGGGGTATGGCTCCTTTGCTGTCTGTGGGATTGGAGTCGAGCCGGGCAAGGCTTCTAATCTCAGGGTCTTGATAGACCACACTGAAAATCTCGGAGATGACTTCAAATTCCTTCCGATCCGGGGTCCCTTTTTGCCCGCTGCTAAAACAAACTTCATGCAGAACGTTCAGAATGTAGTCCGCTTCGTCAATCATTGGGTAGCCGCTCTTTTCGAGAAGGGTGATGATTTTACCCATGATGGCCAAATCTTCCGGAAACTCCTTCAGCCTGTTCTCGCTGGTGAAATGCTCAAACCCTTTCTCGACGAATTTTAGAAGGAGGCTTTGGACGCTCTTGCTTGTCATGACAAGGCATTCTTTGTTCTCCTGAATGCGTTCAAGAGAGTCGAGTATTGTTTGCAGTGAAGCTTTGGAAAATTTGGTATCCCGATCAAAGTGCAGGGTGTTGAGCGCTTGCCCAAACGACTGCAAGATATTCTGTGTATCTTGAGAGACGCTCTCAAAGAGCGGCTGGGGAACAATCAGCATCGAGATGTTCTCGCCATTGGCTCTCAGCAATCCTAAGAGAGGGAGGAGGACTTTGGATTTTCCCGAGCCCATGATCATTTCCATGATCAGCTTGTCATGGCCTCCTTTCAGGAAAAGGTCGAGCTTCTCCACCTGGGCCGGGCGCATCAGCACGTTAGAGTAGTGCTCAAAGGCAAGATATGCCGGGTGGTCTTTGGGGGTATACTGGCGCTTGGCTGTATATTGACTGGCAAGTTCGTTCATCAGATCCTGCGCCATGGGAGAGTCGTATTCGCCCAAAGCTTCAAGCTTTTGCCACTTATCTTCAGCCCGGGTTCTTTGCTGGTCTCTTGTCGATGTCATCAGGTACGCTTCGACCATTTGAAATATGTTGCCGGCAGTCTCGGGTGTCAGAGCCGGGTTTCTTGCTAAGAGGGCTCCGGGGTTGCCGCGGGCGTAAAAGACAATCAGCTCATCGAGGGATATCACCTTATCTTTGCCGGAAAATTTCATCATCGCGCTGAGGTTCTTCTCTTCGGCAATCTCCGATTGTTCGTTGGCCATCCGGATCAGGTCAGTTTCAAGGCGTGTCAGATTCTCTTTGTCTTCGAGGCAGACCAGGTCGAAAATTTTGCGCATCGTGAGCAGGTTAATTTCAGCGGCTTGCTTCTCCTCAGTGTATATCCCGAGAAATCCTCGTGCCTTTTGGAGGTGCTTTTCGTCGCTGTTGAATGTGAAATTGGTGCCGGCGGGTAGTGAGTCGATATCCTTGAGGAGGCGCGCCTGCTCTTTTTGTGCCACCGGATCGGCAAGCTGAATGGCGCCGATTGTCTTTTTATAGGCATCCACTTGGTTTGGGTCTGCTGTGACTTTGTTTTCTAAGAAGCAGGGGAATACCGAGCTCCAAACGCCTAAGGAGGTACCGACAGCTTCCGAGGAATAATCGACAGTGACCTCTGCAGGGGCTCCCTTGGGCTTCTCCAGGCGGAAATTGTCTGGAGTGATGTCTTTGTATAAGAGGGGAGGCGGCTTCACTGTCTGTTGCATTTTTTTAGCATGCGCTTTCGCTGCAGTGCGCACCTCTTTGATCCATTTTTCATTAGTTTTTTGATCCCAGGAATTGTCCGGGATTTTTTTAAATGCACTGGGGTTTGCAAGGACGGCCTCCAGGATCTTCGCTTGTCCTGAGTACTTTCCCTGATCGGCAGTCAGCAAAAAGGGAATCGAATCCTGAATTTTTTTCTTTTCCTGAGCTCCTCCTGCGCGCGCCAGTTCATAGTAGTGACCGAAGAAGATATCGATGTTTTCCGAGAGGCGAGTGATAAGCTTTTGGTCAAAGGTGTAATCTTTGGCGTAGTAAGCCCTAAGATCGCAGCTGTCGATGTCCGCGTGAGGGTCAGAGTTCTTGACAGGGGGATTGTTCGAAGTTGAAACCTTCACATCTTGGGCAGCTACAGGATCAAGCTCTTTAAGCCGCAGATAATGGGCCGGCTCGAACTGGTCTTCAAGAAGAGCCTTCAGAAGGAATATTTCCTGATCTTTTGACAGCTTAAATGCTGTGAGATTGTTGAAATGATCCAGGTAGAGGCTATACTCTCCCCTGAGAGATGCCAATTGGCCGGGAGCGATCTCCAGATGGCTGAACGTGGCATTTTTAAAAAGCAAGTAGTGCGCCAGCACACGGATCGCGATGGCGTTGCCACTTTTGTCGCCGGTCACTTCCTCGATATGCGTGATATTCTCAAGACTCTTTTTTTCGGCGGGTGTAAAGGGTGTTAATTTATCTCCCACTGCATTCAGCAGGCGGACAGCTTTATTATATTGCTGGGTTGTCGCAAGCACTTCAGCTAAATGAAGGTTGGCTTCCCTGGACTTCTGTGTGAGTGCTCCTTGCTCGTTCAAATCGTACACGTGGTATTTTTGCAAAGATTTGTTGCCCCTTTCAAGATCCCTCTCCAGTTCATAGCGGGCAAGCAGCACCTCTTTGGTTTGTGGCGCTTGGGTATTTTGGCGCGGCAGCAGCACTTTGCATGCTCCTTCCGCATTCTCTAAAGCGATGAAGTGGGGGTTTGGGCCCAGTTTCGGAATGGTTTTTGCCGGGCTTAGAAAGAAACCCGGAAATTCTTCGCACATCAGTTGTTTGGAAGAGTTGATATTGAACTCCAGTTGAAAGCGGGGCAGCTCCAGCTTGACGAGCTTCCCTTGGGCGTCATACCACTCGTGGATGTAGGAAGGGTCTTCGAAATGCGTCAGGAGGTTCGAGGTTTTTCCAAGTTTGAGACCTCCCGGCAACTCAAGGACTTCTCCGAGCTTTAAAGCGGTGTTTGATCCATCGCTCTTTTGTGCCTTGATTTCATAGCGGAGAGCGCCTGTTTTCTGATCCAGTGCAAAGACCGAACACTTCCCCCCCTCTTGAGGCTCCATGGATTGCCAAAGAGCATAATCCTGAGCGATGGTACGGCTTCCCAGCAGGCTCTCCACATTTCCCTCTTTACTCTCCTGGAGTATGGCAGAGGGCGGGATCAGTTGATAAAATTCATCGCCTTTAGTGAGGTGCTTCATTTGCTTTTCTATCACGAGAGCGTCACCATTCATGGAGACAAAGATCTCGTTTTGATTAGCGTCTTGAAATGAATAGACCCCGCCAGAGTGAACTTGCGCCCGTTCAACACCTGGAAAATTCAGTGTGAAAAGAGGGTTGTTGCGGATAGCTTGCGGTATGAGATTAAATCCTTCCTTCGACTGCAACTCAGAGCGCAGCGGATGGAGCTGCAGCTCCTCATCATCGGTTGTGAAGGAGGGGAACTTGTCTTGTGCACCCTGGATATGCCACACTTTCGCTTCCGCTGTCGGCCTCAAATCTTTTAGAATGCCATTTAACAGCGCCTGGTTCGGATTTCCGCTCTCAAGAGCTTTTTTGATCGACGTGGCATGCTTGATGACCGCTTCCGCAGCTTTTTTCAGGGTGTCGGGATCCGATTGGTTTTTGCTCTCGATCTTATTTTCCCTTAAGTAGATGGAGCAAGAGATCAGCTTCCTGATCTCGCCTTCGGTGAGGCTCTCCTTCATGCCAAGTTCCCTGACCGTCTCGGCGAAAATAATACTTTTTACCTCCGGTTCAAGGCCTTTTGTTTCCGACAGTTTTTGAAGTTGCTGCATCGTCCCTTTGAAAAAGGGCTCTGCGGGGCAGAAGCTTTTCAGCTGAGAGGAGATTTTCAAAAGAAAAACAGCCGGTTGAAGGGTGTTTTCATCGGCCAGGAACTGGTAGTTTTTTTCGATAAAGGTGCTGAGAGTCTTTTCGAATCCCTTAACTTTTAAATTGGATTCTAAGTGTTCTCCAAAAATGCTCATATGCAGAAGGACCTGGTAGTCTCTCTCTTTCAGCTTTTCCGGATGGTTCGTAAAGTACTCCAGAGCTTCCAATTGGCCGAGAGGCCCTGTTGAAAACCAGCGAAGCATCTCTTTGAATTCAGGGTCATTGCCGAATTTTTCGAAATCTTTCATGCGGTCGGCAAGCGTGGCTTGCGTTAGCGCGCCCTCTTTGTGGTCGGAAGAGTAGAGGGACAAATTATAAAATGCCTTCAAGAATGGAGAGGGTTCATCGGTATAGTTGCCAAGGAAGGCAAGCTTTTCCTCTCTGACCCGTTTAGCCACGGGATTGTCGTAGATATCTTCGTTGACCCCTTTCAGGGAGATGAAAACCGTCGATTTAGATTCATTTATTTCATCCTGGAATTTGTAAGTGGGGGTGATGTCGGCATCGCGGTCAAGTTCTTTAAGAGGGCCCACACCCGCTTTTGCCATGTGCTGATAGCACATGGAGGTGTCGCGCATCGCTTTGATCCAGTCAGGAAGGTTATCGCTTGTGAAAATCCGCGCATCCTGGCACTTCTTGGGCAGGGAGGTGAACTGCGGATCGGAATTTTGCAATGAGGCCACTACCTCAGGGTACTGTTTCCTGATGATATCTTCGACGGGGTTGTCGACTTTGTGACTCTCCGTTTCCATGCCGAATCGCACTCCTGTCGACTCCGGGTTACCGGTAACAACCCGTGAGTCGAAGAAGCGGAGGGGATTTAAGGCAACTTGCTTGCCGCCTTGGTTCACGTATTTAGTGACGTGACTATCTGCCGCCTTTTTAATTAATGCCATCTCTTGTTTCATCTTCTTGTCAGGAAATTTGCAGGCTTTGTCGACAATGGGATCGGGCATCTCTACCTCGTTCCAAGGTGAGTTGGGATGTCCTTGCCGGCATATAAGATGCTGCAAATAGATCATCTTATTCATGACATAGATCTTTTCCGGATTGATCGTCTCCGCCTGGGGAACCGTGAAGCAGCTTTTCATGAAATAGCTTGATAAGACGCCAAGCTCTGAAATGAGGGCTTCCGCTTTTTTCGGATCGTTCTTTGCTGCCTTTTGCCAAAAGTCAGCTTCCAAGGGAATTTTCCTGACAAGGTCGACAAGTCCGGCGTGCAAGGCGATATCTTCCCTTGTGTGCCATGCGTTTTTTGCGATGGCGCTTGCTTTGGTAAGCTCTTCGGCAATTAGGGCTTCATTGTTTACTTTCAACCCTCTAAACGCCTCGACTACGAAGCTGGTTCCGTCCAAGTTGATTCCAGCTTCGGTTTTAGCCAGCTCATGCAGCGGTAGGTTAAGAGAGTGGACGTTGTTGAACGAAGTATCTGAGGAGCTCTTGACATATTGAAAATCGATGTTGTGGGCATGCTGCACAACGATGCAAGATTTGTTGGCTTTGATCCAGTCTCTTGTCTCTTGCAGAGGGCCCAAAACACTTTCTATGTAGTCGTTGCCGACGAGCTTCTGCTCATACAGCTTGACGATTCCACGGGATATGGATTGATGAGCTTTTTGTATCAGTCGCCAATCTTTTGGTTCGATGTGGGGTTTGTCGGCCTGGGATTTGACAAAATCACTAAGCATCTGGAGTTTGTAATCGCTCTTGAAGCGTTTGTATTCCGCTGCGCTCATATTGGACCTCGCCCATGCCAGGAGCGATCTGGAAGAGCAGACGCCGGAGCGCTGCGGGGACATCAGCATGTCGCTTTTGACGTTGAAATCTTCCGCATGGGACTCTGAAGAGGGATTTAGGATCTTTTTCAAGCCGACATAGACGTCTTCTTCTCCATAATTTGTCGGATTTCCGTTGCTGAATTTGGCGTTTGTCGTCATCTCGTTGACTGCTTTAAGAAAACCATCCGAGAGGATGTTTTCTTCTTTAATCCCTTTCCATTCACAATAGGGCTGGTATTTGATGGCGTCACCGTCGCGAACAGACATGTGGTGCTTGATTCCGGCTCCTGTATTGTAGAGGCGGAAATTGACCTCACCATTGCCTGCCGGAATCACCTCGTAGTAAATCGCATGACCAAAGGGAGCTCCGACCCATCCCCCCATAATCAACGTGGGCTTGTTTTGATTGATGGCTTCTTTGATTTGATTTTTAGATTGAGCTATGACGGCCTTAGAAGTGGTGCCGGAACTGGACAGATCGACGGCATTTTTAAGTTCATTGATTAATTTGTCGGAATAAACGGCCCCTGCTTGATTGGCGCTTTGCATATAATTCAGTAAATTCGCGACCATTAACTTGGATTGGCTTCCTTCAAGCTCAGAGGACGCTCCAAATTCATCCGCGACTATCTGGAACAAGATATTGGCGTTGGGCGGGGTTTGATTTTGAATGGGCACAAACCGGTAGTGCTCTCCGGCAGCATCGGGCTTGATGCGCTGCTCGGGATTGATCCACTCTTCTTCTGCATCGGTATCGATCTCTTTGTCATTTTTGAGCAGCACATTCGTTAGAATTTTCTTTCTCAAATCCTCGATGAGGTGGTCCTCCTCTTCCAGGATATTCTCCGGCTGGGGCAATAGCTCCAGATCAATGCCGTCGACCCACGAGCCATCTTCTTTGGACATCAGGGAGAGCCGCTCATACAACTCGAGAATTTTTTTGGGATCGATTTGTAGCGAATCACGAAGATTCGGGTCGTTGATATAGTTCAGAAGGAAGTCGTGTGCTGAAAGTTTATAGAGCTCGTCGTCTGGGGCTTTACCTTTGGAGTCCAGCGAGGGTGTCGGCAGGTATTTCAATATCTTGTCTACATACTCTTTGTCGTAATCCTCTTTGAGGATTCTAACCACCTCTCTGCCTGAGAGACATTGCCTGATGGTTTTTGAAAAAAGAGCAAGCCCCAGTGTGGAAACCGTGCAAAACACCCCCAGACAGATGTTGCCGATTCTTTTGAGGGAGAAGAGCTTAAGCTTGTGCTCTTTTTTTTCTATGACTTTAAAGTTTAATCCTTTGAAGGACACCTCTTTCTTTTTGGCATCTACGGTCTTCCAGTCGGCGTATTTCGATTGCTCTGCAGTGTCAGCATAGATTTTCTGACCCAGGTGTTCCCTCTTTAGCTCCATTGCAGCACCATCCTTGGTAGCAACTCGTACTCACTCTATTTTAAAGCATCTCAATTTATTTTTAAAATTTATTGGTAATTCGATGTTTTGTTAAATCTTAATAAATTAGATTAAAGAGTGTGGTACTGCGCTGAAAGTCCCTTAAAATAGGTCAAATGCGCATATTGCCGAGCGGTAGGATGGAGCACTTTTTACTAGCGGCTAACCATGAAATATTTCTTAGGTGATGTGCACTCTTTCCATCCCCTGTCCCCATTTTGATAGGCTCTTGGCCTATTTGCATTAATCGATTCCTTGGGGTATGGCTGAAGGTATCCGCGAGCTTATGCCGAGGCTTCAGCTCTTTTTTAACAAAACAATACCCTGAAGATCATGGTACGCTATACAAAAAAAGACTTTCCGGTCTCCAATGTACGCCGCTTTTTAGAGCCGGGTCCTATTGTCTTGGTCTCCTCTTGTTTGAAAGGGGAGATGAATATCATGACGATGGGGTGGCATATGATCATGGAGTTCGAACCCTCGCTCATCGGCTGTTATATCTGGACGGAGAACCACACCTTTTCGATGATCCGCAAAAGCCGGGAGTGCGTCTTCAATGTGCCGACGGTGGAGATCGCCGATAAAGTCGTCGGCATCGGAAATTGCTCGGGCAGGGATGTCGATAAATTTAAGCAGTTCAACCTCACGCCTCTGACGGGACAAGCTGTCAAAGCCCCCCTCATCCAAGAGTGTTACGCCAATTTTGAGTGCAAGCTCGTCGACTCGAGCCTGATCAAAAAATATAGCCTGTTTGTCTTTGAGGTGGTGAAAGCGCACGTGGCCACCTCTCCTAAATTTCCTAAAACGATTCACTATCGGGGCGATGGGCTGTTCATGATCTCCGGCCCGACTGTCAAGAAGTGGCGTCCGTTGTTTCGGCCGGAAATGCTTTAAAAGAGTTTTCTAAAGCCTTTGCTGCGGCAAAAACCAGTGCGGTGCCCTTCCCTAAAATCCCCTTAGACATCCGCAAGGGTCTCTTTCTTGATCTTTTGGCTTAAAATTGATCAACAGCACTTTCAAACACCCCTTTGAAGACCCGCCCGCGAGCTTGGATAAGGGGAGCCTTCATTATTCTTCCAACTCTTCCTCTGTTAGAAATACTCTTTACGGGAAGGGGCAATTTTCTTTGCGAGAGCAGGACTTTATCGAGGCTTGAGGGCGCACAGGCAACTGCCGAATAGCCTGGCTTTTAATAAATTGACACCGTTTCCCAAGTCTAAATTGGTCTTGTCAAAACAGCAGGCGATTACATCTTCGGTGGTGTGGACACTGTCGCTCAGCGGGCGCGTTGTTGCACGAGTTTGTTAAAGGATAATTTGTGATAAGTTAATAATGTGATTTGGAAAATGGCAATAATTAATTTGTTTTTAGTAATTTACTTAAATCACTTTTTTTGGTTACAATAAGCTCTATTTAAATATTCAAGGTTATTTTTATGCAATTCAATCTGATATCCCCGATTTATCAGGGGGAGACAAAGCACCCTTACGAGAAAGTTGGATTTTTAAGAGGGGCCACTCATTTTTTTAATTTTGGCCAAGATGCTTATCAGATTGAATATCTCGATGGTAAGTCAGCCTTGGCTCTTAAAAGTTCGATAGATCATAAGCCTTCCTGGATCGGAATCGCGCTCAGGGTAGCGGCTCTTTGTACAGTAATAATTCCTCTTTTTGCGCTGGCGGCGACGTTGATTTACCGCGCTCTCAATCATTTTGAACCCGTAGGATCTTTATCTCCCGGTTTGCCGCTCATTCCCGAGCCGCCCTTATCGCCCGAGCTGCCGCTTATTCCCCAATTACCTTTATTGCCCGAGTTACCACCAATTCCCGATTTGCCTACAGATATTCACGTAGTAACTGCACAATTTATGAATACAAAAGACTTGCTTGCCATGCGGTTAGTCTCAATAGAGTTAAGAGCGATCGCGGAAATGGAGTTAATCGAGCGATTGAATAGGGGAACTACAGCTCTCAGTGATTTGCAACTTTACTCTTTGCCTTCCCTTATCGACTTTTTCGGCGACCGGGCAAAACAGATCACCCGAATTCGATATTGGGATGTAAAGCATCAATTTGATGGAAGTTTGCTCAGTCAATTTCCAATGTTGAAAGAATTGGATTTGACAGGCTATCGAGCCAATAATAACTTGAGTTTTCTTGCTGGTTGTGCCCATTTGACTCAACTGAATCTGACAGGGTGCAGCCACATTACCGACTTAAGCTTCCTCGAGCATTGCCCGTATCTGACTCATTTGAACTTGAACGAGTGCAGCCAGCTTACCGACTTAAGCTTCCTCGAGCATTGTCCCCATTTGACTCATTTGGATCTAAGATGGTGCACACAAATTACCGACCTGAGCTCTCTTGAGCACTGTCCCCATTTGACTCATTTGAGTCTGAATGACTGCGGGCAAATTACTGACTTTAGCTTCCTTGAGCATTGCCCTCATTTGACTGATCTGAATTTGGGAGGGTGCACACAAATTACTGACTTTAGTTTCTTTGAGCATTGCCCTCATATGACTCATCTGGATCTGCGGGCGTGCACACAAATTATCGATTTTAGCTTTCTCCAGCATTGTCCGCATTTGACTTATCTGGGTCTGCTGGCGTGCACACAAATTACCGATTTTAGCTTTCTTGAGCATTGCCCTCATTTGACTCATCTGGATCTAAGATGGTGCGAACAAATCACCGATTTTAACTTCCTCCAGCATTGTCCCCATTTGACTCATCTGGATCTAAGCGGGTGCAAAAATATGAACGGCTCAAGATTTCCTTTGAATACTCCGAAATTAACTCATTTGGATCTAAAGGGGTGCCGTGGGCTTGTCGACTTGAGCTTCCTTCAGGATTGCCCTCAATTGACTTATTTGGATCTTTCCAATTGCAGAGAAATTAATAATTCAAATTTCCATGTGTGTTGTCTGAATTTAAGTCATATGAAACTAATAAGGTGTATGAGTATTGCCAATTTAAGTTTCCTTGAACAGTTTCCGAATTTGATCCATCTGGATATAAGGGGCTGTGTGTGGATGAATGAAATTAGGGTACCTAACAATTATTCGGACTTGATGTATCTGGATGTGAATGTTGACTACGATCAGTTCTATGAAACAGAACCACAATATGTGAAATGCCGTGTAAGGAACGGTCATTATGTGGGGATGAGAATTCAATAACATTGGCTAATAAGCTCTCATAAAGCTGTTCGCGAACTCAAATCCATCGATTACAGTTCGTGGGCGGTCTGTCTCTAAGGAGGGCGTTCTTTACGAGGGCTTGATCAGGGCTTGGACTAGGGATGCCCTCATTATATTCTTGCAGCCACGGCTTTTCGATGGTCCGCAAAAGCCGCGAGTGTGTTTTCAAAGCTATAAAAGCAAATCTCTCCTTGCAGCAGTTCTCTATCACAAGTCATCTCATCGCGTGGGATCGCGCAGGTAACTGCCGAATAGTCTGGTTTTTAATGAATTGACACTCTTTCCCAAGTCTTAATTGTCCTTGTCAATACAGCGCGCGATTACATCTTCAATAATGTGGGCGCTGTTTATTTAATGAGGATGAACAGGTGGAAACAAGAGAATAGATTTATTTAGTAAAGCCGGAGGTGAATTTTTTATTAGGTAAGTTTTTTTGATTGTTTTTAATTTGTTATGTTTAATAATATTGAATACTAAAATTATAAATGGAATTTTTATGCAATTCAATCTGATATCCCCGATTTATCAGGGGGAGACAAAGCACCCTTACGAGAAAGTTGGATTTTTAAGAGGGGCCACTCATTTTTTTAATTTTGGCCAAGATGCTTATCAGATTGAATATCTTAACGGTATGTCAAACTTGGTGCCTGAAAGTTTGGCAGATCATGGAACCTCCTGGACTGGGAGTGCTTTAAAGGCAGCGGCTCTTTCCGCTGTAGCAATTTCTTTGTTTAAGGTAGCAAAAGCTCTGAGCAATCGCTATTTTGAATCTAAAGGATCTATGAGCCCCGAATTGCCTCGGGATATTCACGTACTGACTGCAAAATATTTGAGCACAAAAGACTTGCTTGCGATGCGCTTAGTCTCACGAGAGTTAAAAGCAGTCGCGGAGCTGGAGTTAATTGACCGATTGAATAGAGGGACCTTATCTCCTGGTGATTTACAACTCAACTCTTTGCCTTCCCTTATCGATTACTTTGGCGAGCGGGCAACATTGATCACCAGACTTCGGTATGAGGAATTTAGGGAAGAATTTGATGTAACTTTGCTAAGTCAATTTTCAAGGCTGAGAGAGCTGGGTTTGAAAGGCTATCAAGGTAATAACTTAGGTTTCCTAGCGAGTTGCCCGCATTTGACTC
>NZ_CWGJ01000006.1 GCF_900000175.1 Estrella lausannensis
ATTTAAGTTTCCTTGAACAGTTTCCGAATTTGATCCATCTGGATATAAGGGGCTGTGTGTGGATGAATGAAATTACGGTACCTAATCATTTTTATTTGATGTATCTGGATATGGGTCCTTGAGCGTTGCCCGCATTTGACTCATTTGAATCTGTCGGTGTGCGAGAATGTTACCAGTTCAAGTCTGCTTGCGGGTTGTCCGAATTTAAGTCATATGAAACTAACGAGGTGTATAAAGATTGTCGATTTAAGTTTCCTTGAACAGTTTCCGAATTTGATCCATCTGGATATAAGGGGTTGTGTGTGGATGAATGAAATTACGGTACCTAATCATTTTTATTTGATGTATCTGGATATGGGTGTTGACTACGATCAGTTCTATGAAATAGAACCACAATATGTGAAACGCCGTGTAAGGAATGGTCATTATGTGGGGGTGAGAATTCAATAACATTGGCTAATAAGCTCTCATAAAGCTGTTCGCGAACTCAAATCCATCGATTGCAGTTTGTGGGCGGTCTCCACAGAGGGCGTTTGTTTTCCGAGCCTCTTCAAGGCTTGGACAAGCGGACGCTCTTATTGTTCTTCCAACGTCTCTTCTGAGTGTTTACGAAAGTGTTTTAAATTGGGTGCTTCGCAGAAACAGGTTGGCTCACGCAGGTTTCATTTACACTCCACACTTCCTGCAAGAATTTACGCTGTAAAGCCCAGATAAATCAATAACTAGTTTTTTTGTTTTCGGTGTAAATCTAATCATTGTTTGCTTACAGTTGCATTTAAATTTAATGATTTAAAAGGTTTTTATGCAATTCAATGCGATAGCTCCTGTTTTTCAAGCAATGATAGAATATCCATATGAAGAAGCTGGAGTTTGTCGAAGCCCCTCGCATACTTTTAATTTTGGCCAAGATGCTTATCAGATTGAATATCTCAGCGATATGTCAAACTTGTTGCCTGAAAGTCCAACAGATGATGAAACCTCCTGGACTGGGGGTGCTCTAAAGGCAGCGGCTCTTTCCACCGTAGCAATTTCCTTGTTTAAGGTAACAAAGGCTCTGAGCAATCGCTATTTTGAATCTAAAGGATCTATGAGCCCCGAATTGCCTCGGGATATTCACGTACTGACTGCAAAATATTTGAGCACAAAAGACCTGCTCGCGATGCGTCTAGTTTCTGCAGAGTTAAAAGCAGTCGCTGACATGGAACTAATCGATCGATTGAATAACGGAAGCCTATTTCTTAACCATTTGCGACTTTATTCGCTGTCTTCTCTTATCGACTTTTTTGGCGACCGGGCAAAATTTATCACTCGAATTCGTGTTCAGTACCCTCAGCACGTCGATCCAGCATTTGATATAACACGGCTTGGCCAAGTTTCGTTGCCTTCTCTTATCGACTTTTGTGGCGGTGTGGCTAAACGCATCGTCGGAAATCATAACCCTGAGTGCGTAGATCAACAATTTGATACAACATTGCTTGACCGATTTCCAAAGTTGACGCACTTGAGTCTTGAGGATTTCAAGTTGAATACCGACTTGAGGTCTCTTAAGCATTGCCCGCATTTGACTCATCTGAGTCTGGAAGATCGCAATCTGATTGCCGACTTAAGCTTCCTTCAGTACTGTCCGAATTTAACCCGTCTGGATCTTAGGGGTTGCTACCGGATTGTTGATTTAGGCTTCTTTGAGTTTTGTAAGAATTTGACTTATTTGAATCTTGGGGGAAGCTACCAGCTCACTGACTTTAGCTTCCTTGAGCACTTTCCGAATTTGACTCATTTGGATCTGACCGATTGTGAGCGGATTAGCGACTTAAGCTTTCTTCAGTCCTAGGCTTCTTTGAGTTTTGTAAGAATTTGACTTATTTGAATCTTGGGGGAAGCTACCAGCTCACTGACTTTAGCTTCCTTGAGCATTGTCCCCATTTGACTCATTTGAGTCTGAATGACTGCAATCAAATTACCGACGTTAGCTTCCTGGCGAGTTGTCCTGAATTGACTCATTTGGAGGTGAGATCGTGTAGACAGATTACTGACTTGAGCTTCCTTGGGCGTTGCTCTAAGGTAACTTATCTGGATCTCGGATCCTGCAGGCGGATTACCGACTTGAGTTTCCTTCAACACTGTCCGAATCTGAAAAGCTACAAGGATTGTGACGGCAGAATGGTGCAAATTCGATAATGTCCTCTTCCTACAAAACCATCCCTCAATTCCAGTTTGGGGATGGTTTTTAAAGAGGGCGTTTCCTTTGAGAGCTGTATCATCTCGTGCGTAGATGGACGTTCTCATTATTCTTTGAATTACTTCTCAACTAGTTTTTTTGTTTTCGTTGTAAATCTAATTGTTGTTTGTTTATAGTTGCATTTAAATTAAATGGTTTAAAAGGTTTTTATGCAATTCAATGCGATAGCTCCTGTTTTTCAAGCAATGATAGAATATCCATATGAAGAAGCTGGAGTTTGTCGAAGCCCCTCGCATACTTTTAATTTTGGCCAAGGTGCGTGTCAGATTGATTATCTCGGCGGTACGTTAAACCCGGTGCCTGAAAGTGCAACTGATCATGATCCTTCCTGGATTGGGGTTGCTCTTGGGGTAGCGGCTCTTTTCACCCTGGTAATTCCTTTGTTTGAGGTAGGAAAGACTTTGATGCGCCCCTCTCCTGATGATTTTGAATTCAAGGGATCATTGTGCTCTGAGTTGCCGCGAGATATTCACGTATTGACCGTAAAATATCTGGGTACAAGAGACCTTCTTGCGATGCGTTTAGTCTCCTTAGAGTTAAAAGCTGTCGCTGAAATGGAGTTAATCGATCGATTGAATAGCGGCACTATGTCTCCGAAGGATTTGCAAATCCATTCACTGCCCGCCCTTGCTGAGTATTTTGGCACCCAGGCAAAACGGATCACCCGAATCCGATATGAGGATGTCAAGCAAGAGTTTAAAGTAGAGCTGCTAAGCCTATTTCCAAAGTTGAAAGAGTTGGATTTGACAGGCTGTGATTGTGTCGATACCTTAAGCTTTCTTGAGGATTATCCGCATTTGACTCATCTGAATCTGGGTAAATGCAAGCAGATCACCGACTTTAGCTTCTTAGAGCGTTGCCTGCATTTGACTTATTTAGGTCTGGGGAGTTGTAACCAGATTACCCACTTAAGTTTCCTTAAGTATTGCCCTAATTTGACTCATTTGCATCTGCATAACTGCAGGGAGATTACCGACTTTAGCTCCCTTGAGCATTGTCCGCATTTGACGCATCTGGATTTGGGGTGGTGCCATCAGATTGCCGATTTTAGTTTCTTAGAGCGCTGTCCGCATTTGATTTATCTGGATCTGACCGCCTGCAGGCAGATCACCGATTTTAGCTTTCTTGATCTTTGCCCTAATTTGACCTATTTGGATCTGGGAAGGTGCGAGCAGATCACCGATTTTAGCTTCTTGGAGCGTTGTCTGCATTTGACGCATTTGGTTCTGGCGGGTTGCTATCAGATTAGCAACTTGAGCTTCCTGAAGTATTGCCCTCATTTGACGCTTTTGGATCTGGGGAACTGTGACAAGATTACCGACTCTAGCTTTTTAAAGCGTTGCCCTAATCTAATTCATCTGAATCTATGGAATTGCTGGGGGATTACCGACTTTAGCTTCCTTCAGCATTGTGCGCAATTGACGCATCTCGGCCTGTGGGGGTGCAGGCAGATTACCGACTTAAGCTTCCTTGAGTATTGTCCGCACTTGACCCATCTGGATTTGGGGAGGTGCTATCAGGTTACCTACTTTAGCCTCCTTGGCTATTGTCCCCAGTTGACGCACCTCGGCCTCGAGGGGTTAAGCCAGATTACTGACTCAAATGCCTACAGGTATATGATGGGGTTCGGCCAGACCAGTAACTTTAGCTTACTTGAGTATTGTCCCGATTTGACCCATCTGGATCTGGGGGATTGCAGCCAGATTACCAACTTTAGCTTCCTTCAACATTGTCCGAATCTGAAAAGCTACTCAAGCGGCGGTTATCGTGAGTGGCTAAAAATATGATTTGTTTGTCGAAATTTGCCTCCTCTCAGGAACAGACTGTCTCACGTTGTTCATCTTTACAATCGGGGATCGTCCTCTCACTTCCTGAGACGGTGTTCATCTAGTACCCCTCAAAAACACATTCAGCTGGATATAGCGATACAGGGGACGTGTTTTTTAATTGTAGCATTAAACATTTCTTATATATAACTTTACCTAAAAAATTAATTTCTTTTGGGTTTCCTCTATGCAATTTAATGCGATCACGCCGATTTATCAAGGGGAGACGACGCACCCGTACGAGAAAGCCGGATTTTTACGAGGCGCCACGCATTTTTTCAATTTTGGCCAGGACGCGTATCAGATAGAATATCTCGATGGTAAATCTAACCTGGCACTTAAGAGTTCAACAGATCACAAACCCTCCTGGATTGGAATTGCTCTAAGGGTAGCGGCTCTTTTTACCTTGATCATCCCCCTTTGTGCACTGGCAGCGGCTTTGATTTACCGCACTCTCAATGATTTTGAATCTGCATGCCCAAAATTGCCTCGGGATATTCACATATTAACTGCAAAATATTTGAATACAAAAGAGCTGCTTACGATGCGGTTAGTTTCAACGGAGTTAAAAGCAGTCGCTGAAATGGAGTTAATCGACCGATTGAATAGCGGGACTATATCTCCAAACGAATTAAAACTTCATTCGCTGCCTTCGCTCATCGAATATTTTGGTGACCTAGCAAAACGGATCACCCGAATTCGGTATCAGGACGTAGAGCAACAGTTTGATATAACGCTGCTCAGTCAATTTCCGAGGCTAACTCACTTGGATTTGTACGGTTGCACGCAGATTACCGATTTAAGCTCCCTTGAGCATTGTCCCGATTTAATCGAATTGGATCTGAATTCGTGTGAGCAGATTACCGACTTAAGCTTCCTTGCATATTGTCCCAATTTAACTCATTTGGACCTGATATGGTGCGAACAGATTACTGACTTGAGTTTCCTTGAGAGCTGTCCGAAGTTGACCTATCTGGATTTGGGAGGATGCTGGGAAGTTACCGACCTAAGCTTTCTTGAGTATTGCCCTCATTTGACTTTTCTCGGTCTTATGGGGTGCAGCCGGATTGTTGACTTTAGTTTCCTTCTGCGCTGCTTGAATCTAACTGATTTGGATCTGAGCAATTGCAAGCAGCTTACCGACGCAAGCTTTCTTGCACGGTTTTCAAATTTGACCCATCTCTATCTGATGGGGTGTAGGCGGATTGCTGACTTTAGCTTCCTTGAACACTGTCCGCATTTGACTGAGTTAGATCTGGGCAATTGCAGGCAGATTACTGACTTAAGCTTCCTTACACATTGTCCGCATTTGACTTATTTGAATTTGGGGGAGTGTGGGCAACTTACCGACTTGAGCTTACTGGCGAGTTGTCCGGAATTGAATGAGTTAAATCTGGCGCACTGCACGCAGACGACTGACTTTAGTTTTCTTGAACATTGTCCGCATTTGACTGACTTGAATCTGGAGGGTTGCAGCCAGATTGCCGACTGGAGCTTTCTTGAGCGCTGCCCCTCTTTGACTCAGTTGAATCTGGAGGGGTGCGCCCAGATTATGAATCTGAGCTTCCTTGAGCGTTTTCCGCATTTGACGTATTTGAATTTGAGGGGATGCCGGCAGCTTACCGACTTGAGTGTCCTTGCCGATTGCCCGAAGTTGATGTGGTTGAGTGTGGGGTACTGTGACCAGATTATCGATTTTAACTTCCTTCAGCATTGTACGCAGTTGACTTATTTGGGTCTGGATCGCTGCCGTCAGATTATGGACTTCAGCTTCCTTGAGAGTTTTCCTCATTTGACAGACTTGAACCTGCAGGACTGTAGGCAGATTACCGATTTTAGTTTCCTTGCGAGCTGTCCAAATTTGATTCATTTGAACCTGCAGGACTGTCGGCAGCTTACCGATTGGAGCTTCCTTGAGCGACTTCCGAATCTGAAGAGCTACAGGTCTTGTGAGGGCGAATTGGTGAAAATTCGATCACGCTAGGCGACAGCTCCCTACGCGAGTGTTCAGCAACTTAAGTCATGCGATTTCAGCTCATGGGGGTTCCCATGGCTTGGCAAATGGTCGCCTTAGAAGTCTCAAGCGGGCATTTGGTTCTTCGCAAAATCAGACTATCTTATGCAGGTTTCTCGACGCCTTCCGATCGCCCTCTCACTTCCTGAGAAGGCGTTTATTTGATACCCCAAAAAAACTCTCCCTGCAGCAGGTCTCTGTCGCAAGTCATCTGATTGTCAGGAAGCCAAACGTGTAACTTCCGGATAGTCTGGTCGAATTGACGCCCTTTCCCAAGTCTTAATTGTCCTTGTCAATACAGCGCGCGATTACATCTTCAATAATGTGGGCGCTGTTTATTTAATGAGGATGAACAGGTGAAAACAAGAGAATAGATTTATTTGGTAAAACCGGAGGTGAATTTTTATTTGGCAAGTTTTTTTATTGTTCTTCATTGTTATATTTAATATTATTGAATGCTAAAATAACAAAAAGAATTTTTATGCAATTCAATCTGATATCCCCGATTTATCAGGGGGAGACAAAGCACCCTTACGAGAAAGTTGGATTTTTAAGAGGGGCCACTCATTTTTTTAATTTTGGCCAAGATGCTTATCAGATTGAATATCTCGATGGTAAGTCAACTCTGGCTCTTAAGAGTTCCACAGATCATAAACCCACTTGGATCGGAATCGCCCTAAGGGTAGCGGCTCTTTGTACGGTCATAATTCCTTTGGTTGCTCTGGCGGCGACTCTGATTTACCGTGCTCTCAATCATTTTGAACCTGTAGGATCTTTATATCCCGAGATTCCTGGGGATATTCACGTTATCATTGCAAAATATCGGAATATAAAAGACTTGCTTGCGATGCGCTTAGTCTCACGAGAGTTAAAAACAGTCGCGGAGCTGGAGTTAATCGACCGATTGAATAGAGGGACCGTATCCCCTGGTGATTTGCAACTCAACTCTTTGTCTTCCCTTATCGATTACTTTGGCGAGCGGGCAACATTGATCACCAGACTTCGGTATGAGGAATTTAGGGAAGAATTTGATGTAACTTTGCTAAGTCAATTTTCAAGGCTGAGAGAGCTGGGTTTGAAAGGCTATCAAGGTAATAACTTAGGTTTCCTAGCGAGTTGCCCGCATTTGACTCATTTGGATCTGACGGCTTGCAGGCAAATTACCGACTTTAGCTTCCTTGAGCTCTGTCCCCATCTAAGAAGCTACAGAGATTGTGAGGGCGGCTTGGTGCAACTACGGTAGTGCTTTCTGAGACTCCTTCTAGAAAACCGTTTGCAAGCGCAAATCATGCGATTGCTTTTTCCTCTCTAGAGTCCATGGCTTAAATGAGCGTGCGCAAACGCGATTTTCAGAGAATGAATTAAGGGCCATTTTTCGGGTTTTAATTGGTCTCGTCAAAAGAGAGGGCGATCACATCGTCGATCTTGTGGATGTCGTGCCTCAGCATCATCAGCCGGTCAAAGCCTACTGCAACACCGCAGCAGTCGGGAAGGCCCTGTTCCAGGGCACTTAAGAAGTGCTCATCGATAGGCAGTGTTTTTTTTCCGCGCTCTAAGCGGAGCCTGTTGCTTTCGATGAGGCGCGCTCTTTGCTCTTTGGGGTCGGACAGTTCGTGGTAGCCGTTGGCGAGCTCAAGGCCCTTGTGATAGACCTCAAAGCGTTCTGCGACATCGTATTTACCATCTTTCACTTTTTTGGCAAGGGCAGCTTGGCTGCCGGGGTAGTGGGTGAGCACGAAGAGCTCGTCGTGAGGCAGTCTCGGCTCGATGTGGAGGGCGACTATCAGGTTCAGGAGAGAGTCCTTGTCATCTTTGACGTCATCAGGGAAGTCGATCGAATGCTTTTGAAGAAACTGGGTAAGACCCTTCTCGTCGGTTTCAAAGGGGTCTAAGCCAGTCATCTCTTGGAATAGGTCTCGGTAGGTTTGGTAGACAGCGGGTGTGGGGCCGATAAAGAGGCGGATAAAGTCCAGCGTCTCTTCTATCATTTCACTGAAGGTGAAGCCAAGGCGGTACCACTCGGCCATCATGAATTCCGGCTGATGTTTTTTTCCGACTTCTCCGGCTCTATAAACGTGGCTAAGCTGAAAGATGTCGCCGCTGCCGCTGGCGAGAAGACGCTTCATGCCGTATTCTGGCGAGGAGAACAGATGTCTTCCATCATCGGTGGCGATTAAATCGATATGTTCGTCGACAGAGGTGCCTCGGGAGAGGGCAGGGCAGTCCACTTCCAGGAGATTGCGCTCATAAAAAAAAGACCGCGCCCTTTTAAGCATCAGGGAGCGGTCTTTTAATACATTGATTTTGTGTGCGAGACTAGCTTGCGACACGGGAGACATATTCGGCGGTTCGGGTGTCGACTTTAATCTTCTCGCCCTGGTCGACGAAAATGGGCACCTGCACTTTCGCGCCGGTTTCCAGTTTGGCTGGCTTCAATACTCTGCCTGAAGCTGTGTCGCCGCGAACGCCCGGATCGCACTCAACGATGAGCAGTTCCATGAACGTGGGAGGATCGATGTTGACAGGTGCGCCTTTGTAGATCAGCACGCTGTATACAACGTCGTCTTTCAGCCACTGCCAGTTGTCGCCGATGTTTTCGTGGCGGATGGAGATCTGCTCGAAGGAGGCGTCGTCCATGAAGATGGCGGCATCGGCCTCTGTGTAGAGGAGGCGCATGTTGGCTTCGACTACGTCGGCCACTTCTGCTTTGTCGCCCGATTTGAATGTTCTTTCAATGACGCGGCCTGTCAGCAGGTTTTTCAGCTTGACGCGGTTGAACGCTTGGCCTTTACCAGGCTTTACGAACTCGTTGACGACGACTAGGTATGGCTGGTTATCGATTTCAAGCTTCACACCCGGCTTGAATTCGTTGGTGGAAATTTGTGGCATGGTAAGACCTCTAAATATCAAAGTTCAGAGGAGTACTTTATCAAATGATCATTTTTCTCCCAAGTAAAACCCGGATAGGGGAGAGGGGATGGGGGGTTGACAGTCCGTATTTCAATTTGATGTTTACAGACAAGAGGGAATAGTTAATCTTTTGATTATCAGCTCTTAAGAGATGGCGGGGTTGAGGATGACCTTTCCAGCCGTCATGTCATGATGATAGGCAAGGAGCGCCTCTTTCCACTCTTCAAATCCGACAGCGCTCTGAATTTTGGTTTTAAATTCCCCCTTTTCGATCAGATTTTGCACTGTGCGGAAAGAACGCACGGTCTTCAAGATACCGCTTTTTTGAATCCAATCGGTCAGCCAGAATCCCTCCACTTTTTTCATTTCGAAGATAAGACCCAAAGGAGCGATCTTTTCGCAGTGTTTTTCAGATAGCGAGCCGTAGACTAAAATACGCGACTGCGGGGGCATGGCGCTTAAAATCTGACCGGTCATCTCGCCGGCGACGGCATCAAAGGCGATTGTCGCTTTGAGGGAGCGTGCCATTTCTTTGAGTTTGGAAAAAAACTGCTCGTCGGTAGAGCTTAAGACCCATTTCTCGCCCGCTTCTTTAAGTTCAGCGATCTGTTCGGGCTTTCTGACGATATTGATGAGGGGAAGATGGTGCATTTTGGCAAGCACCTGCACCATGCGGCCGACCTGGCTTAGGGCTGCGGTTTGGATGATCGCTTTGTGGCCGCCTTGAAGCGCTTTTTCCATCATGCCGATAGCTGTCAGGGGGTTGATGATTAGCGCAGAGCCCTGCTCGCTCGACACTCCTCTTTTGAGGGGTATGCAGGTTCTTGCATCGGCGATGTAGTACTCTGCCCAAGTGCCGTCCCTTTCCGACTGGCCTCCGCAGGCGACTCTCCTGCCTTTCAGCCACCAGCCGAGGGCTCCGCCCCCGTTTTCGACGACAGTGCCGGCGCCTTCCCATCCCGGCACTGCGGGAAGCATCTTGCGGATGCCGTACTTGCCTTGTAAGAAGAGGAGGTCGGAGGGATTGCAGGGAGCGGCTGGGGATTGCGGGGAGCGGCTTCGATGCGGATCAGTACCTGGCCGGACTTGGGCTTCGGTATCGGTTTTTCTACGACTTTCAAGCTTCGGATAGCCTCTTCGATATTTTGCTTGGTCTCGTCGATCTGTATCGCTTTCATCTTACCGGGATCTCCTCTTCATGTTGGAGAAATCCATACCACATAGAGGATTTTTCAAGGATTACTTTACTTTCTTCTGTGCAGTTACCTGGTCTTTCGATTGTTTTGAGCATTGAAACTTTGAGTTAGGCTCTCTCCCCATAAATACTCAAGCGCCACGCTCTCTCCATTGGCTGCTTTGGTCGCCCGAACGTGACCTTTGCCTCCTGTTTGTCCCAGAGTGTCGTGGTTCAGGATGGTATAAAAAGTTCCCTGTGAAGAAGCTACGAAATCCTCGGAGAAGTCTTTGTTTCCCATTTTAAATGACAAGGTGACGATTTCCCCCGGTTTAAATTGACTCCCGTAGAGGTAGAAGATTTTCAAATCGTGCGTCAACATCGCCATGTATATTTTGCTGCCATCACTCCACTTGGCCTCGAGAGGATCGATTGCGCAGCTGGTCGCTAGGCAGCGGCTTTTGTCTTTCGAGAGAAGGGCATAGGACATCTCTTCGCCTTTCATCTGGAATCCAAGGGTAATGTTGACCTTCGATAGAGGGGACTTGTTCCGATCTGTTGTGACGAGCTCGCCTTCGGCATTGGCGATGAGGTTTGCTACGAACATAGTTTTTTGATCGATCCGAAACGCGTAGAGATCAAACTCCTCTCCTGGTTTCATCTTAGGAGCATTCAAAATCATCATTTTGCTTCCCTGCCTGGAGAGGTTATCAAAGCCCTCTTCACTGCCGCCGAAATGTTTCAGGAAATCTTCTTTGGTAAGAAAGGAATAGGTCATTTGATTACTGGGGTTTTCCCTCATCAGTTTACTTTTGACAATAGCATTTTCAATCGTTGCGAAATCCTCAATATCACAAGAATCATTGAATTTCTTCTGAGCCGTGTGACTTAGGTCTGGGCATGTGAGTGCTAGAGTGAGTATTAGAGCTAAATATCTCATGAGTATCTTGTAATTTCCTTTGGGAGAATGGTTCTTAGTTGATGAAGTTGCTGTAAGCTTTTGGCCTTGAGCTATATTCTAAGCTGGGCAGGAGATTGATTCCCCATGGAAACCCAATGGTAAGTTTTTCACCATTGCTTCGTTGAACGGTGAAAATTTCCATTCCTCCATTTTTTCCTTCTACAGCAGGCATTAGGTAGGTAGCGGCTCCCGGCATGATTTTGGTAGAGCCTCTGATCTCTTCTCCTTCCGAGAACGAGATCGTACGCACCTCTTCACCCTCTTTAAAACCATCGAATGAGACTTTATAGATACCACCCCTCAAATCGACCAGTTCAACTCTGATAACCGCAGAATCTTCCTTGCTGCTTTTCTCTATAGGGTAGGGGATGCATTTGAAGGAGTGCTTGAACGTCTCATCGTAGTTTTTCACTTCGACGACAACGGACTCGCCGGGTAAGTATCCACGGCTTGAGAGGATGTAGAAGGGAGCCTTCATGCCATCGAGTTGATGCAGACCCGCCCCGATATACAACCAGTGCATTACTTTCACTCCGGGGATTTTCAGCTCTTTCAGGGCTGTTCTGTCGATCGTGATGGAGTAAGGCTCTCCTTCTTTCGCCTCTTCGAAAAAGATCAATGTCTTGTAGTGGCCGGGAGAAGTAGCAGCCAGGTGCTTGTATTTCTTAGTTGAGAGTGCTTCCTTGGGGCTGATCTGAGTCGTCGTAATGCGCAGGGGCTCTCCGAAAACTTGTGCAGAACAGACGAGCAGGAGACATGCGAATATCTTGTAAATTGCTTTATTCATGTGGATTCGTTTGCTTTGTGTTAAGGTGATTTTCTTTTTTGAGATCTTCAATCTGGATAATCTTTAGAGCGTCTTGATAGGTTTCGGTCCGTATCTTTCTTAATGACCCTAATTTGCCCTTATCATCTAATCTGTAGTGAATTAGGTCGTTAGATGTTCTGACATGTGCTATGGTCTTCATCAAGCATCGGTGTTTTTGCATGGAATGGTTCCTGCGTTCTTCGGAGAAACAGACTACCTCATGCACTTTTTTATTTACATCATCAGACTTCTTTCACCTCTCCTGCAGAAATATTTACTCAACAAAGCATACGATTTCAGTTTGTGGACAGTCTCTAAGTTCTAATGAAAATTAGATGATTAACTATTGAAAATTTCAGACGAGAGGCGTTTGATAAAGGCATGCAAAAGACATCAGTGAGCCGCCTTTCTTTCGTCGATCGTTATCTAACTCTTTGGATATTTCTAGCCATGCTGGCTGGGATCGGCTGTGGATATTTATATCCAAACATTCAGGCAGTTTTTAATAAATTTCAATTCGGCACGACCAATGTTCCAATAGCAATTGGTCTTATTCTTATGATGTATCCACCCCTTGCCAAGGTTAAATACGAGCAGATCGGAACTGTCTTTCGCAACTTTAGAGTTCTACTTTTGTCGTTAGTCCAAAACTGGCTTATTGGGCCAGTTCTGATGTTTATTCTGGCGATCATGTTCTTACCTCACCATCCCGATTATATGGCGGGTCTTATTCTTATTGGATTGGCCAGATGTATCGCCATGGTTATCGTATGGAATGATTTAGCCAAGGGAGATAGGGAATATTGCGCCGGCCTTGTGGCGTTTAACTCAATTTTTCAAATTCTCTTTTTCCCACTATACGCCTACGTTTTCATTACAATACTCCCTACGTTTTTTGGCCTAGATGGAAGTGTGGTGGATGTTTCCATCGGAGAAATAGCCTTTAGTGTTTTTATCTATTTAGGAATTCCATTTTTAGCTGGAATTCTCACGAGAATTATCGGAATTAAACTCAAAGGAATAGAGTGGTACGAGAAGGTGCTGATCCCATTCATTTCTCCACTAACCCTTACTGCTCTTTTATTTACCATTCTGGTGATGTTTTCCCTGAAAGGTGAATTCATTGTGCAGCTTCCATTTGATGTTTTGATAGTAGCCTTGCCTTTGGCAATCTACTTCCTAATCATGTTCTTGCTATCGTTTTATTTGTCCTACAAGGCTGGAGCTAGTTATAAGCAGTCTGCAACCCTAAGTTTCACTGCAGCATCTAACAACTTCGAGTTGGCCATAGCTGTTGCAATAGCGGTTTTTGGTATCAATTCAGGACAAGCTTTTGTGGCGGTTATCGGACCGTTAGTCGAAGTACCTGTGTTGATAAGCCTCGTTCAGGTTTCTTTGTGGATTGAGAAAAAAGTCTATAGGGTTCGGAATGAATAGAGATGTTGGCAAACTATCTCATCCATTAATCAAAAAGATTCTTTTTGTCTGCACGGGAAATTCCTGTCGCAGCCAGATGGCGGAAGGGTGGGTGAGGAAACTTAAATGTGACATTTTAGAGTCTTTTTCTGCTGGAATAGAAAAGCATGGAATCGATCCTGTGGCTGTCAGAGTAATGTCTGAAGCTGGAGTGGATATATCTACGCAGCGATCTAAGTTGATAAATGAGCTAGGCGAAAAAAATTTCGATTACGTCGTCACGATTTGTAATGATGCTAATGAAAAATGCCCGGTATTTCCAGGTGAATTCAAGCGTCTTCATCATAGTTTTGATAATCCACCTGTGTTATCGCGAAATACAAAGTCTGAGGAAGAGTCCTTAGCTATTTATCGACGTGTGCGAGATGAGATTAGAAGTTTTGTTGAAAATATGCCCAACAACTTGTAGTGAGTGGTCCTGCACAGGACTTGATTGGAGAATTACAACCTATCCGACAACACTCGTCAGTGCCGGTAAAGCTTTCCTCAACATCTTTCCTAAGAGCAGTGTTGCCTCTGAGATTTTCTATAGGAAATTGAGCCTAAATTGGGGGCAAGGTCACACTTTTTTATTCATGCTACTCTCTTTCGCTCGGTTGCGGTGCAAGATTAGGGCTTTGATTTTGGACAATTCTTAGCGCGTCTTGATAGTCTTCAAACAGTATTCCTCTATAAGGATTTAATCCTCCGTAGTCATCAACCATGTATTTGATTCGCCCATTAAAGCACGTAACATAAGCTATTTGATCTTCATCCTTTTTTGTAACATCTTTTCGACAGCAGATTCCTTTTGAATCAACAAATCGAATCGAGAATTCAATGTTTTTTTCGGTGAAGGGATAATTCAGTAGATACGGTCTGATGGATGGGTTGGTATTGTAACGGTTGAGAAGCTCTTGAAATAGAAAAACCATTAGGGTTCTTGCCTGATCTATTGAACCAGGGCCATTTGTGGCAACTCCTAAATGTATCATTTTAATTCCTTTCTGAGAGCTTCCTCCAACCGCCGTAATTGTTAACCCCCTTGGGCATAGAATCTCTGTTTGATAATCTTTTTGAATTTTGTTTGAGATTTTTTCGTATATTGGCTCACTAGAAAATAATCCAAAAAAACCAAGGAATAGGGTGATAATCATAATTGCTTTCTTGAGTTTGATGTTTATATCTTAGGTTTTTTGTTTCATTTTGATCTAAAGCTGATATCCTTCAAGAAGACTTTTCATTCGGATCATTTGTTTGGTCGAGGCGGTAGAGATTATCAAATTTCAATATTTTCCTTGAGTTATTCGTTCACTAATATCCTTTATAGCCTGTTGATACCCTTCTGACGTAACGAAGTGATCTGTAATCATCCCAAAGAAATTATCGGATTCCCAGCCGGTGCTAACTACTTCAGCGCCATTGCCAGCACAGAAAGGAGATGTGATTTTGGGCACAATATCTCTGGGATTCACATAGTTGACCGCCGATCTGAGGTCTCCTTTTGGGACTGCGTAAGCTGAGCCGATAGTGTACACAGAAACGCAAGCTCGTATCTCTGCTGGAAGAAGCTTAAGAGCTCTGTAAGTTTCCAACCCTCCTCGACTGTGACAAAGTATCTCAATGACCGGAGAAGAATAGCCAGCCTGCTTCATAGCAGTATATTTTTCCATAAGGTAGTTGGCAAATTCCTTTACTGCAGTAGTCTCTATACCAACCATTTCATGAACAGCCACCAGACCATCGCTTAAAAATCCTTTAGATCGTGAACAGAACCATTCCCATTTGGCACCATCCATAGCTTGCGAGGCTGAGTGAGCAAGGATTTGAGCATTTGGATCATTAGCGTTCATTCCAGTTGTGGCAACACGTACCTTTCCCGGTATCTCTCGGGTTCCGACCGTTCCGTGTCCGATCGGGTCGGAGCGGACGTATTCATGATGGAACTCCTTTCCCTGCAGGACGCGTCCGGCGCCTTCAAAAGCATATTGGAAGGGGCTCGCGGGAAGGCAGTGCGTTGCGAAGCTCTCGATGCATTCACCGGCAAAAGAGAAGCAGTCGCGGACAAAGTCCATCCCTCGATCCAGCCAGGATCTTCCTTCCCGGTCGCCGGAGCATGTGCGGTCGTGGCGTGTGCTGAACAGCCCCCACAAGTCCACATACATCAGCGGGTTGTTCGCCACGTAGGCGTAGAGGTTGGGTCCGTCGCGGTCACCTAAGGGATCTTTAGAGATAAAGCGGCCGCTTTCAGGGTCGTAGTAGCGTCTACCAAAGAAAATCAGGCCGCTCTCCGCGTCTTTCCGCTTGCTGGAAAAACCCCAGGAGATGGACGTGCCCTCTGCATGGATAGGCTCTCCGAAAGCCGAGTAACGATATGTAGCGGCAGTGGATCCGGTCTCGGCGTCGATCAAGCAGCAGATATTTCCGTTGTGGTCATGGACAGGGCAAAGTACCTTGCCCTCCTTTTCAATAGCGATGGAAGATCCTATCTCGGCACCCTGAGCAGTTCCTCCAAGGATGCGGATTTCACCCTCCTCGTCGTGTGTGCCCAGTTCATTTTGCCCTTGGTAGATGAAACGTATCTCTTTTTTGCCTTCAGTCTGTTTGGATATCCGGCGGTTCGTCTCGTCGTATCGATAGTGCGTTGTATTCTCCCCGTCGGAAAATTCGATCAGCCTGCCCGCTCCGTCATAGCGGAAGCGCAGTGTCTTTTCGGGTTTGATAACCTCGATTAAGTTGCCATCGGCATCATAGACGTAGTTGCGGTCCTTTCTCTCCAGGGTCTGGTTGAGGTCGTTAACGGTGTTGTTGTTGCCATCTTCGACGATACGGTTATTGAGAGAGTCGTAGGCATACAGGTGGCTGGAAGCTCCCGATTCAGAGGTCAGCTGGTTGAGGTCGTCATAGCGGAAGTCCTCCTGCAGCAAGCCGAAGCTATCCTCTATAATTCTTCCGAGCATATTGCCGGCTTCGTCATAAGAGGCAGAGTTCTCCTTCCATTCGTTAGAGAGGATGTTTGTCACCCTTCCCATAACGTCGTATGTGCACGTGATCTCACCACCGTTCAGTGGGAGGCGGCCTTTTGTCAGCTTGCCGCGCCAATCATGGGATAGCGCTTCAAATCGGTAGTTAGTGCGCTTGACCTCCTTCAGCCGGGAACCTTCATAGCCATAGGCAACAGAAGAGCCGTCGGGGTAGGTGAATTCTGTTACCCGGTCTGCCAGGTCATAGGCGTAGCGGACGGTATAGCCGTTGCCAAGGGTCTCTTCGATCAGGCGGCTTTTGATATCGTAGCTTTTGCGGGTGGCTGTTTCAAAGATCCTGTCCTCAACAAAGACAGGATTATCCATCGCGTCGTAGCTATAGCAGTAGTCAAAAGAGGAGTCAGAAGACCACCAGCGCCTCAACTTTCCGAGCTCATCATAATCGAAAAGGATCTTCACTCCGCTGGGCTTGCTGATACAGTCTCGCTGCCCTAGCGCGTTATAGGTTACCGATGTGGTCTTTTCATCGGGTGAGCCAAAGGCCTCTATAACGTGTTCCAGTCGCCCAAGAGAGTCGTAGCGCCACGCCGTGATGACAGTGCGAAGCGCACGGTTTTCCGAAAAGACCGTATCGACTCTCTTTTCCCTGCCGCCTTTAGCGTTATAAAAAATCTTGGCAAGCTGGATAGTCTCACCAAGCGAATTTTTCTTTTCGATGCGGCTATCGAGGCCAAGGGAATTTTTCTCTACAACCGTGATGATCCCTTTGGGATCGATCGAGGTGACGCAGGTGCCTCTTTCGCCTTGTTCATTGACGTGGTTGAATTGATATTCGATCCTGGTCGATAGCCCGAGCGGGTTGATTGTTTCGATAAGGTCGCCGCGGCCATTATAGGCGTAGCGGGTGATAGTTTCCTCGCCGCCTGAGAGGTGGGCTTCTAAGGTTTTTTTGCCAAGAGCGTTATATTCAAAGCGCACCCGGCTTTCAATGTGCCCGGAAAGAGACTTCACGCACTCTTCGGTGACTCGGCCGGCTACATCATAGGACAATTCTTTAACGATTGCATCCTGCGCGCTACTCCAGGTGACTTCTCTTGCCAGGCGTGAAAGGGAGTCATAGCTATATTCGGAAACTGAGGGGCCTACGCATTTTCTGATTAGGCGGCCGGCCCAGTCGTAATCATAGGTTTTTTTGCATCCCAGAGGATCCGTCTCTTCGATAAGGTGGGTGGCGCTATATTTGTAAGAAGAGGTTTTGAGGAGCTCTCCTTGTGCGTTGTACAGCTCTTTTTTGACGACTCTTCCCTGATAGTCGGTGGAGAAAACAGTGTGGTTGCCATATTTGTCCGTACTCTCTTTTAGTATGCCATCCAGTTCATAGAGGAACTTTTCTGTCGTACCGTCAGGGTGTTCGATATGGTAGGGCTTTTTTCTTCCCGTGAACTTAGTTTTTGTCGCATTGCCAAATACATCTGTCTTGATGATGGGATTGTCGAGTACATCGTATTCAACTGAGATAATAGGACGGCAAAGGACTCCGTCGGTAAAGAGCGCAGGAAGTGTCGCTTGAACTTCCCTTCCCATTTCATCAAAAGCATATTCGGTGACGTTGCCGGCGAAATCGGTCTCTTCGTATCGCTCACCTTTCTTGTTATAGCGGTAGCTTTTGACTAAGCTGATGCCGTCTGCTGCCAGCACCTCAACTTCCTTGATGAGGCGGTTCATGAAATCATAGGTGTACAATTTACTGTACCCGGCAAGAGGCCCTCTCTCTTCGATCAGGTTAGTATTCTTGTCGTAGGACCTTTCGATGATGATTCCACCGGGCAGCTCTTCATAAATAATTTTTCCGTATTTGTTGTAACGGTACTTTTTCGAAGCTACATAGTTGTCTTCGGCATCATAGATTTCAGACTCAAGAAGCCATCCCTCGGGTGAGTGGCTGTTTTTTAATCTCTTCAGCTGCTTTTCAGTGCCTGTAGACGGATCGTAAGCTTTATAGATGACCTCTTCATGGAGTCCAAAGGGAAAGCTCGTTCTTGGCTTATATTCCGTGATGAGCCTTTCACTCACTCCTGTGAGAACCTCCGGGTTTTCGCTCCCGCCGTCGTCAGAGATGTTTTTGAGTTTGACGCCGTTGTCATCGTAGAAGAAAAACTCTCGCTTGCGGATCTTTTCTCCATCGGAGAGAAGCCTGGCGGAGACGAGATTTTTCCCGGGGACGTATCTGTAGATGATTTTCTTTCGGCTGTCCCACTCTTCTAAAAGTAGATTGGAGCCGTCTTGCGTATAGGACATTTTTTTGGAGTAGCAATCTGTCAGGTTGGATCCGGTATAGAGCCTCACACCCGACAAAAAGACTTTTTTCTCCGACTCTCCGGTCAGTGTGCCGGCTAAAGTCTCTTGAATCACATTGCCAAAAGAGTCGTATTCGACGAATCGACCAAGCAGGGGAGTTCCGGACAGGATAATTTTTTCAGGCTCTAGCTCCGGGTTCTTGGTCGATGTGCAGTCGACAAAGAGCGTGCCGGAGTAGTAGCCTTCGTGAAGGTCGCTCCCTTTGCTCCCGAAAAGATACCGCTCCGCTTTGTACGGCGCGTACACTGTGCCTTTGCCGTCTCTGTCTTGGCGTCCCTTATAGCTTAGGATTCCTTCCAAGCGGTTCGAGGCATAGCAGTAGGTGCGCTTTCCGCCAAGAGCATCGATCACATCCGTCGATCCGGAGAGCAGGTTTTTTTCCGAATCCACATCGCGCACATTGTAGATGAATTTGTACTCGGGCTCGGGCGCTGCAGTCTCTCCCAAAGGTTTGAAGATTTTTTTGACGCGATTGAAGGCGGTTTTTTTCGAGCTGGAGCTGACTTTGATTTTATTTCCATGAACGCTGTTGCTCCCGATATCGTAGTAAGCGGGCTGGACATATCTTTCCTCGGGATATCTCTTTTTTATCAGCCTCAGTCTTTCTTGTTTTTTCTCTGAATAGGTCGCGTATTCGTAGCTGACGGTGGGGGCGTAGGGGCGTTTGACCTTGTGGAGGATATACTTCGACGTCGGTTCTTTTTGAATACGGTCGAGTTCATAGTGGATGGGATGTGTCGAAGTCGTCACTTCGATTGAGTTGCGCTGGTGGTCTTTGACAGGGTAGTTAAACGTACAACGGGAAAATTCGATCTCTTCATTGCCGAGAAGACGGATCTCTGTAATCTTTTTGTCGTTATTGAAGGAGTATGTCTCTTTTAATCCGTTCTGCTGGCTTTTCCAGATGGGCAAAAAACCGATGTAATGGCCAGTGGGGTCCACAGGGCGATATTTTATCACATCGCCATTGCTGAGCTTGATGGATCCTCCGCTGCGGTTGATCCAGGCTTCATTATTATTGACATTGCTTCTGCCCGAGAGCCCTTTAGGGGAAAGGTTGGTGATCCCCGACGCTGCCCACGTTTTTTCTTCGGTGCGATACTTCCCATCGCAGCGGGAGTCTTGGTGCTCCCCAAGATGGATCAGGTAGCTCCCTCGTCCGTCAGAGACAAAAAGGTTGTGTCTTCCGTCGCATCGTTCTTCTTTGATATGACTTCCCGGGGGCCTTGGAATAGGTTTTCTGTAGTACGCCTTATAGTTGTGATTGAGATTCCAGCCCCATCCGATCGCTTCGTCTTTGGCAGCAGAGCTGGAATAGACGCGGTCAATCACAAAAGGTTCGGGACCCGGAAGCGACGCATCCACTTCGTAGTCAATAAAGTCTCCGGTGAGCACGTTGACATGATTGCCGACGATGCCGGATGGCATGCCCTGAAAATTCGCTAAGTCGAAGTCGTCGGAACCCTCGTCCGCTGAAGTATATCCGCAGCACAGCACGAAGAGAGAAATGAAGATAGGGAGCATCGATTATTTTCCGTAAATTGAAATTTTAGTTTGCGACTATAGGACATAACTGGTTGAAGGACAAGTAATTTTTGATTTTTTTTGATGAGATAGAAAACAATTGGTTTCGTTTTGACGAAGTGGTTGAAAATATGGGGTGGTTTTAGACAGAATGAGGGCTTGTTGTCAGGAGGAAAATATGTGGCCCAAAGCATATAAAGACTATCCCAAGGACTCTCCACTGAAGAAGGAGCAGGTCTCTGCCGGAAAAGGCATCGTCGGCTGCGAAATGCACGACGTGATGGGCTGGGGCGAGGATTTCCATGTGGAAAAAAAGAAGAAAAGCCTCCTGCTCGACCTGTTAAACAAATGGTTCGGGAAGGGCAAGTGATGGGCTCAAGAGGCGATCACACATTTCCGATCGAAGTCTCCTACGAGCAGTGTCCGCAGTGCGGCAAAGTGTTCGAGTCGAGAAACCACTATGAGTATGAGATGGGCCTTCATGTCAAACGTGAAGAGTGTCCCTATTGCCGCAATGAATTCAAACAAGAAAAAAAAGTCAGTACGATAGGGCCTCTTTTCGGAGAGGCGCCGAAGCCTGAAATGGAATGGGGAGATCGCTAATGGAAGATTTTAAGGCGTATGAGCCGACTAAAGAAGAAGAAAAAATAGCCCAGGATACGCTAGAGAGGTATTCAGGCTCTCCCTGCCAGGACTATCAGCCCTATCTTTTGCTCACCAACTTTCCCAAGTACGTCAACTACTTCTCCGAAAGCCGCGGTGTGCCCGTCATCGAGGGAAGCATGTTCTCTGTCGCCCACTCGCCCGAAGAGAAAGTGTCCATCCTCGACTTCAAAATCGGCTCGCCGGCAGCGGCCCTTGTCGTAGACTTGGTCTCTTTCCTCCCGGTCAAAGCTGCTCTGATGCTCGGCATGTGCGGCGGCCTAAGGCGCCAGTATCAGGTCGGCGACTACTTCCTTCCCGTCGCCTCCATCCGCGCCGAAGGAACAAGCGACTTCTATTTCCATCCCGAAGTGCCGGCGCTCGCCAACTTCTTAGTGCAAAAGGCGGTCACCAACGTCTTGGAAAGAAAGAAAATCCACTACCACATCGGTATCACGCACACCACCAACAAGCGTTTCTGGGAGTTTAACAACGAATTTAAGCAAAAGCTCAAAATCACAAGGCCCCAGGCAATCGAAATGGAGTGCGCTACTTTATTCACGGCAAGCTACTACCACAAGCTTCCCTTGGGCGCCCTGCTTTTGATATCCGACCTGCCGCTTGCCAGAGATGGCATCAAAACCAAGGCCTCCTCAGAGAACCTCTTCGCCCGCTACACCCCCGAACATGTGGAGACGGGTGTCGAAGTGGCGAAAGAACTGGATGAGGCATTTAAGCACCAGGCCAAAGGAGTCTATCGAGGATTCCGTCGTCGTTTTGAAAAGGAAGAGCATCACAATTAATGACAAATAATAAATCTTTATTTTGTCTTAATAAGGAAAAGTTATACTAGTACAAGTTTTATTATGTGGATTGTATGACGACACAAAAAATTGACGTAGCTCACACCTTTAAGACGTCTCCTGCGGTGAAGAAGAAAGAGCCGCAGAAGGAAAAAGCTCCCGCTTCCGGCCGCTGGCAGGAAGTGGAGGAGCGTCGCTCTGCCCCAAAATCCCCGCTTGTCAAAGAAGAGAAACCCGCCGCAAAGAAGAAGGAGAGGCTGATGGCTTCCGAGAAAAGGGAACGTGCTTTCCAGGAAATGAAAGAACAATCCCCCTTTGATCTCTTCACCAGTATGCAGTCCAAGACGATCCAGTCCATGAAAGCGGAAGTGGCTGTTGACGAACCGGAATATTCCGAAGAGACCGATAGCGTAGAGTTGGAGTCTGCCGAAGGACTTTTTGCCTCTGATGAAACGAAAGAGGAAGAAGAGACAAAGGCAGCGACCCCCCTCGTCAACTTAATTCCCGTCGGGCAAGAGGCCCTCTATCAGCCCACGCAATCCCTCAACAACCATGTTTCCTCCACGGCAAGCCCCGTTGCGAATGCCTCCTTCCAAAACATGAAGCTTCTTCAGTTTGCCGAGAAATTGGTCAAGAAAATCACCGCCATGAAGCAAGGCGGCAGAACCGAAATCACCCTCACCCTGAAAAACATGTCTCTCTTCAACGGCGGCATTCTTAAAGTGGTGGAGCATGATTCGGCACGAGGCCAGTATAACCTCACTTTTACAAATCTTAATCCCAAAGCCCACGCTCTCGTGCTCGGCACCGATGCCACCCGGATCCTCAGAGAGTCGATGGAAGCTAAAGGATTGACCTTCCACATCATCACCGCCTCGACCGAGATCGAGCCCCTCTCCACCTACTCCTCTTCCTTCAAAGAAGAAAAGGAACGACGGGACGAGAAATCGGAAGATGCCGATCAGGAGACAGCGTAAATCTTCCGTAAAAGGAAGGTTTATTCCCTTTTTTCATAATTAATCTCGCAGTTTGTTATAATAAAGAGAGATGCCTTTGTATTAATCTCTTTGATGCGAGGTAAGCTATGCCTGTTGAAGGAGTATCATCCAACCACTCGATGCCAGAACCCATGGCCATGCCGGCAGAATCTGCCAAGGTGGAGACAAAATCCATCGGCGGGATGCCCGTTGCCACTTCACTGAATGGAGTGAAATCGGCTCCCCATCCTGTAGCGACGGCCGACATGGGGCAGCAGATTGCCGGAGAAAAGGTAATCAACCAAATGCTGGTGAGTGTTAGCCAAGTGAATATGGAAGCGCTGCAAGCTGTCGCTTCGGACCAAATCAAAAATACCGAGATTAAAGGCGATGCCAAACTCAACGCTTTGGCAAATGAAGAAACCGCCAAAGACCGCAGAGCCGATCGAAACGCGCTGAAAGAAGAGCTTAACGACAGAAAAGACACCGACCGGGTCAATGCCGAGGAAAACCGCTCTAAGATGGGCTCTTAAAATTGGGCGCCTTTTCCCATCGGGAAAAGGCGCCATCTCTTAATGCTCGCTTTTAATTACCGGCAAAAGTGAGTAGTTCGTTGGAGGTGATGTAGACCTCCCTTCCGGTTCTTCTGTCTAAGTGATCAAGCGCTTCAAACATGAGATCCAAGTCTCCAAGTTCGACACCTTGCTGTTTGACGAGCCGCATGAAGTGGTGCATGTAGGCGACTCCCCACTTCTTGGCCATCTGCTTGGCTTCGTTAAGCGGCAGAGCGTTCGCCACATCTTGCGGCAAGCTGGTTAACGCGTCGACGATGAGGCCGAACTGCTTGAGCGTTTGAGCGGGAATCCTTTCTTTGGCCATTTCAGGCAGGTCATCGCTTCCCGGTTTGAACTTCTTGTTGAACTGCGCTGCGCAAAGCTCAATGCCGTGCATCGCAAAATCGTAGCCATACCCCGTTGTTGCATAAGGGCTGAAGCTCTCCAGCTTCAGGAACAGAACCTGCACCGGCGGCTGGCTGTTTCCTATGAGAAACTGAGGGGAGTCTACCTTTCCAAAAAGAATGTGCCTCTTATGTGTGGGAAGAAGGCCATTTAAGATATCGATTCCCTGGTGAGCTGAAGAGGCCATCACCACTTTTGCCACCCCGTTCCATTTAGGGCTTCTGCCGATAAAGTGGCTGGAAGGCCTATCTCCGACAGCCTTGGCATTCATAAGGAAACTGTAGAGAAGGTCGCCCTCGTCTTCGATTACGAAAGCCCCCTCTTCGTGCCCCTGTCCCTTTTTCAGTGCAATGTGCATCAAAAACCAGGTGAGAGCCGTGATCGCCTGTTCGGCGCCCTCTTGATACTCTTCAGGGGAGGTGATATCACCTGTCAGGATGTTCTTGAGGAGAATCTGTCCTTCTAAAATCAGCTTTCTTGCTTCCTCAAGGGAGGGTTGCCCCTCAAAACAGGTGACGTAGGCATCGAGTCTTTTGCGCGCTTCCTCCGTAGTGAATTGAGCGCTAGATTTTGGGGCGCACACTGACTCGGAGAGGTCAAAGCTGACCTCGCCCCGAAGCTTCATCGACCTGCACAGATCGACAATCTCTAAAAAGGTGTCGCCGGCATTCTCCATTTTCATTTTGAATCCATCGATTGTGCAGGCAAGTTTTTGAAAGAGATCGGCATTTTCACTGCCATATCTTCTTAAAAGATCCTGCTCGATCCCTTCGAGTCCATCCAAAAGAGTCAAGTTCAGCTGCATGCAGTCCTTCAAGAGGACCAAGTTATTTAACGCCGGCTCGTCGCTGGTAACTTGAGCTGCCCGCTCTGTCTCGCGCATCTGGCAGTCAAGTGTCCAGCCGATGGCCTGGATCAGTCGGTCGAGCTCATCTTGCGGCTCGCCCCAGGTACGCACCCATTCAGCAGGGACTATCTTCGTTTCATACACTTCCAGCAACGTGAGGTTGCAGTCTGCTTGAAGAAGCGGCTTAAGGCCTTCGGCGAAGCCGCAGATCACATTGCAGTTGCGCAAGAAGGTCTCTTTCCAGTTGAAGTTATTGGCGCTGATTTCTTTTTCCTCAATATGCTCGACTGCTGTCGGAAACTTGCTGATGCAGCGGCGGAAGACCTTGTCTAGCATCAAAGACTCTTTGATAATGAGGCGGTTGATCTTTTTGATGCGCAGGCTGAGGTCTGTTTCCTCGGTAACTTTTTTAGCTAAAGTGTTTTGCCAATTGTGAAAACCGATGCGCGACTTGCTCATGCAGATGAAGGCCTCTTTTGCCGCCAGCATCAGACCCTGCCTTAAGTCCTCTCCGTCTTTGTGCTCCAGCAGCAAGATGTATTGATCAAGAGCCCGGGTGAAGACTCCCTCGGCCTTTAAGATCTCTCCCTTATAGTGCGTAGTGACCGCTCTGAAAGAGTTTTCGGAGTAGGCATCCGATACATAGGCGTAGACGCCAATGCCGATGTCAACCGTCTTTTGAATGGGATTGTCTTTATAGCCGGTCGCGTAGCGCATAAAAGATCTGCCTGTCGTGGTCGGCTGCAGGTTCTCGCCGGGCTTCAGCTCGGCGACAAAGAGAAAATTATCTCGGATGGCATCTAGTTCCTGAATTGTGATTTTAGCTTGTAAGATAATATTATTTGAATCTAGAACGTTCATTATGTTTCTCTTTTTAGTTATTATTCTTCAGTGATGATATTTGATTTTACGTTATTTGTGAATAATTAGTTTTTGCGAATTATTTTTATTTAGTTATGTTTAAATTTGTTTTTTATTCTATTTAAAACGATGTTGTTGGTTAGTTAATAATTTCTGTTTTTTAAGGGTTTTAGTGAGATGGATTCATGGAGTAAAAATCCCCTTTTTATCCATAAATTGGCAACTCCCATTCTTGGGCAGGAGATTGGAGAATTTGCCGCAAGATAGGTAGATAAGGCGTTTTTGACAGGTGTCAAATACGGGGGAATCGCCACTCGCGGTAGATGATCACTATGAATGTGAGCAGTGTCAATGGCATGAGAAACCAAAGGGCGACAAAACTCAGGAGCGGAAGGGAGTGATGCGCTTTCGCAGATAAAATCAGGTAGCTGATATAGGCCACGTAGTAGATCAAAAAGATAATGCCCTCCCAGCGCGATATTCTGTGCCCGGTAAAGAAAATGGGCAGGCAGGATATGCTGCAAGCGATTGCCACCGGCAAGTCAAAAAGCAGTGCGGATTCGGCAACCGCGATTCCTTGAGGGGAGATCACCCCGGAGACTCCGATGATTCCTAAAATGTTAAAAATGCAGCTCCCGATGATGTTGCCAATCCCGATTTCGCCCTGGCCGCGGATGCTTGCCAGCAGGGAGGTAACCAGCTCAGGTAGCGATGTTCCAAACGCGACAATCGTCAGGCCGATCATAAGCTCGCTGACTCCCAAGTCCCGCGCCAGCGCTACAGCACCGTTCGTCATCCATTCGGCGCCGAGCAGGCAGAACAGAAGTCCGGCGGAAAAATACCCCAACTGTTTTGAAACTTCCACAGGCAGGCGGATTTTTTTGCTGGAGTAGCGCATCAGCTCCTCATCTCTCGGCTCTCTTTCACTCCATCCTCGTACAATGACAAAAAGGATGTAGCAAAGGCAGCAAATGACCAAAAACAGGGAGTTCAATCTTGTGATCACTCCATTGAGGGATAGCGCTAAAACCAGGATGTGCGCCCCGACCATGATCGGTACCTCTGTCCACACCACCTCTCTTGTCACGATGAGCGGTTTGATAATGGCCGCTATCCCCAGGATAAGGAGTATGTTGCATATATTGCTGCCGAGGCAGTTGCCGATCACTAAATCCGGATGGTTGGTTAAGGAGGCTTTGATGCTGATCGCAAGCTCCGGGGAGCTTGTGCCAATCGCAACGATTGTCAGTCCGATGATCAATGGCGGCACCCCCAAAAGGGCTGCCAGACGAGAGGCTGCCCTTACCAGAAGTTCGGCGCCGCCGATCAAAGCGATCAGTCCCAGTAAAAGGGTCATATGCTCATGCCCTTTCCTTAATGAGCTCCTGGACACCGATGATGAACAGGCCCGTCAACACTAAGTTAAGCGCCAGAGATAACACGGCTACTATCAAAGCGGTACCACCGAGCCCATATCCCATGGAAGCGACGAGGACCCCCGCCCCGACTTCACCACGGGGGAACATGCTTATCGACAACGCCAGTCTTTCCTTCAACGGCGCCTCGTCTCGATAGCAAAACATGGGGAACATTTTACCAAGATTTGATACCAGAGTAATTAACAGCACATGAATCAGGAGAGTGTTCCAAGACATTCCATCTGTATTGATCACAGGCATCGACAGGCCGACGAAGACCATAAATGTTCCGGTGATAATTCCAGCCACCCGTTGTTCTTCCGATTCATGAGAGTGGCCCTCTTCATGACCACCCGGTTCATCCGAGTGCGCCTCCGATCGTTTCATCATGCAGCCGAGGACAAAGGCCGGCAGAAGAACTTCCAGGTGGATAGGCATCACATCTTCAAAAATCGAGGTTGTGTAATAGACAAGCTCGCATACACCGGCGATGACCCCAGCGTAAAGCAGTACCCAGGGATAACTTGTCGGCCATTCCAGTTTGTGCATGTAGCGCCAGGCAAGGAAAAGCAGCACTACAATCACCACCAAGTTGACCATAAGCTCCCATCGCATTCCCACCATCAGCATTTTCAGCGGTATCATCAGAAGAATGGTGTCTAAGTCGTCAAAGATGGCTAAAACCCGTGCCTTGCGAAATACCCATGTGGCGGAAAGTCCTGCCGCTGCCAGCATGGAGAATAAGACGCCGGCAGAGGTGGGCGATGAAAAACGGGCGAGGACGAGAGCGTCTTTCCAGGAGTCGGTATTGAGTACCCACACGAAGTAGGCTGCGCAAAAAATCCAGGGGAAGGCGGCTGCCGTTCCGGCAACCAGGTAATCCCATGCGTACTGTCTTGGATTGTTCTTGTCGATATCGAATTCGTTACCGACATGAATCATGATGAATGACAGACACCAAAGGGTGATCAGGTCTATAACGTCTTTTCCTTTGCCACCAAGAACCTGAGAGCCTATCAGTCCCAAGATCAGCAATACGGAATAGATCAGCACTTTTTTCATAAAATCTCCTAAAACAGCGATGCACCAAGCAAAGAACCCAAAACGTAAGCTTGGAGACTTTTTGCCAGTGAGTAGCGATTTTCTTCAGATTAGTGATTAAAGGAATTATTTAAAACAAAAGCGGGAGGTTTTCTCTTTGGCGAAAGCTCCCATGAGGTAGTTTTGGGATCAACAGGAGGGATCTAGTTTGATGTGATCTGCTCTTTGTCGAAGGAGCGTGGGCCGCCGCAGTTTCGTCGTCGTTTGGTTCATGACGCCAAGACACTGCCGAACCGAAGCGATCTAGAGATTTTTCAAAATTTTAACTTCCAGATCTTCAATGGAAGGTTTGCTGCCTACCAACAGCCTTCTTGACTCTATTATTTCGCGCCCTTTGGTTTTCTCGGCAAGCAACGAGACGTTGTCGAGTTTGAGGTGTGTATACCCCTTTTTGGCGGCGTGCAGGCGGATGCGGCTTAGGTGGTAGAGGGTTTTCACTGGACGGGGCTGAGGGCCAAACCGGTCGCGCAGCTCGCTCCAAAGAGCCTCCAGCGCCTCAAAATGTTCCGCTTCCCCGATCCTTTGGTAGATCTCCATGCGCAGCGAAGAGGTGTCTACATAGCTTTCCGGGATAAACGCTTCGTAGGGCAGATCGATTTTGGTTTCGACAAGGAGCGGCACCTTTTCACCTTGCAGCGCCCTGATTGTCCTCTTGAGCAGTTTGCAGTAAAAGTGGAATCCGATGCTGGCGACATGTCCCGACTGCTCGGTTCCCAAAATATCGCCCGCTCCGCGGATTTCCAAGTCGCGCATGGCAAGTTTCATCCCCCCGCCAAAGCCCACCGATTCGGCGAGAGCCGTCAACCTTTTGCGGGTCAGTTCAGGCAACGACTGGATGCGGTTCACCAAAAAGTAGGCATAGGCACGTCTGTTCCAGCGTCCAACCCGTCCCCTTAGCTGGTAGAGTTCCGCCAGGCCAAAGCGATCCGCGCGGTCGATTAAAATGGTGTTGGCGTTCGGGATGTCGATGCCGCTTTCTATAATCGAGGTGGCCACTAAGATATCGATCTTACCGCTTTTGAAGGCGTGGAACATCGTATCGATTTCGTCCGAGTGCATCTGTCCGTGGACGGAAGCGATGCGCGCTTTAGGCAGCAGCTTCTGCAGGCGTATCTCCATATCGGGCAGGGTCTCGACACGGTTGTGGATAAAGAACGCCTGACCATCCCTGGCAAGTTCCCTCATCAGTGCCGTTTTGATCACCTGATCAGCAGGCTCCGTGATCGCCGTTTTGATCGGCAGGCGATCTTGCGGGGGAGTGTTGATGACGGACATGTCCCGGGCACCCGAAAGGGAGAGGTATAGAGTCCTTGGAATAGGAGTTGCCGAAAGGGTCAGGCAGTCGACTCCCACCTTGATACGCTTTAAGTGCTCTTTAGCCTTCACGCCGAAGCGCTGTTCTTCATCGATGATGACAAGGCCTAAGTCTTTAAAGAGGATATCGCCGCTGACGATGCGGTGGGTTCCGATCAGAATGTCGACGCTGCCGTCGAACACTCCTTCGATCGTCCTTTTTTGCTCCTTCGGAGTCTGAAATCGGGAGAGGATTCCTATGCGCACAGGGAAGTTCCTCATCCTTTCGACGAAGTTTTCGTAGTGCTGCATGGCAAGCACGGTCGTGGGAACGAGCATGGCGACTTGCTTGCCGCCGTCGACCACAGCCTTAAAGGAGGCGCGCATCGCCACTTCCGTTTTTCCGTAGCCGACATCCCCGCAGATCAGACGGTCCATCGCCTTTTTGGAACGCATGTCCTCTTTCACTCTTGCAATCGCATCCAGCTGGTCTTCGGTCTCTTCATAGGGAAACTCCTCTTCGAAGGCCTGCATGTCGGCGCTGTCTTCGTTAAAGCTGAAGCCACCCTTGAATTCCCGTTTGGCATAGAGTTCAAGCAGGTCTTTGGCATAACCGACAATGGCTTTTTCCGTCTTCTCCCTTGTCTTGGCCCACCTGGTTCCCCCAATCTCGTGCAGCTTCGGAATATCGTCCGTAGCGCCGATATATTTGGTGACAAGGTGCATCTGGTGCATCGGCACAAAAAGGCGTGAATTGTCGGCATATTCGATCAGCAGATGCTCTTTTTCGTGGCCGTGCACATCCTTTTGCTTCTCCTGGCCTAGGTATCGTCCGATGCCGTGCTGCAAGTGGACGACAAGTTCGCCCTTGGCTAGGTCGAAGAATTCGGAGGGGGTGAAGTGGTAGGTGCTGCGCATCTTCTGACGACGGATGCGGTGGCGGTGCGTGATCTCTGTCGTCGGAATCACCAAGAAAGCAGGGTCGTGAACGCCAAAACCCGAAGAGAGGTAGCCAAGGGAAACATCGGTTTCCTCAGGCAGGGAGATGGCCCCGTCGGCCAGGCGCTTGGCAAGTGTGCTTTTATCGGATTCGCTGGTGTTGAGCAAAAACAGCGCGCTCTCTTGGGGAAGCCTGCCAAGAGAGAGTAGGATTTCTTCACCCTGAAGGCCCTCGCCGACCTCTTCATCGGCCAGGAAAGCATCGATTCTCTTGAAAGGGTGGTTGAAGCGCGTCGCCTTAAAGGAACGCTGGAACATTTCGAAGGAAATCGAGTGAAGTGAGGAGTCGGCGTAATAACCGGAGCGTTTTGTCCCCGAAGCTTTCACTTCGGTTAGCTCTTCGAGCTCTCCCTTTGTCAGGAAAAGGCATGATAGCCGTTCTACGGCAGTGAAGAGCTCTTCGATGGTGGAGAAAGAGGGGGGCGGCGTTTCCAGCATCGCGGCAAGAGAGCTCAAACGGTCTTCGATGGCCAGAAGGTCGTCCAACACAACTAGTGTTTCTTTGCCCAGATAATCAAAGAGAGTGCCCTGGTATTGAACTTTTTCGAGCAGTTCCATCTCCCGGGCAGGTGTGATGGATATCTTGCTCACCTTTTCAACGGATTTTTGGCCGATGGGATCGAAACGTCTCAGGGACTCGATGTCATCGCCGAAAAATTCGATGCGGTAGGGATCAGGGTAGGAGACGGGAAATATGTCGATGATGCATCCGCGAACGGCGAACTCGCCCTTGTCGCTGGCAACAGCTTTCCTTTCGTATCCCATTTCAATCAGCTTATCGATCAAATCCTGGAAGGGATAAGTCGCCCTCTCTTCAAGCGAGATCGTCAGCTTATCGAACACAGGTTTTTGCACGATCTTTTGCAGGAGGGCCTGAGGACTTGTCAGAATGATGAGCGGTTCTTTCAAATCTTTGATTTTTTCAAGGACGGAGTAGCGGGCGCCAACGATGTCGGGGCTGGGCGGGATATTTTCGTTGGGGAGCGTCTCCCAGGCAGGAAACTCCAAAATCGGGCGAGGACTGAAAAATTCAAGATCCTGAAAAAGAGACCCCAGATCCTGGGTTTCGCCGGAAATGATCAGGAGGTGCTTTCCTGTCATCTTCTCGGCAAGATGGAGAAAAAGGGCTTTCGGTGCATTGAAAAGCCCCTCCATCAGGAGGTGTTCCTTTCTTGCGAGGGCTGAAAGAGCTTCTTTCAAACCCTCGTTTCGTAAAGCAAATTCGGTGATCTTAGAGGCAGCGTCCGTCATGCTTTCTCAAGAATACCCGCCACTTCATTCAAAGCTTCGACGATTTTAGACGCATCCTTTCCACCGCAGGTGGCAAGCTGTTCCCTGCCGCCGCCGCTGCCGCCGACAATCGGTGCGATTTTTTGGATGATATCCGAGGCTTTGATTCCCTTTTTAACAATATCATCGCTCACTTTAGCGATGAGCTGGCATTTTCCCTCGCCCGCATCCACACCGAGAACGACCACGCCGCTTCTCATTTTTTCGAGGAGCGCGTCGGCAAAGGGACGGAGGTCGGCAGAGGTTACCGGAGCTTTTTCTGCCACGAAGGCGATGCCTTTGACGGTCTCGGCTTTGGCGGCAAAATCTTTTGCGGCAAGGTCCAGCTTCTCTCTTTTCAGTTCCTTGAGCTCCTTGGAAAGGCCGGCATTCTCTTCGAGAAGGCCCAGCACTCGTGTCAGAAGTTTTTGAGGTTGCGACTTTAGCTTTTCGGCAACTGTTTCCAGAAGGTCTTCACTCTCTCTTCCAAAGTTCTCGGCAGCAGAACCGGTAACGGCTTCGATTCTGCGGATGCCGCTTGCGATACTGCTCTCTTTGCTGATGCGGAAAGCGCCTATGTTACCCGATCTCGAGGTGTGGGTGCCTCCGCAAAGTTCTTTCGAGAAATCGATATCGATGACGCGCACTTCAGCGTCATATTTGTCGCCGAAAAACTGCTTGATGTCCCCGCGTTTTTGAACAGCCTCATAGGAGAGCTCATATGATTTAACGGGGTTGTTTTCCCGGATTTTGTCGTTGACTAAGTCCTCGATTGTTCGGATCTCTTCTTTGGTAAGAGCCTTGTGATGGGTGAAGTCAAACCTCAACCGTTCATCGTCTACGACAGAGCCGGCTTGCTTGATATGCTTGCCAAGCACATTTTCAAGGGCCCAGTGGAGAAGGTGGGTCGCGGTGTGGTTGTTTTGGATTTTAACCCTTCTTCCGGCATCGACGGAGGCTGTCACCTCCATACCGATTGAGACAGTTCCCGACTGGAGTTTTCCTAAATGGCTGATGACCCCTTTGTAAGGCGCTTTGCAGTCCGTTACCTGGAAGCTTAAGCTTTCTGAGGCGATGGAACCTCTGTCACCTACCTGTCCTCCCATCTCAGCGTAGAAGGGGGTTTTATCCAGGATGATTTCTCCTTCCTCTTCTGGGGAGAGGGAGGGGACAAAGGATCCGTCTTTAAAGATGCCGATCACTTTTGCCGGGGATGTGAGCTCCTGATAGCCTGTAAATTGGGTTGGACCCTTTTCATGAAGGAACTTTTCAAAGGGGTTTTCACCCGCTATCTGCTGGTGGGTTTTCTTTTGCCCGCGTGAGCGCTCTTTGGCTTCCTCTTCGAGCTCTTCAAAGCGCAGAGAGTCGACCTGAAGATTTTGGTCCTTGGCAAGCAGCAAAATCTCATCGAACGGCAGACCATAGGTGTCTTTTAGCTTGAAGGCGTCTTCGCCGGAGATGGTTTTTGTACTCTCGGACGCTCTTTCGATGACCTCTTTTAAAATCGATCCACCGCGACGCAATGTTCTGAAGAAGGATTCTTCTTCCACCGTCAGGATTTCGGCGATGCGTCCGGCGTTGGCCTGAAGCTCGGGATAGTCCTGCCCCATCTCCTCGACCAAAGCAGGAAGCACGGAAGCTAAAAAGGGTTTTTCAAAACCGAGCATTTTTCCGTAGCGGACAGCGCGTCTTAGCACTTTCCTGAGTACATAACCTCGATCGGTATTTCCCGGCGCCACGCCATCGGCGATGGCAAATGCCAGACAGCGCATATGGTCGGAGATGACTCGGAACGCTGGCGCCAGCGTGTGGTCTTCCTCTTTGTAGCGGACCCCCGAAACCTCTTCCGTTTTTCGGATGAGCGCCCTTAAAACATCTGTTTCAAAGACGCTGTCGACGCCCTGCTTGAGGAGCGCCACCCTCTCCAAGCCAGAACCTGTATCGACGGAGGGTTTGGGCAGATTTTCAAGGGTTTTGGCGTCAAGGCGGTTGTACTGCATAAAGACTAAGTTCCAAAACTCTAAAAAGCGCTCGCCGCTCGCGTCTTCGTAGGGATTGCTCGCTGTCGAATAGCTGCTGCCTCTGTCATAGAGAAGCTCAGAGCATGGACCGCAAGGGCCGGTGTCGCCCATGGCCCAGAAGTTGTCTTTCTCCCCAAGCCTTACGATGCGTTTTTCGGGGACGTAGCGTTTCCAGATCTCGAAGGCCTCATCATCTTTTTCAAAGACGGAGGGCCAGATACGGTCTCCGTCAAACTCAAAGACCTTAAGAGCCACTTCCCAGGCAAATTTGATGGCCTCTTCCTTGAAATAGTCCCCAAAAGAGAAGTTGCCCAGCATCTCAAAAAAGGTTAAGTGGCGCCGAGTATGGCCGACGTTGTCCAGATCGTTATGTTTGCCGCCCACGCGGATGCATTTTTGGCTGGAGCAGGCCCTGACATAGCTGCGCTTGCTTTTTCCCAAAAAAACATCTTTAAATTGATTCATCCCGGCGTTTGTGAAGAGGAGTGTGGGGTCATCATGAGGCAGCACGGGGGAAGAGGGGACGATGGTGTGCCCGTTTGTTTGGAAATAGGTGAGATAATTTTTTCTGATGACAGCAGATTTCATAATCGTGATTTTCCTTGAAAAGAACCTTAAGTGAAAGACTAGTGCTCCAGAAAGCCCAAAAGGAGAGGGTGCTTACTGAATGTGTCTTAAAAATTTGGCTTTAGCAAAGCCAAAATCCGAAACAGTGAGACACTTTCGCTATAACGCCTGTTTTCCGGGTATTTTAGCTGATGGAGCAATTATACCGAAACAACTTGAAATTTTCCATTGGGATAGCGTGCTCCGGTAAACAGGGATCGATTTTCCGCTCTTAATAGATTTTTTTGGAAGGTTTTTCCTGAAAATGTATTTGGCTGACTCTCTTTTTTAATTTATAGATGCTCAATGAGATAGCCTCGACCCTCATCAAAGGGGGATCGATCATGTCCAGAACTTGCATGCACCTTGCGGGGTGGGTGAAAGATAATGCCTCGGCTACTTCGGCGAGCAATGGGAATTTCAACGAGTCGGGCAGCGTTGCCGCGGCCTCGATTGCCCGCTCGGCACTCTCTATCCCTTTCATGGGATCTTTTAAAATATAGACTTTAGTAATCAAAATTTCAAATTTAGCGCGCCATTGTCTTTGAATCGTCTTGGCCAAGGCTTCTGCCTCGATGATTAGCGCTTTTCCCTTTACCTGATCGATTAACCGGCTAAGCTTGATAAACGCTCTTGCTTTTTGGAAATCGCTGAGAAAAGTTTGGGCTGCAGCGACCGTTCTCTCAAGAATGTCACCACCTTCCTTTTTCCCCAAAAGTGCAGCTGTTTTTGCAATATTGATAACCAAGGTATCGGTGATAAGTTTCTTGTGTTCAAACACAAGGTCAAGGGAGGATTGCAAACACGTTTGGGCAATTGCAGGGTGCAATGACGCAACCTCCATTGCCATGTCGACCAATCCCACGATTTTGGCGCCCGGCAGGCATTGGTTGGTTGCTTTCACCGCTTGTTTGAGGAGAGCTACGCTTTTGTCAGGTTCTTGCTCAGCGGCGATCACTGCTATCATAGTCAGAAGCCTGGTGCGGGTCTGGTTGCTTTTGAGAGCGGTGATTTCATTCTGGAAGCTGAAAGCAAGCTCTATTGCGTCTTTTGGGAAAAGACTTGCCAACTTTTTGACGAGCGGCAAAAGAGCCATGAGGTGGCCGGCGCTTCTTTTTTTCTCTCTGAGCACGGTAAAGACATGAGTCTTAAGCATCAGGGCTGCCTCGGGATAAAATGGAAGGCAGGGGATAATCAGGGACGTTTTTGCGTGCAGGCTGCGGATGGAGTCGTCTGTAGTCTGACAAGCCATCAGCCCTTGCTGCACCATGACGCATCTTCTTTCTGTTGTGAGGCCCTCGTGCGAGGAGAGCAGCCAAGCAAGGGCGCTGACTTTTTCGACGGAATTTTCCATTTGTAGTGCCACGCGTTCAGCAGAGAGGCGATCTATCTGGGCAAGGGCTTTGATACATTTCAGCTCTACCGCCAAGTTGCTGCACTCAGTGGGGTCACGAGGCTCTGCATGTTTTGATGTTTTGCGATCCAAATAGCAGGAATTGAGTTTTTTATAAAATGAGGTGAGGTTCTTTAGGGCGGTGTTTTCCTTAAATATCTGGTGGAAGGTTGTACAGGTTAGCATCAGGCTTTGGCTGTTGCATATGACTTGAAAAAAAATCAGTGTGAGAAGTTCTTTCGGGAGCTCTGTCAAAGGGGGGGGAGATAAAGCAGCGACCGAAGTGGAAACAGGATGACGGCTGACTGAGAAAGGTGACATAAAAATCTAATCTTCAAGCATTAAAGCGATTTATACTAAAAGCGTCTGCCAATGTGGAATTTCAGCACATCTGGAGACGCTTTCTTTAAGAGACGGTTAACGGATCGGCCTCTTGTGGATTTGGGGATGAATATCAGCTCTCGCATCTCGACCCCTAAAAAAGGATCTAAAAGCCGGCAAAACAACCTCAAAAATCGAAAAAAACCGAATCCATTAACAGTCTCCAGGGGAACTTTCTACAGGGTTTTTACGATGAATGGGGCGATTATAGCATTTTTTAATATCAAACGTCTTTAAACAAAAAATAATATATCGATAAATAATTGATTAAGTCGTTGTTTAATAGTATTTTAAGTTTGGTTTCGCTCCCTTTCGATCACAGGAGCAAGATATCGTCTTGCTGATCAGAAGAGGCTATGTCATAATAAAAACGGGGGTGATTCATATGGACTTAACAGAAAAAACGGTGGCGGATTTGGAGTGCGCTTTGGAAAAACAGATCCGCTCGCTCAGAGGGTTGCTCAGCAGCTTAACAGAGGAAGAAGAGGGGTTACGGGATGGCAATGAGGAGCGCGTTGAGGAAATATTGGAAAGACGACTTTCCCTTTTTGAACTCTTTGAAGAGGCAGAAGAGGAAGCGCGTCCGTTAATCGAGCAGTATACCATCGATTTGAAAATTCCAAATGTCCAGTTTCAATCCATCAAGTTGGAAGAACTCCTTTACCTTAAAGAGGCCCTGTCTTATGAAGATGTTCGCCTAATGGCTTTGGTCGACCAGCTCATTACGCTGGTGGAGAAAATCCATGAGAAGAGCCATTCCCTTTTGGTCTTCGATTACTGCGCATTCAAAAAAGAGAACTATTTCCTGCGCCAGCAGCAGACTCAGCCCAAAAAACCCAAGACACAGGTGGGTCTCATCGAGTCGAGACGTTCCTATACAGATTGATCCGACTTCTTTTTTCCATTCAGGCAAGTTTTTGAGACTGTTGCCGGATTTGGGGATCATTGTGCCTATTTTTGGGGGGGCCATATCACAGCCCCCGCATGTTGACCAATGATGAATCAAAAGTTGGCGAAAACTCGAAGAAATCCGAACCCGTTAACAATCTCTTACCGAACGTGTTTCAAAATATTTGGATGGTGCTTCCGGTATAAACCCCAAATTCGACGCACGTACGGTACCGGTCAAAAGCTCTAGGGTTGAATTATTTGAATGGAGTTTGTAAGAATGCCCTTCTTTGTGTAACACCTATGCATAGTTTAACCAACGGGGCTTTGACACTGCCCAACCCCTCAAAATCAAGAAGTTTTAGCACTTGATTTGATGGATAGAAGAGATAGGAGCATTTTTCAATGGACGCCGCCACCTTTTTACTGCAGCTGGTACTCATTCTCTTCTCCGCCAGAGTCGTCGGGGAGATTGCCGCTTTCTACAAAGTGCCCTCCGTCATCGGCGAACTCATCGCCGGAATCATCATCGGTCCGAGCCTTTTAGGGATCGTCACATTGAGCGAACCGCTACAGCTTCTCGCCGAAATAGGAGTCATCCTGCTTCTTTTTGAGGTAGGTCTGGAGACAGATGTCGGCAGGCTTGCTTCCAGCGGACTGCAGGCGATGGTTGTGGCGATCGGAGGAGTGGCAGTACCCTTCGGTTTGGCCTTCTTGCTTAGCTATTATCTATTTCACTTCTCCCTCATCGCCTCTCTTTTTATCGGCTGTACGCTGACTGCCACCAGCATCGGAATCACGCTGCGGGTGCTTGCCGATTTAAAGAAACAAAACAGTAAAGAGGCGCAGGTGATTATCGGAGCGGCTGTTTTGGACGATATCATCGGCATCGTCTTACTTGCGATGCTCTATGAATTTACCACCAGCGGCGATGTGAACATCTGGAATGCCGGAAGGGTACTGATCTTCATTGTCGTCTTCTTCCTTCTCTCGCCGATTGCAGCGAAAGCTATCGGACAGACGATAAAAAAATGGGACGAACTCAGTGAAATTCCCGGTCTTTTGCCCACCACGATTGTTTCACTCATCCTCCTCTTCGCCTGGATCGCCCATGAACTTGGCGCTCCGGAGCTTTTAGGAGGTTTTGCTGCTGGGCTTGCCCTTTCGCGTCGTTTCTTTTTCCCCTTTGCCGCCTTCCTTCACGAAACACCTCACTTCAGCCATCGTGTCGAAGAGCAGATGCGGCCGATCGTGCACCTTTTCTCGCCTATCTTTTTCGTCTCCATCGGGTTATCGCTGAACTTAAAAGAAGTTGCCTGGGATTCCGCGAACGTCTGGGTGTTGACCAGCGCGTTACTGATTGCAGGGGTCGTTGGAAAGATGGCAGCAGGCTTCTTTCTTAGGGGAGAAAACACCTTTTCCAAGCTGGTTATCGGGACGGCGATGGTGCCTAGGGGAGAGGTCGGCCTCATTTTTGCCAACGTGGGACTCAGTTCCGGGGTTTTGCATGATGAGACATACGCCTCGATCATCTTAGTGATTACCATCACAACCCTTTTAGCGCCCTTCGGTCTGAGGGCACTCTACAGCAGGGAACACTCTTCGTCGAATGTTCCCAGCCCGTGACTTTAATGAGAGGAGGCGGATCGGGATTTGAGCGCTTCATTCACAAGGAAGGCGAAGACAATTAGCATCATGGTGATCAACACAGCTTTCTTCTGCTCACCTGACATACCCGGTGCATGGGTCGTCACTTTCCTATCGATGACAGGATCAAAAGAGGCTGCGGACTTTATCGCGTTGTAGTTGTGCTGAAAGGCTGCTCTTGCAATATCTTGCATTCTTTGTCTCAGATCCGATTCATCGTCCATCTTGTCAATTTGCTTGAGCATTGACGCACTTTTGGCCTGCAACTCAATTGATGTGGGAAGACCATCGAAGTCCCAATAAGAGAGGCCTTTCTTGCCATCGGGGCACTCTTCCCAGGCGGTGATATGTGCGGCAAGCCATTTGGCTGTGGCTCCACACACTGCCCTTCCAAGGAAAAGACCTGCGTATTGCACATATAAGATCGGTAAAAGCAACTTAGGATTGTCCTCAGCAACTTGATCGATGAAACGCAGAAAATCCTTAACTTCTTCCGTGGCATCCGGCCTTTTCAGATGGAAGCGCTCTATAAAAAAGCGGATATCTTCCTCTGCTTTGGGGGCTCTAAAAATATTGTCTGTAAAAACAGATCTGAATGCCTCATGAAGGCGAATCAAAGATTCCAGTTTGGTAAAGATGGCGCTGTTGTTGACAAAGTGCTGCAGAAGCTCTTTATCTGTAATGTCACTTGTTCGCAGCAGCTTTGCGTAGAAAGGAAGGTTGATAGTCTGCTGATGCAAGCTTTTACCGCTGCTTTCAAGCGGGGTCATGAAAGAAGATTGCATATGGGAAACTAAAGAAAATGCGGTCTCTTCATTTTCTTTAGTCGCTAGCGAAGTTGTTGTTGAATCGGCAGATTGTACTTGAGAGAGGCCTTGTAGTGGTTGCATAAAATACCTTAATTTTAAAGGGTCATGAGTAAGATGAGTCAGACAATACAACGAAAGAGTCTCAACTCTTGTTTTTTGACAAAGAGAAGGCTCCCAAGATTGAAAGATCGCAAGTCACATAATATTAAAAAATATGAGGTGGCTTACGATCTTTCAATTCCTATAGTCTCTCAAAGCCAAAATCTAGAAATCTTGAGACTCTTTCGGTATCTATTTTAGCAACGTTTACTCGATGCTCTACTATTGGACGCCCTTTGCAGGCTTTTCATCTTCCATGGCGGCGAAGTCAATCACGCTCTCAGAAACTCCTGTCGGCACCGCCAGCTTGATCCCGGTAAATCCCTGGAAAGCCATGGACATAAGCCCCGTCATAATAAAAGTTATTGCCATTCCTCTTAAGGAGGGAACGACATCGGAGACAACCAGTTTTTCCCTGATCGCAGCAATGAGGGCAATCGCCAGCCACCACCCCGCTCCGGAGCCGAAGACATAGACAAGGTTGGGTACGAAGGGATAGTCTCTTGTCACCGCAAAAAGGCAAGCTCCCAAAATGGCGCAGTTAACAGCAATCAGCGGCAGGTAAATACCGAGTGTCAGATAGAGCGCGGGCGACACCTTTTCGAGCACGATTTCAAGCATCTGAACAAAGGCAGCTATGACCGAGATGAAGAGAAGAAACTCAAGAAAATTCAAGTTAATGGCACTGGCATCAAGGCCAATAAAATCAAGCCATGCCAGACCCCCAGCTTTCGTGATGAACTGGTGCACGAACCAATTCAAAACCCCGGAACAGGTTAAAACGAATACGACCGCCACTCCCAGTCCGTTGGCTGTCTTCAGCTTGGTCGAGCAGGCAAGATAGGTACACATTCCCAAGAAGTTTGCGAGCAGAAAGTTCTCGATCAGAACCGATTGGATCAGCAGCCCCAGTAGATTGATTGGCTCATAGCTTCCCATCCACATGTCAGCCTCCTTTCTTGTTGATGATATTGTAGATCCAGATCATGCATCCAATCAGAAAAAATGCAGCCGGCGGGCTAACCATCATGGCAAAGTTTTCATAGCCATTGGGACTTTCAGGCCCAGCATACCACGAGAGGGGAATGACCTGATAGTTGAGCAGCTGGCCAAAACCAAATAGCTCACGAATGCCTCCAACGATAAAGAGAACCCAGGCATACCCGAGTCCGGCTCCCATGCCATCATAAAAGGCGGAAAGCGGCGGTACCGAAAGCGCCATGCCTTCAGCTCTTCCCATCACAATGCAGTTGGTGATGATCAGTCCCACGAAAACGCTGAGAACTTTCGAGATAGAGAAGAAATACGCCTGGAGGAACTGGTCGATGATGATCACAAAGACGGAGATGATCGCCAGCTCGGTGATCATGCGGACACTGTCTGGAGTGATTTTACGCAGAAGAGAAACAAAAAAGGATGAACACGCCGTGACGAAGGTAACTGAAAGTCCCATAGTGATCGCCACAGAAAGGCGATTCGTGACTCCCAAGGCAGAGCAAATGCCTAGAACGGCAACTATTACCTGGTTGCTATTCCATATCTGATCGGTCAGGTAGGTGATCGGCTTGGATTTTTGAGGTGCCATAAGCTCTCTTAAGATTGAGTAGTTTGTTCGTGGGTCTTGTCGCTGCCGCTGTTTTCGGCGCCATTCTTTGTATCGCTGTCATGGAGCTTGATAAAGAATGGGCGATAAGGGGCCAGCACATCTTTATAACCTTGAGTGACACCATTGCCAGTCAGCGTCGCTCCTGCCATACCGTCAACAGCGCTTTTTGCCCTGGGAGAGTCGCCATAAACTTCAGCGACAAGCCCCTTCACGACAGTGATGCCAAGGGGGGCGGATTTAAAATCGGTTTGTCCTGAAGATCCTGGAGTGAAGATCTTTTTGTCATAAAATTGATTCTGCCAGTAAGGCTCGGCGATGTTAGCTCCGAGGCCTGGGGTCTCTTTTTGATCATACCAGGTGATGCCGATGACTGTGTCTCCGTCCGGCTTCAGGGCTAGATAGCCGTATATGGCGTCCCAGAGTCCAAAGCCGTTGACAGGGATGACCCATCCGATAGCTTCGTTTTTCATGGGGTCTTGCTTCTCCCCTTCTTGGGGGTTGGGAAGCAGCTTGTAGATGAGCATCAAGGGCAACTTGTAATAGCCGATGGAGCGGTATTTCGAGACGTAGCCATCTAGATCAATCTTGGCTTCTTGGAAGGTCTTTAGGTTTCCTTCTTTGTCGACAAGAAGGGGAATCAGCCGCGATTCGTATATTTTAATGATGTCTGCCTTCGTGGCGAGGTTTTCAGCCGAGCCTTTGACGAGCCTTCCATTTTCAAATTGGGCAGGGATGTATTCACCTTTATCGTCCCGGACAAGAAAGTAGCCATCGTGGCTTAGCACTTTGGCGGCGATCAGCATCTGCTTGCTGCGGTCCAAATCTTTGGCGATCTCCTTGGGCTCCTGAAGGGCGCTTGCGATGACCGACAAGATGAGTGCAGCGATCAAACTTAGTGTGGCCATGAAGGCAACAGTACCCAGCGGACTTGAAATCTTCGTGTTAGACTGCTCTTCGGGCACGGGCAAGCCTCCTGTTCACATAAATTTTGGCGGCGTAGTAATCGATTAGCGGGGCGGCACAATTCGCTGTGAGGATGGCCAGCATTACCCCTTCGGGATAGGCTGGGTTGATCACGCGGATCGTGATGGCGATCGCTCCGGCAAAGAAGCCGAAAATCCACTTTCCAAGCCGGATGTCCGGCGAGGATACAGGATCTGTCGCCATGAAAACAATGCCGAAGGCAAGCCCGCCAAGCAGAAGGTGTTTGTAGGCCGGAATGCCGAATTGAGCAGGCAGCCAGGCGCCATGGGCTTCTGCCAGGTAGGTTGAGCCCAGTTGGAAAAAAAGCGCGGTGATGAAAGCACCTAAGGTCATCGCCGCCATGGTTCTCCAGGAGCCGACACGAGTGACGATCAGGATAAAGGCGCCGATCAGGCAGGCAAGAACCGACGTTTCGCCGATGCAGCCTAGTTTGTTGCCCAGGAAAAATCCCCAGTTGCTGTTGGCGCCAAGGCCGTAGTTGACTGAAGCGAAATTATAGGCGTCCTCGTAAAATCCAGTGGAGAGGCCAAGGCCTCCTTCCGCAAGAGGCGATGTGACAAATTGTCTGAGTTGATCTTGCGTCAGCTCGCCCAAGTTTGCCTCTTGTCCCGTATGGCTTACCCATTTTTGGAAGTATTCTTTAATGGTATCGAAGGTGCCGACATCGCTGCCCACGTTATTGGACGCGATCGCGTCGACATGGATGCGCTTGATATCGGTCGATACTTTAAGCTGGCTTAGTTTGGTTGCCTGCGTAAACCCGTCAAGGGGGCCTTTGGTTCCCGTCTGGTTCATCTTAACCAGACTATCTCGCACTGCTTGGGCGCTGTCGCCTACCCAGACGTTACCCGACATTCTTCCGGGAAAGCCAAAGAACAGAAAGCAGCGGCAGGCAAGCGCCGGGTTGACGATGTTCATACCCGAACCACCAAACACCTCTTTTGCAAACACAACGCCCAAGCTGACGCCGACAGCGACCATCCAGAGAGGGATTGTCGGGGGAAGAATCAGCGCATAGAGCATGCCGGTCACTAAAAAGCCTTCGGAGATTTCATGACCGCGGACAACAGCGAAAAAACCTTCCCAAAGGCCGCCAACGGCGTAGGAGACAAAAACTATGGGCAGCACGATGTAGAGGCCCTCGGAGATGATGTGCATCCAACGGTTGTCTTTGGAAGCGAACTCCATATACTTTTGGAAGGACGTTGAACTTAGTATAAACTCATCCATCAGGCGGAAATCGCCACTGGAGTAGACAAAGCTTTGAAGGCCCGCATTCCAGATGCCGAAAAGAAAACAGGGGAGGAGGGCTAAAACGACAATTACCATCCAGCGCTTGATATCGATGGCATCCCGGATGTGGGGGCCTGTCTTTGTTTTACAGGGAGCTTCATAGAGAAAAGTGTCCATTGCATCGATAAGCGGTTTCAGCTTGTGCAATGGTTTTCCCTCTTCCACTAATGAAAGCTGGTAGTCGAGAAGCTTTCGGAGCATATATACCTTTTTCCGCTCTAGTCGTCTTAAAGACCATCTACAAACTGAAATCGGATGATTTGAGTTTGCGTACAGCCTCTTACGAGATTTACTTTTTATACCGAAAGGTTCTCAAATTTTGAGACACTTTTGGTATATCTTGAGCCAATAACATTGTCAAACCCATTACCCACCCATCAAAACTCATAAGGCTGGGTACCGGAGACAGCTTCGGATGCGCGGCTGTCTATTTTTGATCCTTTCCGGGAGCCAATATCCGCTACGGCGTATGAACCCCAAAAAATGAATCAAAATTGGCAGGTATAATCGCCAAATTGACGAACCCGAATCCGCCACAGTCTCGTAGGTGCTATCCTCAAATGATGAATAAGGCCATGGCCTCAACTTTTTCTCAGGGATCTTTGTTCTCCAAAGAACCAAGAAACCCATAAAGTATCAAATTTTAATGAAATGTCAAACGAAAAGGTATGTTGAAAGTATTTCAAAAACGGAGGAGGCGGTTTTCTGAAAGTCCTGTAATGGAGCGACGGGGACCGTCTCATGTTTCTAATGGTAGGTTACTTGTGACTTTCAATCTCCAGTGGATTCTCTTGGTTAACCAAAAAATGGAGACGCTTTTGGCCTAAAGATTCGTTCATTCCTTAGGGTTCTAAAAGATCGCTTCGCTCACCCGCTGCCTGAAAGTCCGAAGACTCTAAATTGCCCCAATTGCATGATTGCGTTATGCTGGCAAATTCTTAAATCGGTCATTATATTGACACTTTCTGTATAGACCGAAAGTATCTCAAAATTTGGGATGTAGTTTTAGAAAATGATAAAAAAATGGATCTTTGGACTTTTAGCGCTGGTTCTCGTGGCGGGTGTCGTCATGATCGCTTACGCATCTGATTTCAAAGTCGCTTTGCTTCGCTCCTACGCCTCCTCCGTCATGTCCAGCTCGAGCGGTGGAGAGTTCACCTATCAAAAGGCGCACTTCGCAGACGATGGCGCTCTTGAAGTCGAAGGGCTTACCCTTGGCTTCAAATCGATTGAGGAAGACAGCGGTCTGACCCTCACTATTGCCAAAACACGGGTCGAAATGGGTTTTTCCCTCTGGCCTCTTTCTGTTACCTTGCAAGCCCATTTGGACAGTCCTCAGGTATCCATCGGTACCGGATCTTCTCTTGGCAGGCTGACAGAACACTTTAAAACCAGCGCTTCGCTGCTGACAGTCAAGGCTGAGATTGATATTCAAAAAGGAATCATCCGTTTTGACGATCGAGGTGGTACCGTCGAATATGGAGTGGAGGGTTCGCTTAAGATTCACGACCCTTTAAGAAGCACGTTGCATATTCAGTCTGCTGCGGACAGCTCTAGTCTCTTGGTTCGCTTTAACGGAACCGATCCCCTGGAAGAGAGCCTCGCCATTCACTGCCGTAAAGCAGAGGTTTGCCCCCTTTTTAATTTCCTGGCATCTTCGCTTCCTTTTATCGACCGCATTCGGCTTAGCAGCGGAACATTGGACGGTAATGTATTGGTCGCAAGAGGCAAAAATGGCGTCGCTGCAGTTCAGGGGGGGCTGTCTTTCAACGAGGTCTCTTTTGCCGATACCGAAGGCAAGTTCAAAGGAAGGATACCTCATTTTGTTTTTGATGCCGATTTTCAGAGAAAAATTCCCCGCATCGTGATCGGAAAAGGCTCTTTGAAAGAAGAAGCGAAAATTGAAGTGATTCCGGAGGGAAGAGAACCCTATTTCATTACTTTCCAGGAAGGGTCTGTCTATGTCGAGGCAGTGAAAACCATCCATGTGCAATTTACCGGTTTTGGCTTACATGGAAACCGCTCCTTGCCTTTTGAGGGAAAAGGCCACTTCAATGTTTTGCATGCCGGGAGCGAAACAGCTTCTGTCAGTTTGCAGCTGGCCTATCATGAACACGCAAGAGCCGCGCTGGAGGCGCGCCTGACCGAGATGGGCAGAGGATGGCGCAGCCTGAACATGACACTGTCGGATTTTACCGAAAGGGAATTTAACTTTCTCGAAGATGCCTTCTCCAGTTTTTCCCCCGTTTTGCCAGCTTTCAACTTCGAGAAAGGGACTTTTTCGGGTAAAGCTTACGCACATCTTCTGGGCAAAGTGCTCAAAGAAGTGCAGGTCGACAGCATCGCTTTTCAAAACAGTTCGATTAAATTTCCAGAACACAATCTGATCATCCAATCCGATGAACTTCTCTTAAAAGTCGGCTTAAATCTTGCCGCCAAAGACCCGAAGGGTAGTCTAAAAGCGGATATGCGGATAAAAAATGGCAGGGTGGAAGGGAAGGATCCTGTGGACTACCTGGCGACCCAGTGTGATGCAGATATACTTGTTGAAAATGGCGCCTTGAAGCACTTGAAAGCAGAAGGAATTATCCAGGGCGTCTTTGGGAGAATCGATTTCGATCCCGCCAACCCTAAAGGAGCGGCTTTGGCGTTTGCGTCGCCTCTCGTCAACTTGTCAGAGCATTTTCCGGAAAAGTTTGCGAGCGCTATACGCCGCAACTATTCCGATGAAACGGTCTATCTGGAAGCTTTCGCACGCCAGGGGGATGAAAATGTCGAGTTTAGAGGAGTGCTCTCTGTTTCCGGGAAAAATCATGAAGCGATAGCCAGTGGTAATTTTGGATTTAAGGCTCTTAAATCTAAGGAGCGGCCGAAAGAAGAGATGGAAGAGGTTAAAAGAGAGAGCGTTTCCTCATCATCTAAGTTTGATACAGTGGTAAGAGAGGCTGCCTCAAAACCTTTTAGGGAACGCCTGCGGATCGAAGATGGCTGGTTCTTTTTTGATAAAATGGATCTAAGCAAGGGGATTGCTCCTTTCCTTTTCATCGACGCGGAGGGCGACCCAGCCCCCCTGGAATTGTCTGGAAAGGCAATCATCAAAGGCGAGTTCGACAGCCAAGGGATGCAAATTCATTACGATGCGGAAAACATCCGGTTCGAAGGAGAAGATTTTGCAATCGACATTGACCGAATTTATCGCCAAGACTCTCATAAAGACAACCTGACGCCGGCAAACCACGTCTTCAACTTTGAAGAGGGCACTCATTTCGGTGTGATCCCCGTGATGCAGGGAACTTATACAGACAAGGGGTCAGGCATCGTTTTCGAGGATGTCTCCTGCCAGATCTGTCCGAGAGACGAAAAGGTGGAAGTACAAAAGATTGAGGCTCTTTCCTCGGGGATTTTGTTCAAAGGCAACGCGCTTGTGGATTATTCCCTGCCGGGAAAGGGAGTGCTGGATATTTTCGTCGGCACAAGTGCGATCACTGGGCGGGCAATGGATCTAAAAAACTTTCTCTCCCACCTGCAGAGCGGTTCCTATATCGCCTACGTGCCGATCGATGGGGAAATATCTTCGCGAGAGGGGGATTGTCAATTTTATTTTAAGGTGAGACCTTCAGGTACTGTTGTCGACTCAAAGATCAATGGGTCGCTCTATGAAGGTTCTATCTCTCTGGGAACTTCGGACGCTGTTTTTCGTGAAATTGGATTTTCGGTCTCGTATGAGACGGGTGGAGCTTTAAGCGTTCGGGGGCTTCAGGGGACTCTCTTAGTGGGAGATCCGAAAAAACCCAAAGAGTACTTTCTTTCCTCAGACGGGATCGAGATTGATGATGTCAGGAATGGAAATGGAAAGTTTAATGTGTGGATGGAAGGGGCCGGCAAAGAGGTGATGCGCCTGATCGGCACCATGCAGGGTGAGAAGAGGGGCGAGAGCCTGATCATCAACATCTTGCCGGACAAAGAAAAATCCCATGTTCTGCAAATCGCACCCAAGCGGTTTTCTCTGGCTTTTCTTGATTGGGATGAGGTCGCTCGTTTTGACCTTGGCCTCAGCATCGATCTTTTCAATTCCGATAAATCTCTGCGGGAGACGGTGGCAAAATTTGTTGCCTCTCTCCCAGCGGGGGCGTTAAAGGAGAAAAGCGAAGTTTCCGGCATCCTGGAAGTGAATTTAAATTACGAGCTTGAACTGGCCCGATTTAACTATGAGATGCTTTTTCATGGCCTTCAGGTGGGTGGACGTTCTTTTAAGGAAGCGGAAATCAGCGGTTCGTACAGGGCTAGGACGCTGCATTTGCACAACTTTATCTTTGATGATCTTTCGATAGCAGCTGAAATAGCAAGAGAGGATGTGTGGAAGATACGCTTTTTAGGAGGCGGAATCAAGGACGTGGTGGCCATAGGACTGGAAGGTGCTTTTGATCCGCAAAAGGGATTGGCAGGGAAGGTGCGTCTCTTTGAAGCCACCCCCAAGTTCATGAGCTTGATTAGCAATTTGCCGGAGTCCTTTCTTGCAGATTTAAGCGGTAAAGTCAAGGGAAGCGGGGATTTTTACATCGGAAAAGACAGCGAAGGTCAGCCCGATTTTACCGTGAAGCTCAACTTGCAGGGGGGGCTGCAGATGGGAGGAACCAGGGCTGAGCTGCAAAAGCCCCTCGAGTTGACCTATTTAAGCCGCGAGGGACTGCTGGTGCAAGGCATCGAAGCGCAGCTGGTTTCCTCCACGAATAGCAGACCTCAGGGGGCAGCTTTTTCAGGAAAGGATCCGATCCGCATGACGAAAGAGGGCCTGAAAATTCCCAAGCTCAGTTTTACTATCGTGCCCGATGCTTTCAAAGGAGTCGTCGCAACTATCGGACAGGCTTTTCCTGAGCTAAATCCGTCGATTTTGCCCGATTTCAGGGGAAGCACTTCTCTCCATGGCGATCTTTTTGTCTTCAATAACGATGAAAGGCGTGAAATGAGCTTTTCGTTGGAAGAGGGCGTCATGTTATTCATGGGTGGCGAAAGACCATTTAAACAGTTTATGGTGGAAAGAAGCGACAATCTGCTTAGATTGTCGTCCGAGTTTCTTGTGGGATCCAAATGGATCGGCGTTAAAGCTCAGACGAACGATCCACTCCGGCGCAAAGGCACCGTTGAGCTGATGGAGTCAGTCAGGGCCGCCGGAAAGGATGAAAGGCTGTCATTGCAGTGGAGGCAAGATCTTCAGGGTAAATTTGAAATCGTCAAAGCGTACGGTTCTCTTTCGGGGCTTGATGTCGATCTTGCGGCCGATGAAAAAGAAAGAGGAGTCCTTCACGGATCGGTAGATATCGATGTGGCCGAGGCGCTGACTCTTTTTTCCAAGCCCGGGGAGAAAGAACCGGATCCGCTTTTTCAACATGGAAGGGGGAAATTTTCGGGAACGATTGTTCTTTCCGACGAGCAAGGACAAGCCGCTATTGCCAGGGGAAAGATCGCTCTTTCATCTCTTTCGGTAAAAAAAATTCTGATCAGCGATATCCATGCGGATGTTCAGGCCGGGCTGGATGGAGCTTTATTTTCTGATTTGGTCATCGAAGATCCTGCCGGTAAAGCGGAGATTAAACAGCTCACCGCCTCCTTTGCGGAAGGGGGAACATGGCATACACCCCACATTACTGTCCGCGGCCTTCGTCCCGCGGCTATCCGTACGCTGAACGGCGAGCCGATGGTGAAAAATAAAGCACTGAAAATCAATGAACTGGATGTGAGCGATGTCGCTTTGTGCCCAGGATTGCCCGAACTTTGCCAGGCATCGGGTTGGCTGCGCTTTTCGAATATTTCAAAGAGCCTGTTCCAAAATACCCTGTTCCAGATTCCTCTTGAGCTTGTGACAAGGCTTGGTCTGAATCCTGCGTCGCTCACGCCCGTCAAAGGAGAAATCTTCTTTACTGTGGCCGATAAAAAAATTCAGATCACCAAGTTAAAAGATGTTTTCAGCGAAGGCAAGGGATCGAAGTTTTTTCTTGCCGGGGAGAGCGGTTCTTATGTCGATTTTGACGGGAATGTGAGGATGCAGATCCGGATGAAACAATATAATATTCTCCTTAAATTCGCCGAGCTCTTCACAGTGACGGTTAAGGGAACCTATAGCAAGCCTGTCTATTCGCTCCAAAAGCAAGATGGCGCCAAGAAGAAAGAGACCGCATCGCGGTAATAGCCCTGGACATTATTAGGAAAGTACAGATAGATTGTTTCTTTGAACTTAGGGCGTGCCCTCAAAATATAAATCAGCCTGATTCGATTTCTTTTCCTTCGGGATCACCATTGGAGTCAGGGGTCATAGCGGTTAAATATTACCCCTGACTCCAGCGGCGGCGCCCTGGAGGAAAACTCATTTGAATCAGATATTTCTATGCTGAGGGCGCTCCTTGCTCCCAAAAGATCATCGGTGCTGCGGTCTTATGTTGTTCTAAAGTCAAGCCGCCGCTCGCTCGCTCCTTTGTGGAAGGTGTTCATTTGCCCCGGCCGGAGAGATTCTTTTCCGGCCAGGGACTCCAGTCCGATTTTTTCGCATACGAGACATTCCTTGAGGTGATTCAATATGTCTGTTTTCAAAAAGTGTAAGCTTCTTGCGCTAGTATATTTTCTCTCGTTCGGCGCGCCCGGACTTCAGGCGTCTTGGACGCCCACGCAATTCTTTACTGTAGGGGATACAGGAGCGAGTCCTGATGTGGGAGTTGACCCAGGTGGCAACGCGATTGCTGTCTTTGTCAACACCGGCCTCGGTGGCGTCATAGAGGCTTCGCAATTTGACCCAGAAACAAATACATGGGGGACACCGTTTCAAATATCAATCCCTCAGGAAACAGGAAAAGATGCCCCCGCGATTGGGATGAGTGAGCAAAATCTGGCCTATGTTATCCAACGTGATCAGACCAAGCCCGCGATCGAATTCAGCCAGCTAAATCAGTCAGGATGGAACTCGGGAATTGCTTATTCCGATTCAGGTACATTGTCCAAGCCCTCGATTGCCGCATCCGGCACGGGGCAGTTTGCCGCGGCCTGGATCTCTTCTGTCAATGGGGTGCAAGCGTTGGCGATCAACGGCGTGTCTTTGTCGGCTCTGCAAGTTTTAGACAGCTCAGCTACTTCGACAACAGATCTCGTGTCCGTCGCCGTCAACAATAGCGGAACGGCAGTTGCCGCCTGGCTTGGATCGAATGGGAATATCCGTTACAGCCTCTATAGCGGAGGAGTCTGGAGTCCGGCCCTCGATGTGACAAGTGAAAAACCCAATCAATATCCTTCAGTCGGAATCGACGACTCCGGCAACGTTGTCTTTGTCTGGAAAAGAGAGAGTGTTATTTGGGCAAATCAACTCTATAAAGGCCAATTGTTCCACTCTCAAAAGATCAGCAATAAGAAGATAGCAGCCGTTTCAGGTCCTCTTTGTGCAGTCGATAAAACCGGTATTGCGCTCTCGATCTGGCTGGATGAAGACAACAATGTCGCCTTTTCCTATTTTGACGGGAAAGAATGGTCTCATGGCGTTGCCGGGATCGCAGAACCCACATCCGTTTTATCCCTCACCAAAGACGACAATAAAAATTTCTTTGCCGAGTGGTCTTACAATGCAGGCTCCGTTCATGAAATTCGAAGCGCCTACTTCAACCCGGGCCTTGGATGGTCTCAGACAGAAACTGCGGCGACTTCCTCCTTAGCACTGCGAAACCCCAGAGGGGCTCTCTCTTCGTTGAACCACACGGCGTTTGCCGTTTTTGAATCAGGGGGCAATACCGATGCCGCCGGTACTTTCTCGCTGCTTGCCGTGCCGCCCTCGCCGCCCGCTGAAATTCAGGGAAGGGTCAAAAAAGACCGTTTCCCCTGCCAGACAGACAGAATTCATATTGTTTCCTGGAGCGCAACCGACGATCCGACAGCTGTAGCTTACCGCTTCAGGGAAGGTACAAAGCTGGTAGGGCAATTTCCCCTGACAGGACCCTTCCGTCTCGACTTCCACAACCGCGACAGGAAAAAGGAAGTGACATACAAAGTCTCCACCGTCAATTCCCTAGGCGTAGAAGGTGCGCCTATTACTATCGAACTCAGATGAGGTCTTTCATGCGAAGAGTGTTATTATCCCTATGTCTTTTTCTACCCTTCGTAGCATTTGGCTTCGATTTTGATATTGAAGCGCGCACGGCTCTCTTTATCCCTAAGAATTCGACGATGCGCGACCTGTATGGAACTGGATTTACCGAATATGAGATCGAAATGGGCATTCCGCTCAACAAATGCTTCACCTTGTTTAGCAACCTGAGCTATCTCGAAGCGGATGGCAGATCAAGTGAAAGCCACTACCGATCCGAGATGGAGAATTGGGCGCTTAACTTTGGCGGGAAATACTATTTCGAACCCTGGTGGTGTTTAAGACCGTATGTGGGTGCTGGCGCCGGCGTGGCCCACGTGGAATTTCGCGATCACTCTCCCTATGTCAACAACCACACCGGTAAATTCGGGTGGTCGGCTCTCTTTAAACTGGGCACGGAGTGGTGCTTTTCCCGTTATTTTTATGTCGACGTGTTTGCTGACTATGGTATTAACTCCTACGAATTTAAGAGCAAAAACAAGACTTCCGGCCACAACATCAACACCGGGGGCGTCAAGGTGGGCGGAGGACTTGGTCTTCGCTTTTAAACAAATTTTGAGACGCTTTCGTTATGGTACAGGCTCTTAAAAACGTGTCTACCGGAGCGAACTTAGCTTTGGCAAAGTAAAAAAGTTATAGTTAGAAGCTCGCTTCGGTGAATAAATCAAAAAAAGATTAGAGCTTAAACCCGCAGATTAAAGCCTTGCTTCTTCGGGAATTTTCATTTACAATGCTTACCAAAGATTTTTTTTATCCACGGTTTGCGCTATGAATCGTTCTGTACGAAAACGATTAATTTTTTCTCTCGTCCTCCTGGCCTTGATTGCAGGTTCGATCAAGACCTTCTTGCGTGTTACCGACGATTTCCGTCTCTCTAGCATTACCCATGAAATGCCACACAAAAAAGAGTGGGAAATCTCGCTGAACGACTCCCAAAAAAAGGAGTTGGAAACTATTTTCAACCAGCGCTTTACCTATCTCGGCAAGGGAGCGCAAGCCTACGCTTTTGTCAGCCAGGATGGAAAGTATGTTTTGAAATTTTTTAAATTCAAGCATCTAAGACCTAACTTCCTCCTCCTTTCGGTCCCCGCTATCGGTCCGCTCGCGGAGTGGAAGAGAGAGAGAATCTTACGCAAGGAAGAAAAGCTGAACAGCGTCTTTGGGGCGTATCGCCTAGCCTGGCGAGTTCACCGGCAAGAGGCCGGGCTTTTGTTTATCCACCTGAATAGAACAGACGACCTGAAGAAGGCGGTTGAGATCGAAGATAAAATAGGTCTTAAATGGACCGTCAATCTTGATGATGTTACGTTTGTTGTGCAAAGAAGAGTAGAAACCTCACGAAAGATCATCTACGGGCTGCTCAAGGAAGGACGTGTTGCCGAAGCAAAGGACAAGATCCACAAAATTTTCGACCTCTATGTTGCCGAATATCAAAAAGGCTTATTCGATCACGATCATGGCGTGATGCACAATACCGGTTTTGTGGGTGAAGAGCCTATTCACCTGGATGTGGGCAAGCTATACGAAGAACCCTCCATGAAAATTCGCGAAAACGCCCTCCTCGATATCGCCAAAATCGGCTGGAAGATAGATCAGGCCATTAAGGCCAATTACCCTCAATTTGCCGACGAGATTCGTAAAGACATTGAAGCGTATATCAGCAACGCGTACGGGAGTGATTTTACCTTTGCGGCATTCAACCTTGAGGCTATTTGGCAGCCTAAAAGATGGGATTAAGGATCTATTATTCCCTCCGTTCTGTCTCTCATGCGCCTGCCCGTTGGAGGAGCAGGAAAAAAATCTCTGTTCACCCTGCCTCTCGCTGTTTACCTGTCTTGATCCGAACGATCTCTGCCCCTTTTGCTATCAAGAAAGAGAGCGCCACGAAAAAAGAGGCGGAAAGTGTCTTGTCAAATCCAGTGCCTTAAAGCAACTTGTCACAGTTTTTGAAAGCCGAGGCCCCCAGCGGATGATCGCAAGGCACTATGCTGGCGGCAGATCTTATCTCTCCAAATCCATCGCTGCGTATATGTCCGCTTACTGGATCGATCAAGGGAAGCCTCTGCCCGATTGCGTGGTGCCTCTCTCGCTTCCGTGGTATGAGAAACGAAGGTTATCCGGCAACCCTCATAGCGCTCTGGCAGAAAACTGCTCCTTTTTTTTTGCATGTCCCTGCGTCCCTATTTTAAAACATAGAATTTTTAAAACAGAACAAACGGGGGGCAGATGCCATTTCAGCTACCGCCCGACTACCTCTTCCTACTCGTATCATGAATGGTTTAAGTGGGTTAAAAAGAATAGGCAATCAGTTGAGGATCAAAATGTTTTGCTGATCGCTCTGGACCAAGGGGACCTGACGGCTCTGATCGAAGCGGCAGAGTGTCTTCAAGAGGAGTATCCAAAATCGGTGAGCGCTCTTACCTTCATCTGAGAGCTTGTCCTAAAACTCAAATTCAGTGTGTGGACTGGCTCTCTCAGTTACGAAAATTTTTCGGTATATACCGAAAGTATCTCAAAATTTGGGATTTTGGCTTCGAGAAAGCCTCGGGATTGAATGATCGCAAGTCACCTAATATTAGAAATATGAGGTGACTTGCGATCATTCAATCGCGAGAGCTTTCTTTTTGCCAAAAACCAAATTTTGAGATACTTTCGGTATAATTGACACTCATTTCCTAAGGGGCTATGGTTCGTTTTGTTTAAAACCGTGCTCTAAAGATGACAGAATGTAGCGGCCAAAAATTTAAAGCGTTCAAAAGCTCCCTTCTGAGAGGAGCGTCGTTCATCATTTTCCTTTGTTTTTGCGGATGCCATAGAACCTTTCAACCTCAGGGCACTTATGTAGAACAGGCTCTTTTGGAAAGGGCAGGGGCAGCAGTCGCTGTCACGGAGACACTTGCTCTTAAAGCGGGGGAGAGTCAAGTGCCCGTTTCTCTTTTGAATAGTCGGCTTGATGCTGAATCGGCAGCTCAGATTGCTCTCCTGAATAATCCAGCCCTTAAAATGGAGATGATGGGAATCGGCATCAAGGCGGCTGACTTGGAAGCAACCATGCTTCTCCCGAATCCTTCCCTCGCTTTCAGCCTGTTTTTTCCTAGCAGAAGCAGTCTTGATAAGGGTGTTGAAGCTGGCATCAGTTATAAAATTGTCGATCTCTTTCTGATGCCTTATCGCAGACAGGCAGCTAGAGAGGCGTATTTCAGCGAACAAATGCGTGTATTGAAAGAAGCCCTGAAGTTAATTAATCAAGTGAAAGAGGTTTTTTACTCTTTGCAAGAGGCTCGATCAATAGTTAAAACCACTGAACTGATCAAGTTGGCGGCAGAAGTAAAATTTATGCTGGCTGAAAAACTCCACGCTCAGGGAAATATTGGCGATGCGATTTTTTTTGAGGCGGAGATGGAGCTGTGGGAGGCTAAGCAGGATGAGGCTGAGGCAAAGATTAATTTCGAAAGCTCTCTCTCAAAGCTGGCAGTTCTCCTGGGAGTAGACCACGGCACCATCAGCATTAAGGAAGAGGCCGAGGAGAGCGCTCCCCCTTTGGTTTTAAATGAGATCGATAGGGTAGCATGCGATCGGATTGATCTTGCGATTTTAAACTACGATCTTAGGCGTCTTTACTCCATGAGGCCTCTCTACTCCCCCTTGTCTTACACGTTCTCCTCACTCGGAATCGACTTTAAGCATGATCCTGAAAAGTATGACGCTTTAGGGCCTTCAGGGGTGCTGGATATCCCTCTTTTCAACTCAGGACAGAGTGACAGGCAGCGTCTCGATTATGAAATTGGGGCTCTTTGTTTTCAGCGTCAGATGGCTTGGATGACGGCTAAGGAAGAAATTTCCGCTTCCATCAAAAAATATGCGGCTGCAAAGGATAAATTATCTTTTGCAAAAGAGAGGGCGGATTCGGCCAAAAGCAGCTTTACAAGCGAATTGAACCTTTACAATGTCATGAATGTCACTCCGCTGGAGCTCTTGGATGCCAAGAGAAGGGAGCTAGAAGCCTCTAAAAGGTACCACCAGGTGCGAGGAGAGGCTATGCGTGAGGCTGTCCGACTGAAAAGAGCGATGCAGATATCTTTAAATGATTAGGTGCCCTGTGGAACTATTGAAAAAAATCTTTAATCTGATGTTGCTGGCGTCCCTATTTTTAGTCATCAATCTTGAAGCGGGGCAATGGCAGATACCTGATAGTATCACCACCATGCCGGGAGGCTCCAAGCTTCCTTACAGGGAAAAGGACGGAGTTAAGGAGTTTCACCTGATCGCCGAACCGGTGAAAAAGGAGATGGGTCCCGGCTTTTTTGTCGATGCCTGGGGATATAATGGCTCGACTCCAGGCCCTGTCATCGAAGCGACAGAGGGAGACACTGTTCGGATCTTCGTTACCAATAAGCTTCCGGAACCCACCACCATTCATTGGCATGGAATTAAAGTGCCGAGCGGGATGGATGGTGTCACCGGTCTTAGTCAAAAACCCATTATGCCGGGGGAAACCTACAAGTATGAGTTTACCCTGGATCAGTGGGGGACCTATATGTATCATCCCCATTATGACGAGATGACGCAGATAGCTCTTGGCATGGCAGGCTTTTTTGTGATCCATCCAAAAAGTTTCAGAGGGTCGCAGCCCGATCGTGACTTTCTGATCATGCTGGGGGAGTGGGCAATCCCGCCGGGAAGCAGCAAACCTATTCCCTCCGAAATGGTCAATTTCAACTATTTCACCTTCAATAGCACTGTATGGCCGACAACCCCCTCTTTATCGATCAAAACGGGTGAGAAGGTCCGTATTCGTTTTGGCAACCTGTCCATGAACAGCCACCCCATTCATGTCCACGGAACGGTATTTAGGGAGACGTCCAATGGTGTCGAGAGATTTAACTTTGATGCCCAGTTTGAAGATGTGACGGTTAACGTCCCGGTCGGTTCCGTTCGGGAGATCGAGTTTACAATGGATCAGGCCGGCGACTGGGCGATACACTGCCATAAGTCGCATCACATCATGAACGGCATGGGTCATCAAACCTATAGCTTGATAGATTTGAAATTGGACTCAGCAGAAATGGATAAGGCGAGAAAACTGATTCCAGGTTTTATGCTGATGGGGTCCAAAGGCATGGGAGAGATGTTTTCTCATGAAATGCACTCGATGCCCCGGCCTAAAAATTTTATGCACTACGGCACACCGGGTCCCTTTGGAACCATTGAGATGAGCGGAATGTTCACCGTCATGAAAGTGCGGGATAATCCGGAGGATGACAAAGGAGGGTGGTATCAAAACCCGCCGGGCACTGTGGCATCTCCCGCATCCAAAGAGGAAATCGAAGGGCTGCTGGAAGAGTAGGCCTCAGAGTCTGCACTACACCGAAAGACTTTCAAAATTTTGCATTAGAGCTTTTTAAAGGCTCCCATGCCAAATTCTGAAACACTTTCGGCATATCCAAGGCAAAGCTTGTATAGTGGAGTTTGAACAAAGACTCCGGGGAGATTTAGGCATGGCAAAGAAGACAAATTCTTTTGACGTTTTAGCGATCGGCGCGCATCCCGATGACGTCGATTTCTGTATGGGCGGCATTCTCGCTAAAATGGCGGCGGAAGGAAGCGCAGTAGCAATACTGGATTTAACCTCCGGGGAGAAGGGGACGCACGGAACCCCTGTTTTGAGAAGAAAGGAAGGAGAGAAGGCTGCCCAAGTGATTGGCGCCAAGCGTTTTTTCTTAGACTTCAAAGATGGCTCGATAGTGGACTCTCCGGAGGGCAGGAAGAAAATTGCCGGCGTCATTCGGGATCTGAAACCGAAGCTTGTATTTGCTCCCGTCTGGAAGGGGGTGATGAGCCATCCCGATCACTTTGCCTGCGGCCAGATGGCAAGAAATGCGGTCCGTTATGCCCGCCTTGAAAAGATGGTGCCGAATAAGCGAAAGCATCAGGTCGACGGTATCTTGCATTATCTTTTTCCCTACCAGGAAAATCCCGACTTCCTGATCGATGTCACTCCCTACAAAGATCTTTGGCAAGAGATGATGCTATGCCACGCCAGCCAGATGAAGACTTTTGATTATGTGGGATGGAACATGCGGTCGGCGCGCAAGTTTGGAGATATGGCAGGAGTTGAATACGCTCAAGGGTTGATTAAGGGAAACCCCGTCATTGTCGACACCCCTCTGATCATATCAAGAGGGACGAGGGAGGTCTGATTGATCTCGAGAGGGGTGCTAAAAAAAAATTGAGACGTTTTTTGTATAGGTAAGGGTGGGTACTAGACCCAACCTTTTCTTTTGAAAAATCTCCACATAGCTAGCGATATGAATAGCATGATGAAGAGGAGCGAATAATATCCCCACTCCCAGTCCAGTTCAGGCATATGTTTAAAATTCATCCCATAAAGGCTGGTGATAAATGTCAGGGGGACGAAGATGGTAGCCATTACTGTGAGGATCTTCATCACTTCATTCATTTTGAAGTTGATATTGGACATGTAAAGCTCAACCATTCCCGCAGCAATATCCCGAAAATTCTCGATAGTGTCGATCGCCTGGATGACGTGGTCGTAAACGTCTTGCAGGTAGATTTTGGTGGATTCACGGATCAGCGGAGTGTCCATCCTGATCAGTTTGCTGACAACTTCACGCGTTGGCCAGATCGCTTTGCGCAAGTGGCTGATCTGTCTTTTAAGATGCTGAATTTCTTTCAGTTTATTTGTAGAGGGATGATCGACAAGAGAGCCTTCAATATACTCTATCCTGTTATCCATCTTCTCCAATGTGATGAAATAGTGGTCTACCAGACAGTCAGCGAGGGCATAAGCGAGGTAGTCGCTTCCCCGTGTCCTCATCCTGCTGTTTTTTACCTTTAGCCTTTCTAAGATGGGCTTGAAGATGCCGGAGTCGGACTCTAAAAAGGTGATGAGATAGTTGCTTCCTAAAACGATGCTGACCTGTTGGTCGTCTATCTCGGTTAAACCCTCTTCCCATTTCAGCTGACGGAAAACAATGTAGAGCGCATCCTTGTAGTCGTCGACTTTCGAGCGCTGCCCGCTGTTGAGGATGTCCTCTAAAAGAAGCGGATGCAGGCCTAGCCTGCGGCCGATTTTTTCAACCATCTGGATGTCGTGGATGCCTGATATGTTGATCCAGGTAGGATTGGGTTTGATCATGGAGTCTAAACACTCATCGAGAGAGACATTGTCCCGGATTTTCAAAGTGTCGACGTCATAATCGATGAGAGTCAGGCGAATCTTTTCTTCCTTACCCTTCCCTGTATGCACAAGAGCGCCCGGGGGAAGTCCATACTTTTTTACTCTTTTGTTAATGATTGAGGTCATGCGAATTCCGGTCGATCCTTTTTTAAATTTAGGGAGAGGTTATCTGTATGAACCTGTCTCGATACAATTTTCATCGCAAAGGGGCTTTAAACGGCCTGAGGAACGACTGAAATATTTTATGGAGAGAGGTTCATGGGCATCGACTCCATTTCAAGTGGAGGATTATTACTCATTTTATCCAAGTAGGGGTGAATTTGCAAACGGAGAAACGGAGTTTTTCAGTGCGACATTTTCTTGGGGGAATTCCTTTTAATTAATGAGACCATGTTTTGGATATTTAATTGAGATGTTTATTTGTTTAGAAATATACCGAAAGTGTCTCAAAAATTGGATTTGGCAAAGAAAAAGCTCCCGAAGATTGAAAGATGACAAGTCACCTAATATTAGAAATATGAGGTGATTTGTCATCTTTTAATCCCGAGGCTTTCTCAAAGCCTTCATGCCAATTTTTGATAGGCTTTCGGCATACTATTGGCTGATTTATAATCTTGCGAAAGCGAGAGCGTTCTCTTTGCCAAAAGCTAAATTTTGAGACACTTTCGGGATAAATTGATCGGTAGTAGGATCATTGTGATTGAAAGTATGCGTATTGGAATTGTTTGCTACCCCTCAGTCGGGGGAAGCGGAGTGATGGCGACGGAGCTGGGGCATGAACTGGCCAAGAGGGGGCATGAGGTGCATTTTATCACCTATGCCATTCCCTTCCGCCTGCGTTTACAGGAAAAAAATATTTTTTTTCATGAGGTGGAGATTGACGAGTATGATCTCTTCCAATATCCCGATTACGCTTTGACCCTGGCGGTCAAAATCAGCGAAGTGGCCGAGGAGAACGATCTCGATATTTTGCACACGCACTATGCCATTCCTCACGCGACCAGCGCTTACCTTGCCAGGAAAATACTCCGTAAGAAAAGACCGAAGATCATTACGACGCTCCATGGCACCGACATCACTTTAGTCGGTAAGAACCCAAGCTATTCGAGGATTGTTAAGTTTAGTATTGAGGAGAGCGATGGGGTGACGGCTGTTTCTAAGGATTTGAAGGCGAAGACACAGCAACACTTCGGGATAGAAAAAGAGATTGAGGTCATCTATAACTTTTTCATTCCGAAGCCAGAGGTGATGGGTGATAAATCCTTGCGCGGCTATTTCGCCAGCGAAGAGGAGAAACTGATCATTCATGCCTCCAACTTCAGGCCCGTCAAGAGAGCGCTTGACGTCCTTCGCATTTACTGCCGCATAAAAGAGAAGATCGGGGCCAAACTGCTTTTGGTAGGAAGCGGGGAGGCGCTTGGTGAGGTGCGCAAAGAGGTTGCTGACAAAGGGATCGAGAGATCGGTGCATTTTCTCGGCCACAGCCGCGAAATCGACCGTTTTGTAGCGGCATCGGATCTCTTTCTTCTGCCAAGCGAGCAGGAGAGCTTTGGCCTTGTCGCGCTGGAGTCCATGGCTTATGGCATCCCCGTGGTTGCCAGTAAGGTAGGGGGCGTTCCTGAGGTAGTCGAGGATGGGAAGACAGGTTTTTTGGCTCCTGTCGGGGCAATTGACGAGATGGCTGAGAAAGCACTTAAAATTTTGAGTGACCCTATCCTCTATGAGACCATGAGCAGAAATGGTCAGCAGAGGGCGGGAGAGCTCTTTTCCCCTCAGCGCATCGTAGGGGAATACGAGGCCTATTATCGAAAGATTTTGGACACTCCTTAAATTGTGAAAGGGGCCCCTCGAATTATCTATAAGGGGCCCCGGCTCGCCTATTGATAGCTTTTTATTTCTTGCATGGACTTTTCCACGACGCGCTCAACCCTTTCGAAGGGGATGGTTGGCGGTCTTGATGTCTTCTCCCGCGCTTTTTTCTCCACGGGATCTTCTATCACCGAACCGTACACCATCTCCTCCTCGGCATTGGCAAGCAGATGCCTCGAGAAGCGTTTGAACTGTTCGAGCTTCGCTTCATTGATTCCGTCGTAGTGCATCTTGAGCTTTTTGAATTTAATGCCCCTTTCGATGCGCTCGATGCCATATTTGAGATATATCTGGCTCTTGTTCCACTCCAGAGTCGAGAGCGCCCCGGAGGCGGCCACAAACAGTTGAGAGACCTGGCTTAATCCTATGGGAGAGTGTGGTTTGTGAATACTTCCGATCACATCTTTGCAGTCTTGCAAGGCATTGTCGGCATAGCTATCTTCTTCCTTGAAGCTCATTCCATAAGCCTTTTTTTCATCAAGACTCTCTATCGTTTGTTTGACATCCTTCCATTTCAGGTGAATCTCTTTGAGGGCGATCTCCTTCTCGATCTTAATATCGACCTCTTCCAACTTGTCTCTTGCATCGCTGACGAGCCGGTACTTGTCGACGAGATCGCTCTTTCCATGAATTTCCCTGAGAGCGCCGTTAACGATTTCTTCAATCTGCGCGCTTTCATTTTCAAATTCGAGGTCATGCCTATCCCACGCATAGTTGATCCTGATTTCGATTTTGCGCTTGATGTCCGCGAGAGAAAGGACGGAGATGCTTACTTCAATCGCAATCAGGAGCTCTTCGATGGACTGAATTGCTTTGTTGATGCACTCCATTTTTTTGGATTCGTCAAGATCTTTGATTTCCTTCTTCACATCGAGCAGGATTTGCCGCAGCTGCCTTTCATGCTCTTCAAAAGACAACTCGTCTTCAAAGTCGAGCTCGAAATTATTTTCCTGAGAAGCATACGAAATACGGGTTCCGGCTTTGCTGGCTATATTGAGCAGGGCCGAATAGCGGAATAGCCACTCTGTGTGATAGAGCGTTTGCAGGGCGCTGCAAGCCGTTCTGATCACAAGCTCCTCCTCCTCCTCCCCGAATGCGCACAAAAGATCGGTCTCGGCTTTCACTGTGATTTGCTGTATTTTGTGAAATACTTCTTTGGGCTCTTCCTGGATGACGCTTGCGATGGAAGCGATGCGTCTCTCCAGGTTTTTTTTCGCCGTAGAGATCGCTCTTGGCAAGTTTGCTTGTGGGCAGCATGTCGATTCACCGGCCTCTCTTATCTGATCCGTCGAAATCATACTCCCTCCTTTTGCTTTGTGGTCTAAGTTTTCATTAGCGGCAGAAGTCAAAAGCTGGATGTTTATTGAAAATGCCATAGGTTGAAAACTCCTAAGTATCAAAGATTGAATAGGTGCGAAAAGTGTTGTTCCTTCTTCACTCTGCTTGCCGCTTTACTTAAAGAGGCTCTGCGTTGGACGATCTTTTTTAAATAAGATCTTAAGCACGCCTCTTGTAAGGATAGGAAAGAAGAGCTCTTTCCTCGTTTTCTGGTGCTTTACCGAAATTTCGAGACACTTTCGGTAAGTGCTTTTTAAGTTAGAGAGCGCTCATTTCCGCTTCCTAACAGCCAAGCTTGCTTACTACCAGAATTTTTTTGAGACAGCCTCACCCCTCCTCTTCGAGTTGGGGTTGAAAACTCTCCGGCTTTAGAGACTGTCATCCTGCCAGTTCGGGCTGGCATAATTTCTATGTACAAGAGTATTCTTTAGTATGCAATTCTCTTTTTTTTACTATGATTGAAAATTAGAAAATTGACTATCCGGTAATGATTGGTTAGTTTGTTTAAAATTGCGTGGATTGTTTTGTTTGAAAATCTTTTACAAAAATCAATTTTTTTTGTTAAAGTCGAGTGGAACCAATGGTTTTGGAATAAATTTACAAAAAACCTTGTTCATGGACGAACCGTAAATCCTGAGGAGCGTTTTCATTTTTCAACGCATTGATCAGATGCATCTCCGGGAGGTGTTCCTTAAAATGCGGAAAGGATCTGAAATATACCGAAAGCCTGTCAAAATTTGGCACAAGGGCTTTGAGAGCTTTCTCTTTGCCAAGCCCAAGTTTTAAGAGTCTTTCAGTTTTTTGCTTGCCGAATTGTCCTATCAGCCCCGAAAAAATTTTTGGAATCATATCCTGAAAATTTTTCCGGGCCTAATCGGCCAATTCAGCAGCAAAGCATACTGATGTGAGTTTTAGTACAAGTTCTTAAGCCTATGAAAATTATCAATTTTCCAATTTACGGATTGCCTCATGAGAAATATTTCCCTGCTTCCTAATATCATCACTGCCTTTGGACTTGCCTGCGGACTTTTTGTCATTTTTAAGATGAGTATGACGCCGATAGGTGGCGTGTCTGTCGACGTGTTGGTCGGTATTGCGGGGATATTGATCCTGTCCGCTTTCGCGGATCTACTCGATGGAGCTATTGCCCGTGTCATGAAGGCAGAGAGTGAATTTGGCGGGCTTTTTGACTCGCTTGCCGATGCGATCTCTTTTGGTGTGGCTCCTGCTGTCGTTGTACTTAAAACTCTTTCAGTGGAACCGGGAACATCTTACTCATTTTTGATCACCTTTGCAGCGATGGTCTTTACCGTGTGTGGAGTGTTGAGACTGATCCGGTTTAACATCAACAAAAACACGATTCAGCACGACGATGAGCTTTTGGCAGCTGCCAAGAAAAACTTCACCGGACTTCCCATACCGGCAGCCTGCGGCGCTTGCATCTCGGCAAATCTATATCTTGCTAAGTGGAGCTCCCTTGAACCGGAAATTTTTACCAAGGAAGCAACCATCTGGGTGATGGTCTTTGTACTTACGTTTTTAGGCTATATGATGATCAGCCGCTTTCGCTTCCCCAGCTTAAAGTCGCTGCACATCAAGGTGGCTTCTTTCAAGATTGTATTTCTATCCATCCTGCTGACACTTTTGCTCTTTTTCGGCATACTGCATGACTTTCCGCTGACATTTTTCGCCGTGTCGTGGCTCTATCTGGTCGTGTCGCTGATTCTTTATCTGGCACGCCTGATCGCCGGAAAACGCGCTAAAACGCTCGAAGACTTCGAACCGGCTCCGGAAGAGGAGGACGTGGTATAATCAATACTGCCTGATGAGGGCAGTGATGATTCCCTGGACTTGCAGCTCTTCCTCTTTAAAGAAGAGGGGGGCTGCCTCTCTTTTCTTGCTCTGGAGCAAGATCAGGTCCCCATCGCGGTGGAACTTTCTTATATAAACGACATTGTCGACGTAGGCAAAGACGGTGTCGCCGTCTTCTGCCACCACTCCGGCTTGGACGACGATGAAATCGCCCTCCGCTATGAGCTCGTCTCTAAGCTCTTCGCCCTTGGCCAAGAATAGATAGGCAGATGCCTCTTCCAGCACGAATGAACGCGGCACCGGGCAGCTTAAGTTCTCGTTATACATCTTAGGCGCTTTACCCTGTTGGATTTCACCGATGATCGGCAGGTTTAGCAGATCGCCCCGGACCTCCTTTTTTTCCCTGACCGCCAAAGCGCTATAGCGGCTTTCCTCAAGATACCCCTTCTTCTTCAGGGCATGGATGTAGCTATAGACGGTTCCCAAAGAGGAAAATCCAAACCGGGCCGAGATATCCCGGAACGTCGGGGCAGTCCCGGTTTTTTTGACGGTCTCGTCGATAAAGTCAAAAATTTGTTTTTGCTTTTCCGTCAGACTGGGCAAGGGTGCTTCCTGAAAAGATAATGATCCAAAAGTGCAGCCGTCAGCCACATGATAGCCAAAGAGACCAGCGTGTCAGAGAGGAAGTGCCCTCCTACGGCAATCCTTGAAAGACTAAGGAAAAACCCCAGAATCAAAGCCAATCCTAGAGCCAAGGCCGCGAGGCTCTTCTTTTCGTGCCGTCTAAAGGCAAACATCAGCGCGAAGAAGAAAAATCCCATAGTGCAATGGCCGCAGGGAAAGGAACGGAGCACCTCTTTGCTGCCGGCGCTCGCCGGAAGATCTTCGTCGGGTATAGCTTTTGTTGTACCGCTGAAATGGGGAACATAGAAGGGAACAAAAGGGTAGGGACCGCCGAAAAGGACCGTTTGCCGCGGGCGCGGCCGGCTCCAATGGTCTTTCAACAGGCCGTGGACAATCAGGCCCGATCCGAGGGTCAAAGTCAGTACAACTAAGATTAGGGCTTTTCGGAACCTGATGAGAGAGGCAACGAACAGGGAGACGGCAAGAAGGGCCAAAGCGGCGACTGCAGTGAGAAGCGCAGGCAGTGTTCCCCAGTTGTAGAAAAAATCCCAAAGCGGAATTGATGAGAAGTGACCGCTTTCCGGGTTAAAAAAATAGGAGCTCGCAGCAATATCTAGCTGGACAGAGAAAGGCGCGAAGAGAGCAAGTAAAAAGACCGGAAGATAAAATCGCATAAGATGAAATGAGCGTCGCACTTTGTTTATTGCTATATCATCGTTTTCTTTGAGTTTAAAGACAAGAACGTATCAGAAGGATTATCTTAGAGGCTGTCCGCAAATTGAAAGTGTCTCAAAATTTGGTTTTTCGCAAAGCAAAATCCCTCGCGATTGAAAGAGGGTATGCCTAAGGGAAAAAGGGTGCTTCGTGAATGAAGTAAAATTAATATTTACAAACAGATCCTTGTCAAGCCTCTTGCTGAAATTATTGACCCTCTTCATAATTGCCCCTTTCAGAGGTTTTTCATGTCTTCTTTCCTGTTGATCGCGCTGGCTGCCGCTAGCTTAGTCGCTCTCTACTTCATATTTCAAAAACGCGGGGAATTAGCCCTTTTGCAAAGAGATATCGGCTATCTGAAGGATAGGCTCGAAAGCGAGGAAGAGGCGCTGCGAGAGGCTAAGCGGGAGAACCTTTCCCTAAGAGAGGCTATGGATGAACTTCTCTTACGCAAAGCGTGCCTGGAAGAAAGAGTGAGGGCTGCGGGATTGCTTGAAGAGGAGTTGAAAGAGCTTCGGCAAGAGGCAAAAGAACTTGCAAGCGAGCTTTCGGCCACCAAAAAGGCGCTTGAAGACGAAAAATCTTTCAATATTGAAAAGCTGAAGATCATCGAAGAGGCGAAATCCAACTTAAAAGAGAGCTTTCAGTCGCTTTCTCAGGAAGCGCTGAAACTGAGCAGCGAAAGTTTTCTTCAGCTTGCCGAAGCGCGCTTTGAAAAAATGCAGGAAACGGCTAAGGGTGCCCTTCAAGCCAAAGAACAGGCCATTTTCGAGCTCGTCAAACCGATCAAAGAGTCGTTGAAAGAGGTGGACGGCACCGTCAAGGAGATGGAAAAATCCCGCGTTTCGGCATACGCCTCCCTCACAGAACAGGTGAAGCACCTTCTAGATGCCCAGAGAAAGCTGGAGTCGGAGACAGCGAGCTTGGTGCACTCCCTCAGAATTCCGGCCGCGAGGGGCAACTGGGGAGAGATTCAGCTGCGTCGGGTAGTCGAAATGGCCGGCATGATGGAATATTGCGATTTTGTCGAGCAGGAAACGGTGGTTTCGGACGGAAACCGCATGCGGCCTGATATGCTGGTTAAGCTTCCGAGCGATAAGATCGTGATCATCGACTCCAAAGCCCCGCTCCAGGCTTTCCTAGAGTCTCAGGAGGCTAAAACAGAAGAGGAGAGGGAAGAGAAGCTCAAAGCCCACGCCAAGCAGGTAAAAAGCCGCATTTCGCAGCTCTCCTCGAAAAGCTACTGGGAGCAATTTGATAAAACACCGGAATTTGTCGTCCTTTTCCTTCCGGGAGAGACCTTCTTCAGCACCGCTCTCCGGGTAGATCCAGGGCTTATAGAGCAGGCGCTTCAAGAAAAGGTAATATTAGCCTCACCCACCACTTTGATCGCCCTTTTGAAAGCGATTGCCTACGGTTGGAGCCAGGAAAAGGTGGCCAAAAACGCCGAAGAGATCGCGCGGCTTGGCGGCGAGATGCTCTATCGCTTCAATACAGTGCTCAATCATTTTGACTCGATCAGGAAGGGACTGGAAACTGCCGTTCAGGCTTATAATAGCACCGTAGGCTCGTTCGAGCAGAGGCTCCTGCCACAGGCGCGCCGGTTTCATGAACTGGCTCCAAGCCAGGCGCCGGCCGTTACCGAGATAAAGCCCGTTGAAAAGCATCCACGTGAAGTGCTTATCAGGGCAATCGAGGTAGGACAGGAGTCAGAGGTAAAGCCGATTGAGCCGGCAGCTTTCCTCGTGAATGATCATGGGGCGGGCTAGTACCCCACCTTATAGAAGGCTGTATCCGTTTCTGGAGGTGCGCTTGCCCTTATTTTCTCCCTCGTAGAGAGTCTCCCCAAAAGAGGCGGTCTTATAGGTCAAAGGGGTATATCTTGTCATTTTTTCAAGTTTGATCCTCAACCGGGTCGCTCCTGATGGAATACCTTGCGCTATCCTGATGCCGTTTTGGGAGAGCAGTTTGATGAGCTCTTCCAATTGGTATTTATCGATAGTGAGGCTGTCTTGGCCATTCCACCATCCAATCTTGTGTTTGCCTTCGAATAGAAGATCCGCAGAGACGATCAGTCCTCCTTTGCTTTCGATCTGATCGATTGCGGATGCGATCAGGTCGTGGCTGAGCGTCGCAAACTGAAGCCCGTCGATTGCAGAGATATTGAGTGCCATAAAATCCTCCTGATGATTTTCACTCCCAGTCCTCTTAAAGATGTGATTTTCACGAAAGGGCGCGTGGTGGCGGGGATCATTTTTTCCTCTTTTGCCGGCCTCCTAATCCTTCCTGAAAATTGACAGAAACGGATACGGAAATTGTCTCAAAATCCGGGATCTTGAGACACTTTCGGTACATACCGAAATTATCTCAAAACTTGGCATGAGGGCTTTGAGAAAGCCAACCTTTGAGACACTTTCGGTATAGTAGTAAAGCATACTGACTGGTAGTTACGGGTAGTCTCTTAAACAAAGAGGAATTGCCGGGAAAAGTCAAATGTTATTCGAAATGCTTGAAAACAAATAATCTATTGTTTAAAATGGTTCTGTCTTTAAATTGTTACGGAAAGTATGGATCATTTTGATCACCTCACATCCGTTGTAGTAACCGGTCAGCTTCTGTCTCAGAAAGCTGTGGTCGTCGTCGTGCGCCTCGCGCGCAAATCATAACCCCCTGTCCACATCCCATTTTTAACCGTCAGAAAAAGCCCAAGAGAGCTCTTCTGAGGACGGAACCGATTATATAACTTTTACTCCTCTCCTGAGGCAACCGGGGGATTTTAGTATTAAACTTCATTTTAGGACGACCATGAAGACCCAATCATTTTTTCAGACCATCGCGACCGGGTTTGCGATGTTTTCGATGTTTTTCGGTGCCGGCAACGCTATTTTTCCCCTGGCTCTCGGTTATGAAGTTCAGGGAGGGGCCGCATTTGCCATTGGCGGGCTTCTAATCAGCGCGGTACTGCTTCCCTTTCTTGGCCTCGTTGGGGTCTATCGCTACCAGGGAGAAACTCAAAATTTTTTTGATACGCTAGGTAAAAAAGAGGGGTTAATTATCTCTTTTTTCATCTTGGGCGTGCTTGGCCCATGCGGTGCCATACCGCGGTGTATCGCTCTCTCCTATGCGACAATTAAGCCGCATTTACCCGATTTTATTGGGATAGCTCCCTTTTCTTTGATCTCCTGCATCCTCATTTTCCTTTTGACTCTGCCCAAAAAGAAATTTATTTCGATTATTGGTGCCTATTTAACGCCCATCCTCTTGCTGTCTTTGGCGGTTTTGATTGCCAAAGGCCTTTATCAGGGTGGACCGATGGAGATGAATGGAACGCGTTTTTCGTCATTTATGACGGGGTTAAAAGAGGGGTATGGGACGATGGATCTGATCAGCTCTTTTTTCTTCGCGCCCGTCATCATTGGCGCTATCCGGAAAGAAGGCTGCCCTAATCAGGGACTTAAGCTGTTTTTAAGCTGCCTGATTGGTGCTATACTCCTTTCGCTGACCTATATCGGGTTTTGTCTGATCGCCGCCTTCTCGAAGGAGGGAATCGGCGCTGTCGGGCTCGAAGATCTCATGCATTCGGTAGCGTATACCATTTTGGGAACGCAGGGCAGTTTTGTCCTCTGCTTGATCATCGCTCTTGCATGCCTTACCACAGCGGTAGCGATCTCCTTAGTATTCGCCGATTTTCTCACCAATACGCTTACCAAGGGAAAATTGCGCTACGAGACATCTCTTCTGATCACCTGCTTTGCGACATTCCTTTTTGCAACGCTTGAATTCAGCGGGATTCGCACGCTGTTAACTCCTCTGTTAGTAGCGCTCTATCCGGCGCTTTTCGTACTGACAGTTTTGAATATCTGCAAAAGCTTCGGGATGCAAATCGAGGTTAGAATTCCTTTTTACTGTGTATTGACGGTCAGTTCAATCTACAGCCTGTTGATGTAGTGGAAAGCGCTCTTAGGGGACGGGATTGTATTTGATCTCTTCCCCGTGAGGCAGGGTATAAGTCTTGTAGATCCACGGGTCGTCATTTTCGCGCATCAGACGGTCGCAGCCCATGATAAACCCCTGAAAGAAGCCATATTTTCGCATCGCCTCCAACGTATATTGGGAGCTGCTGGGATAAAAGTGGCTGCGCGGTCCGTCCGCCGGCGAGATGATGTCTTGGTGAAACTGGATGGCAGACTCGGCGAAGGCTCCGAAGAGGGGAGTTGGGCAGCTGCTTCTTTTACACTCGTTGCGCGGCGGGGCAGCCAGTTCGCTATCTTTACCCCAAGGAAGCAGCTGCAGGCCCGCCCTTGAGTGGGCGGGTATCAACAGGATCAATAGCATCAAAAGCTGTGCGCGAAAAGCCCCAACCATCTAAAAATTCCAGTCCAGCATCAATGCGGGGAACAGTCGTAAATCGTTCATCACACATTCGGCATTTTGCTGGTAAAGCCTTTCGTTGTGGTACTTTGCCTCTAAGGCTGCGCCGTTGATGCCGCCGAAGTACCATCCTGTCTCAAGGCTGAGTGTGATCAATCCCGCGGCGGTATAGCCCTTTTCAAAGAAACGGTAGGCTGCAAAGCCAAAAAGGGCATTGATGAGCAGTGAGGTGACGGCAGCTTTTTTCTCGCCCACGTACCAGTAGCCGGCGCCGGGGAAGCAGGCGTTTAGGATTTCTGCCCTCTTTACCGATTTTGCATGCTCGCAAAAACAGCAGGCAAGACCTGCGATGGCGGGCTCTTTTTCGGTTCCTTGGGCAAGAAGTCTGGCGCAGTGCAAATCACCGCTGGAAAGGTTGAGGTATAGATCTAGGTTAAGTTTAAGTTCGCACTCATGCTTCTCAATTAGTTCAGAGATTCTGTCTGCCTTTTCGCACTCGCCGATTTTCCGATAGCTTTCCCACAAGATGATGAGCAAATCCCTGAAGGGGGGGAATGTCTCCGGGTTGGCTTCTTTGAGCCTTCCCATCTCAAACTGGTTGATCACATCGACATAGCGGGCAGCGAGAAAGTAGCTTTCCATGATGCAAAACTCGATTTCCAAGATGCGCGCTGTGTTGTATGCCGGGATGAGGAAGCGAGCCTTCTTGAAGGAGGTGATTGCCCGGTAGAGATCCAGCTCTTTTGCAAAGCACCGGCCAGCATGCAGTTCGCTTGCCCAGGGCTCTTGCATCTCTTCGTCGGTTAGTGGAGGAAATGCCGAGGGTGTGCGGCTAAAATCCCTTTCTACCGGAATGTAGACGACTTTGGGCTCAAAGTCCGCTCTTTTGGGGGAGCAGCCCGAAATGAGGCATGAAAGTGCGATAAGAAAAAGGAATCTTTGGAGAAAGCTGCCTGGGGCTACCTGCATGCTCTTTGAAGAAAATGGGTATAGGTATTTTTTCATGTGATGAGAAAGTGCGTCAATTAAGTAATGGGTCTTTAATAGACTGTCCACAAGTAAGAAACTGTCCACAAACTGAAATCGCATGATTTGAGTTTGTGGACAGTCTCTAAGAAGTAAAGGTAGCAGACATTCGCCTTAATATAAAAGGGGGCTTTTGGCCCCCTTGGACAGTATGGAGATGTTATCTGCACATCTTTCTGTGCCGCTGCGGATAGATGTCGTTTTCTTGGCAGCACTCGTTCTCGTTGTTGTTCGGGTCTGTCTGGATCACGTTCAGCCAATCCATTGTCTCTTCGCAATCAAGCTTCCACATCTTTTTGGTTCGAGACTTGACTAAGAAAATGTTTTGCTGGTGATCTGTCAGCTCATCCATCTGCACTTCCGTGTCGATGATTTGCGGTCTGATGAAGATCATCAGGTTACGCTTTTCATCTTTGTAGGTTTTGTCCGTGAAGGCGGCACCAATCAGAGGAGCTCCTCCAAGGCAGGGAACATGTCTTCTTCCACGTTCTTCCCTGGTGGAGATCATGCCGCTGAGGACTAGGAAGTAGCCATCGGGCATGTGGATTCTTGTTTTTGTTCTGGTGATTCTGGTGCTTGGACCGATCGGGTCGTTGGAGGTACCCCCGCTCGTGTTGGTTCCGGGGATGATGCTGCTCTGTTCGTACTCGATCTCCATCGTAATGATGTTGCTGTTGCCAAGGAAGGGGGTCACCTTCATGGTCGCGCCAACATCTTTAAACTCAAAGTTGCTGGTGATGGTGGAACCTTCATCGTTGGCGATCGACTGCGTTTTAAAGGGTGTGTTTTCTCCGACGAAGATCTCGGCGGGCAGGTTATCCTCTGTGATGATCTTGGGGTTTAAGACAACGTTGACATTGGTTTTATCGTGCGTTGCCTTCAAGAATGCCGAGATGCTGGCAAACTCAGTGCCGCCGGAAGAGATCTTCTGGCCGACGATGCCCAAGTTGTAACCCCCAATACCGATCGCCGCCGTTGCATCGGGTATTCTGGAGGCAGCAGCCGCGGCGACGGCAGCTGTCCTATCAACACCTGAAGTGGCCAGCATTGTCGCAACCGGGGTCGCACCTGCGATAAAGGCTTGCGCTCCGGCAGTGTCGCCACCACCGAACTTGTTGGCCCATGTTACGCCAAGATCCATGGCGTCATCGATGGCGAGGTCCAGAACAAGCATTTCAATAAAGACTTGTCTTAACGGCCTGTCGATCTCGTCGACCAGCTCTTTCACTTTCAGGATAGCCCCTGGGGTACCCGTAACGATCAGCGAGTTCGATGGTTCAAGCCATTGGACGGATTCGATGGCGTTAATCAGATCCTGGTTGATTGCCTGTGTATTGGAAAGGCTGGTGCCAATTTGCTGCAGGGCTTCTTGGATGGAGTCCCCTTTTCTAAACTGCAGCTTATGGATATAGAATTTTGTTCGCTCGATGTCTCCAAGGGGAAGCGAAGTGTCGAGCTGGGAAGCGCGTATTTTCTTGCCGGCAAAGATGGAAGCACCCGGTCTTAACAGGAAGCGCCATTTGCTGTCGGAACCGTAGTCCCAGCGCCCTTCGGGCTGCTCGAGCTTATTTTCTCGGATCTGTTTTCGGACCTCAGGTGGGGGTGTTCCTTTGATGAACTCCCACTGATTTTGGAAGTCTTGCTTCCAGTACCCTTCAGGAGGTCTCGTCGGCTCCTCTCTTTGGAGGGGCTCGCCCGGCTGGGCTCTTTCTACGGGGTTATATTGCCAGTTGCCATTGGCATCAAGTTTCCAAAAACCTTGTTGTGAGGGAGCCTGGTAGACTCTGGTGCCATCGGGTAAGATTTTATAGGAGCCATCCGGAGAAACCCTGACCTCTTCTTGCGGCCCTCCTTCGAAAGGCATCTCTTCAAAGCCTTGGCCCGGCAGCAAATCTCCTCTGCCTTCAACCCCTTCTTCTCTTCCTGCCTCTCTTTGGATCCTCGCTCTTTCCTGAGCTCTTTCTTTAGCTCTTTCCAGTTCTTCGATCTCTTGCTGTGTGGAGGGGGGGACGTATTTCAGCTCGTTTAAATCGAAAATCCCTGTCGTACCGTCGTTTTGATCGAGTCTTTGCAGGATGGGGATTGCTCTTTCGACTAAGAAGGGAGCCGCGATAATGAAAATACTGTTGGAAGGACCGTGGGCGACGAAGGTGATAGGCTGTCCTCTTGCAATCGAGGTCATGATCTGTTCAGCGTTTTTGATCAGATCATCAAGATAGGCGTTTCTGACTACATATTGACCTATGACCATGCTGCTATTTGGCGCATCGACGCTCTTGATCAGCTTCATGACCTTTTCGATGTTGGAGGCGATGTCAGTGACGACAATGTGGTTTGTATCCGAGATAACCTGGATTATTGCCTTATCGGAAAGCATCGGTTTGATCATTGCCGATACAGATGAGGCGTCCGAGATGTTCAAGCGGAAAACGCGAGTGATCAGATCACCCTTTTTTTTTCCCTGCTCCGGATAGGCATCTGAAACGACCTTTCCAGGAGCTCTTGTTCCATCAGACCGGTGGATCATGAAGGTGTTTCCCTCTTCGATGATATGCAGGTTTCGGATGTTCAGCTCTTGAAAAAGGGCCATCAAGACGTTGTCTAGTGTCGTAGGCTCCTCGGAAACGATGGTCACGGTAAACTGAAGATCTTCGTCTGAAAAGATAAAGTTTTTGTTCGAGACACGGCTGATGAAGCGGATATACTCGATGATGCTGACGTTGTTGAAGTTGATAAGAATTGTCTGCTCTTCTTTCGGAGGCGCTTTGGAGCCTTCTTGGATTTCAGCGAGAAGCTTGTCTTGATTCAGGCGAGAGACTTTTCCTTTGGAAATAAAGGATTTTGGTCCTTTGGTCGCTTCTAAAACCTCTTCTTTGGAGGCAGGCTTTGCGCCGTTCTGCCTCTCTTCATCGCCCTCATTGTTTTCCTCTGCGATCAGCCCTTGGAAGAAACTGTCTTCCTGCAGTGGTTTTTTGAAGGAGATTTTTTCGGCTCCCTTAGATTTCGATTCCGGCTTGGATTTGGGAAGGGTTGTGCTTTTCTCAACAGGAATGCTGCTTGAATCGAAAACGCGATCCAGGCTGGAGGTGTCGATGTTATCCCAATCGATTTCTGCAGAGTCTTTGTAATTTTTGAAATCGTTCAGAGTGGCCCCCGTGTTCTTTGTGGAGGGAGTCAAGACAGTATTGTCTTCCGGATCCACTGAGTAGAGCTGCTCTTGGCTAGAGCTCTTCTGCGTCTTTGCTTGCCAAGGACTCTGCTCTGCGAAGAGTGCTGTTGTCGTGAGACATGTGACGATCAGGTAAGTTGAGTATCTACGGCCGATGAATTGGATGCGCTTCATGTAATACCATGCGTTTGTAAATAGAGTGTTGGCACAGGCAAAATAGCATATGCTACAGGCAGAAGCCTGCTTAAGAGAGGATGCGGAAAGGAAGGTAAGATATTTTTCCTTCCGTCAGCAGCATCTTAAGCCGGGATATCCCTCTGACAGTTACATGTGACTACTTTGCATAAACTATTGTAAACAGTTTTAAGATTTTTCGTTATCGATCTCTGAATCTGCTTCAATAAAATTTGTGTCTATATTTAGAGACTGTCTCTTAACTTTTTGCTGCCTGTATTTTTTCACTTACCACTCTGGTCGGAAGAAAAATCAGAGCGTATGTTTAGCAATCCATCACCCGGCTGGTCTAAGGAATCTAAGATATTTTTCAGAGCGTCAAAAAGGTGAAATGGATCCCTGTAAATCGCATTCGCTCGTATCTTGTTCCCCATCAGCATATCTTTGAGAATATTAGGCGCTGTCCGGGTTTTTTAAATTACATGGGTATAAAGCAAAGGTTTTGCTATTTCAAGCTATTTTTATACGATGGATCGATACGTGCCGATTTTGCCGAAGCAGACTCCGAATTGGAATTTTTTATGAGGAGAGTGTATGCACTTCTAACAGCTTACTGGGGCGTGCCGTCAATTAAGCTATCAGCTTAGTCCGTCTTAAAGCTGAAATGAGTGGGATCTGAGTTATAATATACCGAAAGTGTTTAAAAATTGGAGGTTTTGGCTTTGAGAAAGCTTCTCAAATTTTGAGATGCTTTCGGCAAACAAATCATGCGATTTCAGTTTGAGGACAGTCTCTTAGAGCTACAGTTTTTGAATTCCGGCCAGGTAGCAGTTTTTACTTTTGAAGAGAGAGGTTGGGGACCTCTTAATTCTGTTTAGCACTTGAGCTACTGCCTCTTTGAGGGGCAGGTCTTTACACTCGATAATCTTTTTCAGAATCGTTATCCGGGAATCCTCGCCTGGATCGGGCAGGGTCTCAGGGGATGAGGAGAAAAGATAAAGCGTATCTCCTTTTGACCAGGCAGTCTTTGCGTGCGTGAACGATGGGTTTTCTTCCTTGCCGATTAATTGGGGCAGTGTAGACAGGATCTCCGGGGTGTTATGCCCTTTTCTGAAGATCCATAGGGAGTTGCCATGTGTCGAGAAGAAAGTCAGGGTCTCTTGGGCGGGATTTAAATTCAGGAGGTTGATCTGTACACCCTTCGGAAGCTGGTCTGTCATTAGCATTCGGCTCAAATCCAGGAGGAGGCTCTCGGCTGATTCGCTGGACGAGACTTTGGATTTGATAATGCCGCGGATGACTGCGGTGTATATGGTTCCTTCGATTGAAGAGTCGCCTGATTCGAAGGTTATTACAGATTTGGTTTGGTTTTTATGGATTATGAAATCATACCACAGCGTGCAGAAAAGGTCGCCACGATGGTAGCCATGTTGAAATTCTAATCCGTGCCAGAGCGGAGGGGATGCCGGACAGAGATTCTGAAAGGCCAAATTTACACCGTCCGCCATCTCTTTAAGCCTGTCAGAGGGCATACTGTCTTTTTGCAGGTTAGATGAGTGGAGGTAATTGGAGAGGTCTCCTATCAGGTCGACAATGTCTTGATATCTGTTTTTCTGGTCAGGTTGGAGAGCTTTGCTTAATATTTTTTGAACGCCCTTTGGCATTAGTGACAAGTGGATTCTTCCGTGGCACAGCTTTCCCAGAATTAGCTCGTAGGCAATGATGCCGAGTGAGTAAATGTCTGATGCGTAGGATACTTCTTCGGGCTTCTCTTTTTGCTCTGGACTCATATAGATAGGCGTGCCGATGACTTTGGGGTGCTCCGGTGCGGAGTCTTCCTTCGGCTTTTCAAGGATTTGGGCGATGCCAAAATCGATCACTTTGATGGCCCCACCTTCGGTGAGTAGTATGTTTTCCGGTTTCAAATCCCTGTGGATCACTCCATGAGTATGCAAATGGCATAGGGCATAGGCGATATCGATAATGATTTCGATTGCCTGCTTTAAGGAAATGGGGTGGCGTAGAAGATGTTGCCTGAGAGAAATTCCCTCGATGAACTCCATGGCGATATAGAGGCCCCCTTCCCATTCACCGTATCCGAAGAGTTTGACGATGTTGGGATGGTCTGCCAGGGCGATGATCTCCGCTTCGTGTAAAAATCTTTGTATTACATCATCGCGTGACAAATATTTGGGGGAGAGAACTTTGATTGTGGTCGGTTCGGAAGTCCCGGGCCTGCTTCCAAGGTATAGAATGCTCATTCCGCCTTTTTCCAGCAGGCTTTCTATCTTGTAGGGACCGATAAATTGAGGGGTGACGGGCGGGGGTAAGGGAGCGTCTTGTGGTTCACCCTCATCTGCTAGTGTTGTTTTCCTGTAAAAATCTTCATCCGCCATAGTACGATCTTTTAGCTCATCAGTAGGATGTCGGAACTTAAAATTTAGGAGCTATCCACAAACTGAAATTAGTATGCTTTGCTGCTCAATTGGCCTATAAGGCCTGAAAAAAAATTCAGCATATTAATCCAATGTTCTGAAAATTTTTTCGGGCATTATAGGCCAATTCAGCAAACAAATCATGCGATTTCAGTTTTCGTACAGACTCTAAAAGCTTGTACTAAAAATCAAATCCGGCAAGCAAAGCTTACATATTTGAGTTTTAAGATGGGCTCCATACCGAAAGCACCTCAAAATGTGGGTTTGAGAAAGCTTCGAGATCGAAAGAGTTCTAGTGTTAGGTGAGTTGTAATCTTTCAATCGTGGGGAGTTTTCTCTTTGTCAAAAACCAAATTTTGGCTCCCTTCGGTATCTGCTCCATAAAGCCAAGGGCTCTAGGGGTATCCCTTAATCGTGATGGCCGATATCCATAATGCGAATCCCTAAGACGTCTCCAATTTGAAGAAGTTCGCCTTTAGCGACTTTCTTCCCATTGAGTACCAGGTCCACGCCATCTGCCGGCTTGGAGGTAAGCTCCAGTACATTGCCGGGAGAGAGTTCCATCAATTTTTTGAGGGAAATATTGACCCGTCCCAGCTCAACGGAGATGGAAAGAGGAACTTCACCGGCGGAGAAAATCTCTCTCGCGGTCTTAGGAGTAGCGGGTGTTTCCGGCAGGGGTGCGTGAGCTTCTTCTTTAGTGGGCTCCGATTCGGTTTGGGTCTCTTCTGCCTCGACGGGGGAGTGAGCTGGTTCGGGAGGCTCTTGAGCGCTGGCGGCGGCCTCTGCCAGTTCCTCTTCGGAAACTTCTTCACCAATCTCTTCTTTTGCCTCGTCAAGTTCGCTGAGTTCCTCTTCGCTGAACTCCTCAAGTTCTTCAAACTCTTCAAGTTCTTCGTCTCTTATTTCCGATTCTTCGAACTCGTCTTTTCCGGGATTTTCGTCTGATTGCATGTCTGATTCCGCCTCGTAAAATTGCGCAACTTCCGCAAGGGTTATTTTTCCATCATTTAATTGGCCTGTGAAGAAGGGCATATCGAACACTTTTAAAAGAACAGGTCCGGTTTTCGTGACCGGGTCGACTGGACATTTGCTTAAGACAAGGAAATCTCCTGGAGAAACCGACTCAAATTCACTTTTCTTCATCCGAAAACGTGTCGCTTCCAGGCTCATGGCAATATCGATTTTTTCGGAAACCGGTGAGTGAAGATAGAGATCTTGCAGCTGAGGTTGAAACTCTTCTGCTAGGGATGTTTGAAACTCTTTGGTGAAGATTAATCGGGCGGGGTGGGTGCTGTCTTGGATTGTAAGCTCCACATCCATGACGAGGCCCGCCTCTTTGGGCAAAGCCGGTGCTGATTCGAGCAGAACGGGCATCAGTTTTTCGGAAAGACCGCTGTTTTGAAGGCAGTAGAGAGCTTCATTTGTCAAAAAACGGATAAATCCCTGCTCAATGTCCTTGTCCAGTTTTTTCTCCGGATTGCCTTCTCCTATCAGCAGGAAAGCTGCAAGTTTTTCCAGCGTATGGGTGGGGATCGCTAAGAAGAACACGCCTCCGATTCCTGGAACCGAGAGCGCCAGGAGGGTGGGATTGGGTATGCCCTGCAGAAGTTCACTTCCCTGAGTCCAGGAAACTATTTCGTGCTTGATGTCAAACGACTTAAGTCCCAAAGAGCCTTTGAGCAAGTCGGCGAATTGTTTCAGGGGGAACGGCGGCAGTTCGCCGTGCAACGGGATCTGATCCCAAAGAAAAAGAGACCTGGGCATTGACTTGACCCATGACAGGGCAGTCGCTTGAGGACTTGGCATTCTGCTCTCGCTTCCGTATTGCAGGGGTCTTAGCTGAATCAGGAGGTGGTCTTGAACTTGATCCCGTCCATTTAGACAGCGGAGCAAATGGGCTTTTTGCCTTAGTGTTTTAAGCGAACGGGCTTCACACTGCAGTCAAAAAAAGCTACGGCCATTCCTAATCCAACAGTAGCCCCTTAGTTCTAAGGTCTTCATATCCGGGGCGGTTTGCACCCTTAACGGATGTATGAAGCTTGGCACTTGTTTATATTCACCATCTTAGCGGAAACGGGCAGAGAGGATCAAGAAATAGGTTTAATTTCATCTCCAGCGTTGATAGGAAAGAGTGCTAAACGGTTGTTTTTTAGGTATCAACACGTTTTAAGCGTCTTCTTCCTCATCTTGTTTTTTTTCACGCTGGCCGCGGCCTTGCTGCTGAGAGTTTTCCCTTTCTTTATTGATGTTACTGCTGCTGCCGTAAACCGTCTCATCTTTTAAGGTGGTAGCAGCAATCATATGCACCGTGTACCCTTTTTGGTCAAGGGCTTGTTTCAATGCATCCAGGTTTGTTTCCAACACATTTTTAGCCTCTTGCGTCATGTTGGAAAACTGGATGTTGATTTCGGATCTGGCTGTCTTGAAAGAGGTAACCGTGACTTCGACGCCGGTGAATATGCCGGCATCCTTCAAGACGATCGTTGTCTTTGTAATATCGTGTTTCACCTCATTGGTGATCTTTTCCACGACGTCCATGATCACTTGAGGGACTTTAGCTACCGGTTTTAGCGTACTGGCCGAGACCAGTGTATCGCCCGGGCCGAGCGCAATGACCGCGAGATTAATGAGAGCAATATCTTCGTCACGGCTCTTGACTGGGGCTAAGGAGAACCCACTCTCTTTTTGCTTGGGCAAGAAAATTTCGATATCTTCCCTGGCGGGAATGTATTTGCCCAGGGTCTCCTTGAAGAATTGCATCGGTTTTACAGGCGCTTCCCTGCTGTCTTTGGCCATTTTGCCAAAGAGCATAGCGGGGGAGTCCGGCAACTCTTGAAGTTTAGGCTCTTCTCCTTCAGACAGGAGAGCGCCTCTTGATTCTTTGCCCAGGATGCCCTTGACTAAAGCCGCTTCTTCAGGAAGCTTTTCAACGTAAGGTTCACTCCAGGGCTCTTCGGGAGGTGCTGCGGGCTTTTCTTTACCCAACTTAGGGGCGACCTTAGAGTCTTTGGCGACCGAAGGAGCCTGGTTAAAGAGGGGATCCAAGAGAGGTTGAGGACCTTTTTTAGTCAAAAGTCCCTCTCTTTTTTTCAAGGCGAGCTGCTCTTCGCCAGCTTCCGTCAAGAGATCTTCTCCGTTCACTTTTTTTTGATCCGGATCGTCGTTTCTCTCTCCACGTTCTTTATTCGACATCACGCGGTCGAAACTTTTCTTCTTCTCAGGCGAGGCGTTTTGCCTGGCCTGCAGGCGCCTCTCCTCTTTTCCAAGCCCCGCCAGTCCATTGGACTTGGCGTCGGCGTTGATTTTGTAAAAGCTATCAGGAATCATGCGAATTCTCCTTCCCTTTCTTAAAGGGATTGAGAGCAAATGTTCAAGGCTGGATGCTTGAGTCGAGGGGGGATCTTAACGATTCGATTCCCGCACCCTCTTCAAGAAGATGACGTTGCCCATCTCATCTTGCTGATCCAGTTCTTTCATTTCCATTTCCAGTTTGATCTCTTTTTCCCAGTCAGCCCGATGGACATTGAGCTTGTCGACGTCTTGACGCCGTTTCTTTAGCTCTTTTTCAGCTACGTCAAGATCCTTTGCCGCCAGCTCCACCTGGTCTTTTTGCTCTTTAACCTTTTTTTCTTCTATTTTTAACTTCTCTTTTACCTCTTTGAGGTAGACTTTCATCATCTTGATTTTTTCAGTGGTCGTGCCAGTGTCAAGCTCATGGCGGAGCTGCTCAAGCTTGTCGTTGTGGTGCTTCAAGACTTTGTCTCTATCAGCTTCTCTTTCCTTAAGCTTCTGCGTCTCCAGGTCAAGTTTGGCTTTTTTTTCTTTAACGACCCTTTCCTGATCATCAACCCGCCTCTTTTTGATATTCATCACTTCCAAGAGCGGGTATGCGGGCATCTTCATCATAAGAACCCCCTCTTGTTATTTGAAGACGGAGCGCAAGAGCTGCACCGTCTCTTCAAAGGAGCACTTCTCCTCCGTGCCTTGCTTTAAGAAATTGTTCACCTTGTCGATGTGATCAATGGCGAAATCACCGGCTTTGTCGGCGCCGCGCTTGTATTCGCCAATCTTAATCAGCAGTTCGTTCTTTTTGTAGTTGGCCAGTACCTCTTTCAGCTTACCGACCAGTTGCAGGTGCTCTTGCGGCACAATCGATGTGATGACACGGCTTGCAGATGAAAGGACATCGATGGCCGGATAGTGGTATTTTCTTGCCAGGTCTGCCGACAAAATGATGTGACCGTCCAAAATGGACCTGGTCTCGTCGGAAACCGGTTCGTTCATGTCATCGCCGGCAACCAAGACAGTGTAAAAAGCTGTGATCGATCCGACGTCTGAGTTGCCTGCCCTCTCCAGCAGTTTAGGGAGAGTGGAAAAGACAGAGGGTGTGTAACCGGCTCTTGCGGGGGGCTCGCCTGCAGCAAGGCCCACTTCGCGGAGGGCTCTTGCGAAACGGGTGACGGAGTCCATCATCAAGATGACAGATTTGCCCTGGTCCCTGAAGTATTCGGCGATCGCCGTCGCACAATAGGCGGCGTTAAGACGCAGCTGCGACGCTTGATCGGACGTGGATACGATTACAACGGACCTCTTCAGTCCTTCTGGTCCTAAGTCCTTTTCTATAAAATCTCTAAGCTCCCTTCCGCGCTCACCGATCAGACTGATGACGTTGATGTCGGCTCTCGCGTTCCTCGCGATCATGCCAAGAAGGGTTGACTTACCTCCACCTGCCGCGGCAAATATACCGACCCTCTGGCCTTTACCAACGGTCAGCGGGCCATCGATGGCTCGTACGCCCACCGAGATCGGTTCGCTGATTCTCTGCCTTTTCAAGGGGTCAGGGGGGTTTTGGATGACCGGATAGATTTCATCCGTTTCCAGGGGCCCTTTGGTCTTGGTGTCCAAGGGCTCTCCAAGGCCATTGAGTACGCGGCCTAAGAGTTTGGGACCCACTTTGATGTGCAGGGGGAGCCTAGTTGGTATTACTTCCGAAGAAGGGCCGACGCCGCTCATATCCCCTAGGGGAGAGAGAAAGACTTCGTCGCGGGTGAAGCCGACTACCTCGCAGCGCAGCGGCTCGCCGTCGCGTTTGACAAGACAGACTTCGCCGATTTTGACGTTGGGAACAATGGCTTTGATCAGCATCCCGACAATCTCAGTGATGCGTCCGTTGACGGTCGTTAGTTCCAGCTCTTCCAAGCCGCCTAAGACCTTTTCGAATTGATCGTCGAATCCTGTCATAGCTTTCCTTTGCTTTTTATCTGGGGTCGGTTGTCATTCTTTCGCTTAGGACAAAAAAAAAGCGCGTTGTAAACGACAGGTCCCAAGGGGCTAAGAGAGCCCCTTAAGGACATGTATCGTTAGACTTGGATGTTCATGATCGTTTTGACCGACTCAAGCGCTTTGTTCAAAAGGCTTGAGAAAAGCTCGATCTCTTGCTGTATCTGGCCTACTTTGATCTGAACAGTCAGCATGGTAGCTGGAGAGAGATCTTTGCCGTTGAGGTGATAATTCTGCACCTCGGTGCCGAGCGTCTTCAGCTGCTCCTGGCCGTTGGTCAGCATCCCTAAGAATCTCTCTATCGGCGTGCTCACCGACAGGTCGATCTTCTCAAGAGGTTTTATTTCAATACCGGCCTTGTCAAGCGCAGTCTTTAAACTCTCATCGATATGATCCAGCTTGTTTCTCAAGATACGCTGCACAGAACCCTTGATCTTAAGATTGGGCGTCTCCAGCTTGGATTTGATCTCATCAATCTGCGCAACCAAGTCCTTGGCTTTCTGAGCGAGGTGCTCAGGATTGGCCTTATGGGCTTGCTCTACGTTGCGGTTCAGGGTGCGGATCTCGTCCAATAGCGAAGCTTTTGCTTCGGCAGGGGACTGCAGAACCTGCTGCTTGGGCTCAAAGCCGAGCGCCCTGTCAAAGTGCTCTTTATTCGGAGCCACTCTCTCAACAATCTGGGTAGGCCCTTTAACTGCCGACGGGCTATCCAGCGTTACCTTGCTTATACTTTCTATTTCTTCTGCTGCCATATGCAACCATTATTATGGGTTATTAAAAACTAGTCCTTGTTTTTGCCGCTTCCCTCGGAGTTCGACGCTCCTGAGAGGAAGGGCGATTTGCTCTTTTGTAAGTCTTTGTCTGCCCACTCCAACGATATTTTTCCCAAGCTTTTCACTGTGGGATCATCGCTCTTTGAAACAGCTTCCTTGATTAGCTCCTCGCCGCGCTCCCTCTTCGGCTTGGTAAGAAGAAAGCAAATGCCTAAGAATGTCTTTGCCAGATAATTGTCGGGCTCCTTTTTAAGCACCTCTTCAAAGATTTTTGTCGCTTCCTTGATCTCAAGTTTATTTAAAGCGATATAGCCGAGCCCTATCTGAGGCGCCTGGCTGTCTTTGTTCAGTACTTGCGCAGCCTTGAATATCCTGCCCGCCGACGTTTCATCGAGCTGCTTCACCGCAATGAAACCGGCTTCTATCAGAAGTGCAAAGTCATCTTGAAAGTCTTCAACTTTTCCCGTCGCCATCTCGTTTCCCTTTCTTTGGTTTCAGTTCGCTTATCGAACTTGAATTTCACTCTACAAAATCGACACAAAGTTCGCAAAAACCCATTTTTCGAAGGCGGGGCACTTCCCAAGTATACAACCTCTGGCAGGAGCCTGAAAAAAGCCCCTGCCAAAGCGGTAGATAAAACCTTATCCTTTGACGTTCCTTGCCATCGACATGATTGCCGAGTTTGCCGCTGCGACGACCGCAGTGGACATCTCCGAGAGCTGTGATAAGTGGTTCATCAACATTTGCATCTCGAACATGTCGCCAATACTGATAGCGCTACGTCTCGATTTAATCTGGACTAGCTTTGCCTTGGCGCTTAATGTTGCGTCGTGCACAACGTGGAACAGCGTGTGTACGCTAAAACCTGCCTGGATAGGCTTGTCACCAGTAAAGTAATTAAGATCACCCGAGTGATCCGAGTTGTCTATGTTTCCTGGGCTATATGGTCCTGCTGGCATAGTAAGTTCCTCCCTGAAATATTACTATGATCCATCGAAAGAGTTCCTACTGGAAATTCCATTTCCTGTGCCAGGCGCTTTAGAAGCCGCCCTTAACGTTCGGAGTCTTTCGACCTGAACTTTAACTAGAAAAGGCTCCTGCCTTTTCTTATCTTATCAAGGCGATCATAAAGCCTTTAAACTACGAGGCCTTAATCCTGCCGATTACTTTAAGCAGCGAAGCATAGCCGTGGAGTAGTTCGCCAAACTGGTCGAACTGCTCTTTGTTTTCCCCGCTTCTTAGAACTTGTTTAATCTTCAAAACCTTTTCTTCGACGCTCTTCTTAAACTCTCTTTGACGGTTGAGAGAGGACATATCCCTCTCTAAGTCAAAGATGAAGTCGTCTTCCGATTTTTTCTTTTTATTTTGTTCTAAACCGAACATACCACTCTCACTCTGTTGAAAGGTCTATAGAAGATGGATTCCTTTCTATAGTCATATTATAGCATAACAAATTTATTTAATCAATAAACTGTGGCACTATATTTTCGTTTATTAAGATACTGTAAAGATAGCCTCAGCTAGTTCTACCACTGCTTTTCTTAGCGTAGTTCAATACGGTATTTCACCCCATCTTTCTCTAGCAAGATCGCTTTGGGTGTGATCTCTGTAACGCGCATGCCATCTAAAATATCGCCTTTCGAGAGGATGCGGCCATCGACGACAACGCTTAAGTTTGCACCCCCGCTCCTTGAGATCCCGGAGACCTCATAGCGGTCGGTCACATCGATCATCGAGCGTTCCGGCTCCGATTCGGTCACGAAATCCTGGAATGAGCGGATACCGGGGAGCTTGGAGTATTCGGTAATGATTTCTTTGAACTCAGCCTGCTTTCCTTGGGGGAGAGCGCCCCTGATGGAGAGATCGCCGTTGGAGAGTTCGATACGTAGGTTTTTAATTCCCTGAGCCTGAAGTCTCGTCTTCAAAGAGCTCACGACATCCTCCTCGACAAAGACCTTATTTTCCAAGTTGTCCAGGTAGACAAAGTTGGAACTTAAGTATTCGGTCAGTTCCTCTAAATCTTTGCGCGATTTCAAGTAGCCGGTGATCTGGAAGTTCCCGGGTGTTGTTGCCTGGATGCTGATGCCGCGCCATTTCGGATTTCTTGCGATCATCGGGTTGATGTCCCGCCAGACGAGCTCGTCGATAATAATACCGGAGTCGTCAATATTCTTAATGAACGAGAGGCCCTGTAAATTATAGAGAAGCTGCTTTTTTTGGTTGTCGGTGAGGACGTGTCCGATCAGGAGTATCGTGTTGTTTGCCTTGTTATAGGAGAATTGCACTTCGGGGAAGGGCGACATGGCGTCTTTCAGCATCGATTCGGCTTCCACCACTTCCTGCACCTGTACAGGCTCGCTCCTAAAGAGGGAGAGGGCGCCTACAGCCATCAGGCCGAAGAGGCCGGTTACAATTGCGATCAGGATAAAGGCCGTCAGAGTCGTTTTATTTTTTTCCTTCAAGTCCTCGATGGAAATTTGAGGTTTGGGTGGAGGAAGCGGTTTGACCGGCTTTTCCTCTTTCTTCTCTTTTTCCTTCTCTTCTTTTTTATCTTCTTCCTTCTGCAACATCTTCACAATCGAAGGAAGCAGAGGAGAGATGATTGTTTGCATTTCTCCTTCTCGATCGAAGATGACAAACGAGGTCGTTCCAAGGGTCACGACCGAATTGGGGGAGAGGGGTCCTTTCGCTTGCAGCTTAGCTCCGTCGACCAAAGTCCCGTTTTTACTGCCCATATCTTCTATTGAGAGGGAGTCGTCATCGGCGACTCTGATTTTGGCATGCTGCCTCGAAACACTGGTATCGTGGAAGATGATGTCCGCTGATTGGGCATCGGTGCCGACGATATAGGTTTTTCCTGTCTGCATGTTGAATTCGGCACCGTTGTTGGGGCCGGAAATTACTTTGAGGAGCCATTTTCCTGTTTCGACAATGTCGAAGTCGATCGCTGCGAGCACCTCTTCTTCTGATTTGTCATCGAAAATGGTGTCGTGCTTGAGGCCCTCTTCGGCATTGTATGCCTCTCCTTCCTTCGGATCGCCGGCTAGGGAGGTGGCCGCGCTGTCTGTGAGTGCGCCTTCAGGATTGATGTCCGACTGGTTGCTTGGATTTGTCATCGCTTCTTCCTCCGGTTTGGCTTGCTTTTCTAAGCCGGCACCTTGGCTGCTTATATCATTAGATTCTGGGTAGACCATTGCTTCGGTGTCCATGTAGAAACGATAGAGGCCGCTTCCGATTTTTACTGTGTCGCCGTGTTTTAAGAGTCTGGGTTCTTTGACCTCTTCCTGGTTGATTTCAACCGGATTGGTCGAGCTTAGGTTCTCAACAAATATCCCTTCGTCTGTTTCCCTCACGATGAGGTGCTTGCGCGAAGCAACGGGATCTTCGATGAGAAGCTGGCAGGTGTCGGGATCTCTTCCGATCACCCACTCCTTACCATTCTCTAAAGAGAGAATTAGCCCTTTCAGATTTCCTTCTTCTGCAACAAGTTTAGCCATATATCTCTAACAGTTCAATTCATTTTGCTTTGTCTACTAATCTCTTTAAGAGTTTTTGATTTAGCGATAAACTCTCTGAGACAACTCTGTTATTATTCTCTCGTATTGCCTTGTTCTAAAGCGAATTCCATGCCATTTCATATGATTTTCATTCAGTGGGCTTTATTGCTTTTGGCACTCTTTTAAGCCGGAAGAAATGATCAAATGTTTATGGAAACCCGTCGAAAAAATCTTCCCCCTTGAAATGTCCCCCAGGAAGCTCTCTCTACATCACCAAGATCTTAGGGTCCGAGTCTGTTAACGGAACTCCTGAATTTTGCTTTTCCAGAAGTCCACCGTATTCAGGAAATCTTCCATCTCATCTGCGAACTGCTTGTCGTCCATTTCGTGGTTGATCACTTTTTTGATCACGAGCTTCTCTCCTTTCTCATCAATACCCAGAGTGGAGCGGTCGGTGTCTTGGAAAAAAAGATCAGCGGACATGAGGGTGGTGTAGAATTTTTCCTGTTCTTGCCGGGGGAGGGGGCCGAAGGCAGTCGAGACCGTTACCTCGCCGCCTTTATCCACTACGGAGACAGAAATGCCATCTCCTACAGAAAATCCATAAACACCCGGCACGTTAGCCTGAATGGGGGGGTCTGCGCCGATCTCTTTACTGAAGTTTTTCATCAGCTGGTCGATTTTTGCCATAGCCATCTCCGTTAATCGCTCTGAAACTGTCTCTCATACTTAATTTTAAGTTCTTTTCGGTATAACACTACCAGCATTTTAGCTTGTTGTATTCTTCAATTGTCAAATTTCGAGACTGTTAAAAGGACAGAATCCGTTCACAGTCACTAAGCTGAAACTCAGCGCGCTTTACTTTTGAAACCAGAGCGGAGCTTAACGCTCCGCTCATCAATTCCCATGCTATTTCTAAGCCTCGGACAGATTAGCTTCTCGGCATGAAGCTGTTGTGTGCCCTTGCGTTGGCTTCAAAGACCTGTTTCATCATGTCGAGCGCTTTTTTGACAAGCTCAAGCAACTCCTGATCGCTTTGCTGGGCAGATGACAAGATCTGTGAGTAGAGTTGCTTCAAGGCCGACTGAATCTCTTTCTCGGCCTCCCACTCCGCTTTTTCGAGCACGAGCGATGACTTTATAAAGCCTGTCACGGCTTGTCCGAGCCCATTCATAACAGAGTTAAGCGCTGTACCGCCGCCACTGCTCATAAACGATTGTAAACCTGGCCATTTAGTATTTCCAGGAGTGCTGTTAACTACTGCATGTGCGTTTGCACCGGCGAGGCCAACGCCCATCACACCGCCTGCTGCCGTCATGACGCCAGCAACGCCTTCCATCATATGCATTTGTGATTCTATCTGGCCGGCTTGTATGATCGCATTCGCCATGTTTTGGGAAAAATCCCAGATCATGTTCATGGCCTCCACTTTGGCTCCTATTTCGGCAGCACGCGATTCGGTCAGCTGCTTTTGCATTTCCGTTAAGTTGATCGATAGCGCCACCATCATGTTCGGCGAAAACCACATGTTGACCTGAGCGGATGACACAGCTCCCGTGGTGTCATAAGCAACTGCGAACTCGACCACCGGGTTGCCCGCGTTGAGGCCGTTCAAAGTTTCCTGGCTTGGGTTCAGCTGACCTGCGCTGACAGCGAAAGTAATCGAGTCGGCAACGGTCGCCGCTACCTGAACCACTCCTTGCTGGACTTGGGCACCCTGTTCCGTGTTCTGCGGGACAAATATGTTGTTGCCTCCAGTAAATTCAGTATTAACACCCATCACAATCCTCCTTGATTGTTGCTCTTTGTTTCCCGTTTTTTGTCCCCTGCTGCAAGTGTGCGATATCTTCCCTTTGGAAACAGAGAACGGATTAATAACAGTCGTTTTAGGCTTGGGCCGTCGGGCTGATGCCTTGTGATTTTCTGTTGGCTGTCGTGATCTCTTCCAGTTTCTTCAAAGTGTTTTTGATCATCTCTTCCAGTTCTTGCTGGCTGGCAGCTGACGACGTCAGTATTTGTTGATACAGTTGTCCGAGCGCTTGCTGGACTTCCTTCCAGGAATCATACTCCGCCTTCTGCAGAGTAAGCGCTGCTTGGGCAAAGCCGCTGATTGCCTGGCCGATACCGGTAAAGACGCTGCCCAAGGCCGTTGCACCGCCGTTGTTGCAAAAGCTGTTAAAGCCATCGAGTTTTTTGTTGCCGGTCTGAAATTGAGTCATTTGTCCGTCGGTGCGCGTTTCCCATTGATTTGCTCTCATATTGCAATAGACCGATCCGGCCGCCATCCCCATCTGGACAAATCCGCCAACGGCCTGAAGGATGCCGGCAATCGCCTGCATCTGGTACATTGCGGCCTGTTTCTCTGCAGCTTTAATGATACAGTCCGCAACGTTGCGGGCAAAATCCATGATCATCTCCATCGCGATGAGCTCCTGCCCCAGCTCGGCGAGTTTGCTGAACAGCATCTCTCTTTGGATTGTGAGCATGTTGGCTGTAAAGGCAACGAGCATGTTGACGGAAAACCACGAGTTTAGGCCTCCTTCTAAGCTGCTACCCATGACCGCTTCCTGAGGGGCCAAGGCACCGGCTTCAATATCTGCTGCGCCAAGGTCGCCTCCCACCCCGGGTACGGCTCCCGGCGTGGCGCCGCCCACCGGAAGAACCGGGCTGTCAGCGGGGAGCACGATCAGAACGTCGATGTTAAACTGCATATTTCCAAATAAAAACTGATACTGCAGAGCTACTGCCTCTTTAGCGCTCTCGAGGACATCTTTGTTGAAAATGTCGGCAAGCCCGCCGCCACTCATGTACTGTCCCATCAGCGAGTCGTCTGTGAATTGAGGACCTTGCATCAAAAGTTCATCGGGCAGAGCCAGCCCGGGAATAAAGCTTGAATTGACACCTAATGGATTCATAACGATCACTCCTTAGTTACACTCAAATTGGGTCTTTAAACCGTCACCATCCCTGTATGTATGGCAGCTAAATTCGCCAGCTCCTCTTTGGATATGGCGAAGGCCAGGAACTGGATGAGCCGCCTCAGATCGTGCAAATCGATCTCAAACCCCTTTTTATCAACTCCCAAAGCCTCTAAAAACCCTTGCAGGGATTCCATAAACTGGTTCCATTCTTCTTTTTCAACAGCCAGTCTGAGCTCCGTCACGGCTACCGCCACGCCGTTTAAGGATATTTCGGTATTTTCTTCCCTCTGATAGAGCACGCCCTTCATGAGGGACTCAAACGCAGCCGCCCTCTCTTTGAGATGCGGAACCAAAGCTTTAAACAGGTACTCTCCCTTTTTTCTATCTGTACTCAAACTCCCCTGAATGAAGCTGCTTAAAAAGGCAAATTCAAGCACCGCTGCAACATTGCCCGCCGCCCCGCCTTCAACTGCGCTGCCATAAGTCCTTTCTCCTTCTTCCCCGGCGAAGCAGAGATCGATAAAGCGCTGCTGCATGGCTGCCTGGATGAACAGCGAAGTGTAAACCAGGGCGACTTCTTTGGCCTTTTCCACCTTTTTTTTAACAACATCGGCGGCCTGGTCGAGCGCTCCCTCCCGCTCGACACCGAGAGCCAGTATTCCGAGGGATTGACTCAAAGCGATGTAGAGAAGCGCCATGTTGTCAAAGAGCTTTTTCCCTCCCTCCGTTATTCCCGGAAAGAAAACCGGGACTAAGAGGTCTGTCAACGCTTTGGCGTAGCATTTAAGGGAAGGCCCTGTAAGCTGCGTCCCTTTTCCCTCTTCTCCTGTCTCTAAAAAAGCGATGGCCAAAGTAAAACCGACAGATCTTGGCCCTCTGTCAAGAAGCATCGAATTGGCCAGCACGGAAAGCGTTTTGGCAAGAGGCGTTAAAATCAGAAAATCCTCGCCGTAGCTCTTCCTAAGCAGCTGCTCTTCATAGAGCGTGATTTCCTTGACAAGTGCTTTCAGCCCCTCGCTTTCCTTCTCGCTGAGGAAGCCTTCTTTCATCCTCCCGGTAAAATAGTTCAACCTCTGAAAGAGGGTCTCTCCTTCCTTGATCGCTTTGAATAGCGCATCGCGGCTCATGGGTGTCATCGTCGCTTCTCCTCTCTTTCCCTCAAGCAGCAAAACCCTCCCCCTGCAAAAGCTCCAAGGCGGTACTGAGCACCGTTGAAGAGATGCCTTCCAAATTCGTCAGCGACTCCAGCGGTAAATTCAGGTACGCTTCCCGTATCTTTGCCGCTGAACTGTCCGGGCCGATATCCCTCGCGGCCAGTTCAATCATCACCATGAATTTGGCAGCCGTTTCAAGCAGGTTCTGAAGGGCATTAAAGCCATCTTGCCGTTCGCCGTAGGGTTTTGCCATCTCTTCTAAAAGCTTGCCTTTGATGTCCGCTGGCAAGAGGTCAAGCAGTCCGTCATAGACCGGACCCCACACTTCGGGCGGAGGCTGAAAGTCAGGCGCCGATGCCCTTAAGTTCCAAATGGGAAATTCCAGTGTCGGGTGGGAGGCTACAGTTGCGTTGCGTCCATAGGACTGGCCGAGGTAGAGGGCTACATCGATCGTGTCTTCCGGAGCCACGCGTCCGGAGACCATCTTTTGCTCCAAGGCTCCCAGTTCGAAATCCTGGCTCAGTTGCCTCTCCAGCTGGTAGTTTCCACCCGGCCGGTAGAAGCTGCTGTCCAAACCTGAATAACTCATATATTCCTCCTAGAGGGCGAAAGAAACCTCAAATCGCCCTGGCAGCCGGTCTGCTTATTCTTGTCCGGCCTCTTTTTTGGCGCCTTCCGGGGGCGTTTCGTTGAGGCGCTTTTTGGCGTCTTCCATCATCAGTTTGCACTTGCCGCAGATCTTTTCGAACTTCGGATCGCCCTTGGCTCTTTGCAATACCATGCGGAGTGCAGCTAATGCGGCTCCGTAGTTTTTCAGTTTCAGGAAGCAATCGGACATATGGTAATAGGGTATCGGAGACTCTTTATCGAAGTAGGAGCACTTGATGTACCATCCGGCAGCTTCGCTGTTTTTTTTGAGCATCTGGTAGCAGGCGGCGATGCCAAACATGAATTTGGGTACATTCGGCATAATAAGATCAAGAACGCGGAAAAATCCGAGAGCATCTTGATAGCGGCCTGCATTATATAGGCGACCGGCCTCGCTATAGATCATCTCGGTTGTCTTGGCGTCGATGCCCATCGCTTCAGCCGGGGCTTTTCCATCGATGAAGATTTTCTTCATCACTTTTTTCTGTTCTTCTATCTCTTTCGCGGAGAGGTTGCCTCCGTTTTTTGTGACGAGATCATCGATCATTTTCTCTGTCTCGGCTATGCTCGGAAAAAGGTCTTTCGGCTCCGCATCTTCAAATACCTGGAGGTATTCGCGCAAAAACTCTGTTCTCTCTTTGAGCGTCTCAGGGTCTATTGTGATGCCTGCATCCTGAATAATCACCTGAATAATCTCTTCAACCTTTGCCATAGCATATCTCCTTTGCTATCCCTCAACTTGTTTGGTAAATCCCTGTGGTTTTTCTTTTCCCTTTCACAACATTAATAAACCGTTTAAGAGGCAACGGCGTCCCATCCTCCGGCGGAAGAGGCGTCTTCGTACTTCTTCACTTGCAAGCTGTTGATGTCTTGGATGAACTCCGTAATCGGACCCATCCCCTCCAGCAAGTTTTCAATGATTTTTTTAAGCATCTTGATCAGGGCCTCGACCTCTTCGATATACGCTTCGCTCTTGGCCTGCAGCTTGACAAGTTCGGCCATCATCATAGCGTACTGCGCCTGGGTAATGCCGCTGACGGCACTGTTTAAACCGATAGTGATATCGACGGCGTTCTGCATGTAGTTGGCCACTTTGCTCATCTTTTCTCCGGAGTTCATTTTGCTCCATGCATCAGCCTGGTCTTTGAAAAATTGCTGGATTTTTTGAACAACCGAGCTGTTTTTGAGGAATTTGATAAACTGATTTGCCAAGTCTTGGATCTTCTGAGCGATCTGAGAGACAGTATCCTGAACACTTCTTGCAGCATTTTGCACAAATTGCGGTGTTTTGCTTAGAATTTCCGACGCTCCTTTCGACAGCGCCTTGAGCAGATCATCGACGGCGTCAACGATAGCCCTCGCTACGTTTTTGATTATATCACCCACTGCCTTTGCTACATCTTTTACGAAGTTCATGACCTTCTGGATAATTTCCATCAACTTTTGCAAAAGCTTGATCACCATCTCGACAACTTTTTGGATCGCCTCGACGATCTTCATAATGATCTGTCCTACCGGGCCGAGCGCAGTGATGAAAGTCGAGATAGCCCCTGCGAGTTGCCCGGCCATGGCGCCAAGCTGGGCGCCGATGCCTGCCAGCATCCCGGCTGCCGGAGCCGCGCCCGCACCACCGGTAAGCACCGTCATGACGATCATCTGGACGATCATGACTGTCATCATGACTGCCATCATGGTGATCATGACAGCCATTGTGACTTTGGCGATCTCTTCAGGATCCGGATCGGGGTCGCTGATTTTCATCCCATCCAGGATGAGGTCGGACTTCATGACGGCATCCATGATAAACTGCATCAGGATCATGGAGCCGACCATACTTCCTCCGCCGGTTGCCAAACAGACGACAACGACAGCAACGATCAGCAAAATTTTTGTCAACATGGAGAGGGCGGATATGGCCGATTCGGAAAGCCCTAGCGCCTTGCCGATTTTCTCGACCAATTTTCCGACGAGCTCAAATACTTTTTGCATGAGGTCGGGGCCGCCAAAGGCTTGGGAAAGGGAGTTAGCCAGCATGAAGAGGGCAATGGCCATCAGTGCCGGGTTGCCCGTCATGACGGCTAAAATGGCCATGATGACGGCCATGATGGGGCCAAAGATCTTCATGAAGGTCTGCTTACCTTCATCATGCTGTTTTTTGTACCCTTTGCTGTCTTTTTGATTTCTGGCCTCTTCCGCCTGCTTGGCCGCCTCGTCGATCTTGTTTTGCTGCATATCCTGTACGGCTGCACCTAGAGTTTTAGAGACCTTGGCCGATGAGGATTCGACGATATACATCATCTCCTGCAGCTTGCTTAGGGAATCGCCGATGCGCTTGAGGTAGTCGATCAAAAGAGAGCGGTTGGGGTCGTTGGGGGGCATCGCCGCTAGCGCTTCGAGTCCGGCGTTGTAGATTCCCTGCAAGTTGGCGATACCGGCCCGTGCCATGAGCAGCGAAGCTGCCGGGACGTTGGAGTCGACCGTTTTTGCTTGCGGAGCCCACGTTGCCGGAAGCCCTAAGGACTGAATGACACCGGCGGTTGTTTCGTCCACTAAGGAGCCGAGCATGGCCTGAATGATCGGGTCGGCTCCTGCCGGGTTGGCAAGAGCTGCCAGGATCTGCGCTTTCATCTCGGTCGGAATGGAAAGGGCGTTTAAGTTATCCATGAAAGAGCTTCTCCAAACGCCGTCCGCCCAAGCTTGCCCGACTGCCGTCTGTCTTTCCGGGGTCCACTGCTCCGGCAAGCCGTTATCGGCTTTGAATTCGCTCAGGATGGAATTGTAGAGATCTTGAAACTTACCTTGCAGAGCCGACTGCTGGGAATTTGTTGGATCGTTGAAGTAGAGCATCGACCTCAATGTATTGAACTCTTGTTCGGTAATACCCCCCGGTAGGCCCAAATCACCGAGCAATTTCATCTCGACAAGCTTCGTTTTGAAGTCGTCTTCAAAATTGACGTTCACACTGGTGTTGAAATATTCAGCGCCAGGTGAAGGAACTTGAATGTTGGGTGGAATTCCGTAGATAGTTTGCAGCTGGCTGTTGGAGGCAGCCATGATCTGGTTGAACATCGTTTTTTGAGCATCGGTGAGCTGCTCGGGTTTGTTATTGTAGTACGCGTTGCGGAGCGCCATAAAGTCGCCTTCGTCGGCCATGCTCTCCATATTCTCTTCAAAGCTGCCGTCTTTTTTTGCTCCGAGCTCCCTCTCAAACACGTCGAGTTGTGCCTGAGGAGGCCAGCCTTCCGGTGCCCCTTCCATCAGGTTGCGCAAAACTTCCTGCAGTTTGTCACCCGCGACGCTATCGGGATTGAGAAGCGCCATCTTGAGTTTGTTTTCGGCGATTTCAGGGCTTGCCGCACCGATCTCGTCTAAAAAGGAGGGGTCTTGAAGAAGCGCACCAAGGCGCTGCTCAAAAACCTCCCCAAAATTTTCGCCCGTTACTACCGATCCCGATCCGTCCCCCCCGCTCATGAGGTCATTTAGAAGTTGAACAGGGTCAAAAACGTACTGTCCCGTATCTTGCGGGGTGACCAGGAAGGGTAAGCTGGGGTTGTTCAGGTAATTGGTGATTTGCTCTTCGGTATATCCGAGGGAAACCATCACGTCCTGGAAGTCGGCAAGCGTCATGGTCGTCGATGCCGCCGTCTGCGTGGTGCTGCCGAGGGGGCCGCCGGATATCTGGAAAAAGACATTACTCGAAGTATCGCCGATATTGCCCATGCCAGTCATTGTCTTATACTCCTTTCTTTACTATTCCCGGAGTGGCTGCACTCTTTTGTTTTTCAGATTTTTCAATCGTCGCTACAGCATCCGGTGTGTTTGTCTCTTAAGAGAGGGAGCGCTTTTCGTGATTCTGCCCTTCAAAGTCGTTGTCAGTTTTGGCCATTATACAAGCGTGGCCGGCGGTGCTTTGTGTACTCCCTTCGATCCTCCTTCTCTTGCGAGGAAAAATTACTGTTTCTAAATGCTATTTTTTATCTTCCTTGCCTGCGCCTTCCGCTGGCGGATTGGCTCTGTCGTGTTCAACCTCTTTCTTAAGGCTCTGGATGGTCATCTGAGCTCTGTCTTTCAGCGTTTTAAATTCCGGTTTCTCGCCGCAGGCGCGCGATGCGAGCTCAAGGGAGATGATAGCGCTCAAGCGGTCTTTCATCTGCAGGTAACAGTCCGAGGCGTGATAATGGGGAACCGGGCTTGCCGGGTCGATGACCGAACAGAGCATGTAGGCTTCAATTGCCGCCTTGAAGTCTTTTGTCATATGAAGGCACGCTGCCAGCCCCATGGCGTATTTTGCCTCCGTGGAACTTAGCATCACAAGCAGTCTGAACAGCTGGCCGGCCTCGCGGTATTTGCCGGTGTTATACAGGCGGTAAGCCTGTCCGTAGATTCCTTCAACCATCGAATCTGTCAATCCAAGGAGTTCCTTTGGCATCATCCCTGCGCTTGACATCTTCTTGGCAACCTGTCCGGCTGCACCGCTCGTCTCTTTTTGGACTTTGTCTCCAAGCTGTTGAGCTATCTTACTCATTTGCTCGTCGCCCGCCATGGGAAAACCTCCTTCGATTTATAGATTCCTTTTGGAATGTGCATTTTCCAGCTTGGGCTTCAAACCAAGCCTTTCAGATACCCCAAACTCGTTTCCGGCCGCGCTCTTCCTGCAGAAATTCAAACGCATGCCTTATTTAAATATAGATCCCAGTATCGTGCTCAACTGCTGCAGTAATGATGTCGCCATGTTCGTTTGCTGGTTGACGGCATCGGACGATTGGTTAACGTTTGTTTGCAGCGATTTGGCATCGTCGGAGACAACACTCCTTCTTCCGCGGATCTGTTCTGTGAAAGTGGAGTTGGTCTTGTTCAAGTCATCGCGGGCGCCTTTGGCATCGTCGTCGTCAGCCCCGGTGATCACATCGTTATAGGCATCGTTGCTGGCAGTGAATGCCGGGATCTGGTCCATCTTATCCGTATAGGCTTTTTGCCATTCGGTATAGATTTTCAGACGATCCGACTGAGTTGCCGCTGTCTTTTGCAGCGTCTCGATAATCTTGACCAAGATCAAGAACACCCTATCGATAATAAGGGTTCTGTGCGTCTCGGCGTAGCGTAGATCTTCGGCGACGCTTTGCGTATTGATATTGTCTGTCGATCCTACAGGAGACCCCATAATTTCCTCCTTGAAAATTAGAGATAAAGGACTCTCAATTTATATTGAAACACATATAAATTATTTTTAAAAATAAAGTAACATACCTCTTTCTTATGATGGGCGCAAACCTTGCGCCATTTTTTCAATAAGCTGCGAAATCTTAGAGAGCATCGAGCTTGCAGATTTATAGTACTCTTCAAACACGAACATGTACCTTCTGACCTTTTCTTTCAAACTGTCGTTCAGCGACTGTCCGGCGGTAATTGCGAAGGTGATTTCCTGCTGCAGTTTACCAGCTTCCTGAGCGTTCGCGCCTGAAGTTTGATAAACATCGTATTTATCAAGCGCCCAGTCTCTTGCCTTTTCAAAAGTAGGTAGCCCATCCGCGGACCAGTCCATGTTGTCATAGACGATCTTGGACTTGGCATAAAGCGAGTTGGGGTCGACGTTGCTTGGGGTGGGTGTCTGTCCCGGAGGGTTGGTCGGTGTTTTAGGAAGCAGTTCAGCCAGATAAACTCCAAGGTTGCTCTTGGCAACGCTTAACTCTTCTGCGTACTGGTGGAAAGTGCCTCCGGATGGCAGCCCCGGAACGATCGCAGTCGCGCTACTCCACATGAAATCGGGGTAAATGGGAGGGCCGAAATAGCCGCTCGCTGCCTTTTGGTAGGCCGAAGCATAGGCTGAAGCGGTCGCTTCGACACCGTCGGCGACCTGGTCGCTTAAGTAGTCAAAGCTCAGCGCGCCGGGCGATTTAACAGTCAACTTGTTGTGCAGGTTCTGGATAGTCGACAGAGTTAACAGAACATTGTCGGTCGTCCTTAAGGCATCATCCAGCGAGGTTAAGGCGTTTGTAAGGATACGGTTTCCTTCGCGGATATAGTTGACTTCAATCAGCCTCTGTATAGTGTGCGCATTGGCTTCATAGACCGGCAGAACCTCCTTGATACCGCTTAGTTCTTTCACTACCGTATTGCTCGAGACTAAGGCATCTACTGTATTGGTGCCACCGAGCCATGCGACAATAGCAGCTATGTCGGCTGCATCGGTGATCACCGACTTGTCTGCTCGTCTGAACTCGATTAGTTTGGGATTCGGGGGGGTCGAGTTCGCGACAAGCGTATTAATTGAGTTTGTAACGCTGGCACCATTCAGCAACTGAAAATAGATTAAACCTTGGTAGCCTCCTGTCAGAGCTGCGCCGCTATAGTTGTCGGCGCTTTCATACATATTTCTGGAAGTTATGGTAGACGAGTTTACAAGCTCGCCAAGTGTTCTTGTTATAGAACTGCTTCCGGTATCACCCTTCAGCCAGTCCACCACGATTGCCGCGTCTGCCGCCGAAAGCAGCGTGCCGTCCGCTTTCTTTAATATTAGGTCACCTGATGCCAGTAAAGCGTCAAGATCCGCATTTAGCTGGGTATCCCAGGGCACCTCGATTAGAATGACATCTTGGTAGTCATCCGAAAGGGGGGTCGAGCCGTTATACTTGGCTGCCGACTCGAATTTCGAGTTGACTTGCAAGGACAGGGGTCCTTCATAACCCACATCTCCGGGGGCCAGGCCGCCGTTGACCGGTATAATGAAGGGTCCGTTTGCAAAAGGGTCTTGTGAATCAAACGTCATATATTATCTCCTCAACTTAGGGAGGCTTAGTCTTGGCATGCTCTCAGCTCCATGGCATCTTTTGGGGGTAAGACACCCCCTGAGATGATAACGTGGGGTGATTGCGGAGCTGATTTTTGCTGTACGTCAGCCTCTCTCTCTTTGTTAAAGACATTATCTAAAACTACTTCGGATCGGCTTTCACTCTCCAGCCGTCCAAAAAGCCGCGCTTCTTGCTCTTCCAAGGCAAACAGGGCAGTTTTTTGAGACGCTTGGCCTTCACAAGGCTCCTCGCGGGGATCAATATTAGGTACAGACTAGATAGTCCAGATGCCGTTGGATGGCGATGCAATCTTTCCCCACATATATTATTTTATATAAAAAATATTTTATTTTCAATGCGAATGACAAATTAACGTTCACTGGATTTTGGTCAGGTTAAAATGTTTACAGAGTCTTAACGAAGGCCTTTGGAGAGACGGGCGTAGTGCACGATGCGGGAGGTCTGGCCTTTTAAGCGTTTATCGATAAAACGGATCCAGCGTTGATCGGTAAAGCTCCAAGTCACCTGAAAAAATGACCAGCGGAGCGGAGATCGCTGCTGCCGCAGAATCGATTCCTGCAGCAAGGGCGCGGCTACCCCTTTGGCGAGGAACTCGGGCTTGACGTAGAGGGATGAATAGCGGATTAGCTGCGGATCATCGGGGTGGGTGTGCGTTACCATCCAGCCGATGACCTCATCACCATGGAGTAGGGCTAAGCTATTGATTTCCTGGATATGAGACTCGTCTTCGAGGGGGGAGATAAAGGGGTGAAAGGTAAACTGCTCCTGCAGGAGGCGGATTTTGAGTTTTTCGCTTGCGTCAATGGTTTTCCACGGTTTCAAAGAAAATCCGTCAGGCAGTGGATGATGCGTAGTAAACCATTTTGGCTTAAAAGCGTAGCAGTCAAAATAGTAGCGCGTATGGATCAGGGTTTTATGTCCCCACCCCCTTCGATAAAGTTCCGTCTCAAGGCCTAAGTCGGGAGAGCCCTCCTCCTTGGCGTAGTGGTGCTCGATCACGAGGCAGCCCTCTGCATACAGGCGCGCCTCGAGGAAGCTCAGAAGGAGTTCCGCCACTTCCCCGAAGGGCTTTTGATCACTGACATAGACTAGGCTTAAGTCAGCCAGATGGAGCTGTCGGTAATAAAGGGCGAAGGCAAAGCCGGCAAGTTGGCCATGATCGATGGCCACTGCGAGTAAGGGTAGCGGCGCCTTTTTCTCCTTCCTGTCTTTCCCTGGCTCGCAGAAGCTGGTCAGCTCAGCGGGAAGATGGGTGCGAACAGCGCTCAAAAGAGGGTGCTTAAGCGCTTTAAGATCCACTTCTTCGATGTTGATCACGGCTTGCCCTTTTCATCTTGGGCAGAGCGTGGCATGGCTAAAGCTTTGGATAGGCGCCAGATGCGGACCAGACGATAGGCATTGGGGCGGATGCGCGCTTCCACAAAGCGCAGCCAGCGCTTGTCGGTGTAGCCGAAATTGAGCAGCAGGTAGCCCCATTGGATGGGTGAGCGTTGCTGCCGGCGGATGGACTCTTGCAAAAGCGGGACGGCGACTCCACGATTTAGAAACTCCGGACTCACATAGAAGGCCGAGTAGCGAATTTGATCCGGCTCATACGGCAATGTATGAGTGACCATCCAACCCACCAACTCCGCTTTGTAGCGGAGGCCGATGCTGTTGATCGGCTGCATCGACTCCTCCTCGTCTGTCGGCGAAATGAAGGGATGCACGGTAAACTGCTCTTGCATGCGGTGTAGTTTCATCAACTCCTGCGGGGTGACCTCTTTCCAGGGGAAAAATGAAAAATCGGGTGGCAAGGGACGCGTTTTTAAAAACCAGGGAGGCAAGAATGCGAATATGTCGAAATAGAGGCGCGCCATCCGCAGCGATTTGAGGCCGAACCCTTCCGCCTGTAAAAAAAGTTCGATGAAAGGGGTGGGTGCGCCCTCGTCTTCCTCATATTGGTGCTGTAAAATCAGACAACCGCGCCGTTTAAGGGAATCTTCGATGCAATGCAGCAAGCGGGTGGCCGCTTCTTTTTTTGCTGGGATTTCTTTCAGATAGAGCTGTTTAATGTCGCCTAAGGAGAAGCTGGGGAGGAATACGACCAGGGCGAAGCCTTGCAGGGTCTCTTCATCGAACACCGCATACAGGAGTTGCCTGATGACCTTTTTTCCTCGTACGGGTTTCTCTTCTTTGAAAAAATAGGCGAGTTCGGGGTTTGCAAGCGAAAGCATTTCCCGCTTGGTTTCCTCGTTCAGATAGGTGATGTTGATCTCTTCTGCATGCATGCCTCTGGCATATACTGAAAGGAAATAAAAAGCAAAAAACGAAAGTGCGGGTAAAGATATACCGAAAGTATCGCAAAAGTTGGCTGTGGGCTTTGAGAAAGCCTCGGGATTGAAAGACCAACTTTCGGTATAAGCCCCGCAATTGATTTTAGCGGGGCTGTTCGAGAGTTTGCTTAGGCGCTCTTTGTATCGAGAGTCCGGGTGATGATTGGCTTTTTGTTTTCTGTCACCGTCTCTTTTTCAATGATCACCTCTTCTATGGTGTCATCAGAAGGAACATCAAACATCAGGTCGCGCATCAAGCCTTCCAAAATCATGCGGAGGGCCCTTGCCCCTGTTCCTGCAGCTTGTGCTTTTTCGGCAATTGCGAACAGGGCGTCCTCTGTAAATTGCAGTCTGACGTCGTCGAGCAGGAATAAGCTTTGGTACTGTTTGATGACCGCATTTTTCGGCTCGGTGAGCACTCGAACCAGGTCTTCGGTAGTCAGCTCATTGCAGTTGGCTAAGCTGTTGAAGCGACCGACAAACTCAGGGATCATCCCGAAATGGATCAGGTCTTCCGGCTCTACCCTGGACAGAAGTTTACTTTTTTCCTGAGGGGAAAACTCTTCTTTAGCGTCCTGACGGAATCCAATGACACTCTTGCCCAGTCGTCTTGCGACAATTTCGTCGAGTCCGACAAAGGCTCCTCCTACGATGAAGAGGATGTTTTCGGTGTTGACGCGGATGTATTCCTGATTCGGGTGTTTGCGCCCTCCCTTGGGGGGGACGTTGGCTACTGTCCCTTCTACGATTTTAAGGAGCGCCTGCTGAACACCTTCGCCGGAGACATCTCGTGTGATGGAGACGTTTTGCGTCGTGCGGTGGATTTTATCGATTTCATCGATGTAGACAATGCCCTTCTCGGCTTTCGCGACATCAAAATCGGCGGCTTGCAGGAGGCGCAGGATAATGTTTTCCACGTCTTCACCGACATAGCCGGCTTCGGTCAGCGTTGTCGCATCGGCAATCGCGAAAGGCACTTCCAGGATGCGCGCCAGTGTTTTGGCTATCAGCGTTTTTCCGGAACCGGTGGGGCCGAAAAGCATGACGTTGGATTTGCTGATCTCGACTTCCCCTTCGCCTTTGGCAAGGGAGGAGACACGGCGGTAGTGGTTGTAGACGCCGACAGAGATCGAGCGCTTGGCGTTTTCCTGGCCGATGATATACTCATCAAGCTTCTCTTTGATCTCTTTGGGTTTGAGCAGTTTGACTTCGAACGGTTCCCCTGCGGTCTGCGTTTTTTGCTGCTGCTTCTTCTCCAGAATGCTTGCACAGAGGTGCACGCATTTGTCGCAGATGTAGACATTGGGGCCCGAGATGAGTTTCTCTACTGCGTCTTCTGTCCTTCCGCAAAAGGAGCAGGAAATGATGTCTTTAGGTGGAAAGTTGTTTTTTCCCATGTCCTTGTACTCTTGCTCTGAAAGTTAAAAAATCTCTTGCGACGGGAGTGCCTGCCGAAGAGGGAAATACCGATTCGGGTATGTACTATTTTACGCGTAAATTGTCTAAGATGTCCAGCAGTCTCTTAGAGCCTGTCCATTCGAAGACAGTCTCTAAGAGAAGAGGGTCATGAAGCGGGTGGATGCCTTGCCTATTTTTTGTGGGGCATTGGATGGACGACTTCGTCGATCAGACCGTAGGCTTTGGCTTCTTCCGGGCTCATGAAAAAATCCCGCTCGGAGTCGGAGGTGATTTTTTCAATCGTCTGTCCTGTGCAATCTGCAAGTATCTCAGTCAAGCGTCTCTTCATGAAGAGGATCTCTTTAGCTTGGATGCGCACATCTTCCGCTCTACCGCCAACGCCTCCTGAGGGCTGGTGGATCATGATCCGGCTGTTGGGAAGGGCATAGCGCCGCCCCTTGGTTCCGGCTGCAAGCAGGAACGCACCCATGGACGAAGCTTGTCCGATGCAGTAGGTGTTGACGTTGCACGACATCCACTTGAGTGTGTCGAATATTGCAAGCCCTGCGGTAATGTAGCCGCCCATGGAGTTGATGTAGATGTTCACATCTTTTTTCGGATCTTCCATTCTGAGGAAGAGCAGCTGGGCTACGACGACGTTGGCGACGTGGTCGTCAATGTCGGAGCCGATGAAGATGATGCGGTCTTTCAAGAGACGCGAAAAGATATCCATCGACCGCTCTCCGCGGCCCGTATCTTCAATCACATAGGGGGTAAGGGACATTTCGGGGCGTAACAAAGAGTTATTTTGCCTTTTCATATGGATGCTCTTTTAGTTTTCGTGATTAAAAGGTGCTCGTGATCGTTGATCATTTAGAGACTGTCTTAAAACCCAAATATGTACGCTTTGCTACTCTATTTGGCTATAAACTTCGAAAAAAATCAGCGTATCAATTCAATAATCAGAATTTTTTTTTCGAGGCTTATAGCCCAATCGAGCATACAAATCATGCGACTTCAGTTTATGGGCAGTCTCTTAGAACTGCCAGGGAAATTTAATCTAAATTCCTTATCGGCAATTATCAGTATAACGCGTCTGACCGCGCTGCAATCTTTCGTTATAAATTGAACAGGAAGGTGGGTCAAGCACAATTGTCACTATGCGCTGTAAAAGTTGGAAAGCGGCACAGTCCTTTGTATAAAAGCTCTGCCTTAAATTCTTAAAGCAGAGCTTTTGCGATTGGGAGCAGGCTAGCCTTTATCGACTTTCTGCATCTTGCAGAAGAAGATCGGCGACCTTCTTGATCATCAACATCGAATAGACATTGCTCATCACGTCTTCGGGGCTTTCGTCCATGCGGGCTTTGCTGCTGCCTGTTGCCGGATCGATGTAGCCTTGCAGGATAAGTTCAGTGAGCACTTCCTGTTTGGAGACATGGACATGCTTCTCCTTGGCGATTTTCTGGGCGATGAACTGCCAGCGAGCGAGAAGTTCTACTTCTTTTCTTGTCTCAGCTTCAATCTCATCAAGTTTTTTGACGTCTACTTCCCCGTTCGACTCTTTAGCGAGGTGCTGTGACTTCTCCGTGATGCGCTTTTGGGCGTTCGAAGAGGTGATGGAGTAGGGAACCTCAAAGTTGTAGGATTTGGCGATGAGGTTGCCAAGGGCCTCGCGTCGCTTTTCGCGCGCCACTTCCTGGTGCTGCTTCTCCAGGTTTTCTTTGACCTTCTGATAGAGTTCATCTTTGCTCTTCAGGCCCACTTTTGCTGCGAGCTGGTCGTCGATAGGAGGCAGGACGCTGGCTTTAATCGCCTTGACAGTGACCTTGCAGCGTGTCGATTTAAAGTCGTGATTGACAACACCCTCTTCGAGGCGGCTGACAGCTTCTCTTGACTCAAGGGGAGACTGGCCGATCAGCAGGTCGTGCAGCCAAGTGCCGATTTTGCCTTTTGTCACTTCGATGCGGAAGTCTTGGCATATGAATTTTCCCAGATTGTCGAGATCTTCAATGTCCACATCGATGAAGTCGCCTTCCTGGACGCCACGTCCTTCTACGCTATGCCAGTCAGCGTTTTGGTAGCGGATGTCTTCCACGATTTGCTGGATTTTCGTTTCCGTGACAGGCTCCGGCTCGATGGCTTCGAGTTGCAACTCTTTCATGTCGACTGTGGGGATTTCAGGCATCGATTCGAAGAAGACATTAACCTCTGTGCCCTTTTCTTTTGAGATGGACACGATCTTGACATCCTGGACGCTGTCTTTCCTGAAGGGGTGCAGGTTGGTCAGGCGCATTGCCTGCACAAAGCTTTCCTGGACGACGATGTCTTTCCATTCCTTCTCCACCTGTTTGCCAAAATGGTCTACGATGAGTTTTTCAGGCGCTTTACCTTTACGGAATCCAGGCAGCGACACTTCCTTGTTGACCACTTTGATGGCCTGTCTTAAAAAGTCGTGCGTTGCCTTAGGGCTGACGTGAATGTTGAAGCTGACCTGGCAGCCAGGTTCTCTTGTGACGTTGACCTTGTAGTCGGTTGATTCAAATAATTGCTGAGACAAAAGGATCTCTCCACGTTTGATGATTTCTTAAAATGATCGCCATTATGAGCCAAATCGCCGAATTAAAGCAAAGGCTTTGGCAAAAGAGGTCAAGACAAGGGAGTTCGGGATAATCAGGGGAGTCAATGACTGAGTTGTTAGCGGTTTTAGCGACTGTTGATTTGACGGGAAGCGGGTGATGAGACTCGAACTCACGACATTCACCTTGGGAAGGTGACGTTCTACCACTGAACTACACCCGCAAAGGGAGTCATAGGATAATAGCGGGTGATGAGGCTCGAACTCACGACCCTCACGTTGGCAACGTGATGCTCTACCACTGAGCTACACCCGCATTCTGTTGAAGTTAAGGCTTAATCCTTTGAGGAAAAAAGCTGTAGCGGGTGATGAGGCTCGAACTCACGACCCTCACGTTGGCAACGTGATGCTCTACCACTGAGCTACACCCGCAATTTATCCGTTTTGATTTACTGCCTGACTTTTGAGAGCGAAGGCTCGTTTTAATCAGGCTGTCGAATCGAAACTTAAGGGCCAGAGTATAGAGTTCGCTTTTTTTTTCAGCAAGCAGTTTGTTTTTTTGTCTGAAGGTTCTGTGGCCGAGCTTTAATTGCCAGGCGGCTGGAGCTTGTTGTTTAGTGCACCGGAAGTGTCTTAAAATTTGAGGCTTTCGCTCTTTGAAGACCTCGCAGTGGAAAGCCGGCAACTTACTTCATATTTCTGAGAGTCTCTTAGGCAGCTTAATGGAGAGTTAGGCCGCTCGGGTTCGTGAAATTGACATTAAATAGTGCCGGGCGCCTGTGATAACCGATTTAAGTTGTTCAGCAGCGCGGGTTCTCTTTTTCGTCAGGGACGGGGTCGTAGCCGCCAGGGTGCCAGGGGCCGCACTTAATCACCCTGAGGGTTGCCAGCTTAAGCCCTTTGAAAATGCCGTGTTTTTGCAGTGCTTCTTCAGCGTAGCATGAGCAACTGGGGTAGAAGCGGCAGCTTTTAGGCAAAAGAGGACTGATGCCAAGCTGGTAGAAACGGATGAAAAGGATGAGCAGTTTCTTGCACATGTGGTGCCTTGCGGGCTAGCTACCTGTTATATTAAAATTATACCGAACGCCTCAAAAATCGAGATAGTCTTTATCGTTCGATTAGCGCGCTCTTGCGGGCCGATGCTGAGGGGGCGCGTTGGGATAACTCTATTCTTAAAAGGAGTCTTCGCGATCTAGACCGAAAATATCTCAAAGCCACAACCCTGTATTTTGAGGCACTTTCGGTATACCTCCCTTTGGCTCAGCGGGCGAAAAGAGTTTCGGTCAATTGGGTGTGTAATGGATAATTGCTGCCCACTCCGCTCAATTTTGAGGGGTGCACTAAGAGAGAGTGGGCTAGCTGGCCGGGAATTTCTTCCACACAGTGTTAACGCGGTTCTTCGCAGATGATTTGAGTGATTTTATAACCCATACGCTCCATGTTTTTTATCACGCTGCCTTCACCGGCAAAATGAAGGGCGCCGGCTATAGCAAATGGTTTTTTTCCACTCCGCACGAGTCGGCTGACAGTTAATGCCATTTCCATGTTGCGGGTGTTGGTGCACTCTTTAATTTCCTGGCTTGTGTTTTTAAGCTCTGCCTCAAGCAGTCCAATAAAACCTAGTTCCCAGTTCAAAGCGACACCGGTCTTGATAGAATGGATAGAATCCCTCAATTTTTTTAATAAACTTTCAAATTTTAAATTTCGTTGCCTGCGCATTTCTTGATTTATCTCTGAATCGAAATAATCAAGAGCAATTTTGATTGTACTCTCTGTGATTTGCGAGGGCGGCCATTGCAACCCGGCTTTCGCAAATGCTTCTTGCGGCATTAAGAAATTTATGACATCAGCGCTTACTTGGGATTCGATTAATGTTTTTGCCCATTCGCGTAAGTTGGTCACTCTGTGCGCGTGAATATTTTGTGCGGAACGAGATAATTGTATCTCTAATCGTGTCGCTTCGTTAAATTTAGTCTCTTCCTGCTCGAGTAGTTGGATCTGCTGCAGATGCATATCCATCGATTCGAGGTCGATGATTTCCATTTCTCGCATTTTAGCCCTCTCGATAAACTTGAGGTCTATTCCGCTCTCTATTCCTTCTTTAGACCCTATGATTTCTGCGAGCTTGTGATGAAGTAGTCTATCCGGGATTTTTTCATCTACTATCTGAATTCCTCGTTCTCCTAGGAAAGAAAGAAATTCCTGCCTTTCCTCTCTACTTTCAAAGAATGGGTTCTTTTCCCATCGTTTCAGCGTCGCTAGCTCAAGCGCCTCTTTATGCTCCTGCTTTGTCACATCGATTTCAACGGCGAGAACATCGGATTTCAAGAAGGCATCTTCTATTTTGGAGTTAAATGATTCTAGAATCCAGTTCGGCGTCAAGTGGTATGAACCTAAAAAGTGGCCTACGACCTGGCCTGCTTTTTCGATTTGGAATAGGTAACCTCTCGGCTTGATCGATTCTCTAATGGGTCCCACCATTTCAATATTTTTTTCTTTGAGTTTCAGCAAGACAGATTGCGGGTCGAATTCAGGAATCATTAGCAGGCTTCTTTCTCCTTGTGCGATAACTCCTTCAATTCGTTCTGTCAATCGCTCTAGGACGTCTTCCTGCATGCCCATCATGGTTTTATTGTATCTGGTAAGGGTATCTTGCCACTCCTCTCCCCAAATTTTTTTAGCGTATGGCTCAAGTGATTCAACCAGATTGGGAGGAGTATTTACTGTTTGTGATAGGTCTGAGGGAGTGAGGCCAAGGGCTGAAGCTGCTCTCAAAGTGTTTAAAATGTTTTTTATAAACTCTAAGGATGCTTCATTTTTACACAGTGCTAAGAGTGCAAAGCTAGAAAGTTCCGCGAGGAAATCTTGGTGCTTGCTGCTGAGGGTTAATTCTTCTTCATTGAATAAGTACGAAAGCGTTTGGTTTTTGTGATCAATCCTCTCTTTAATGTGCTCGCTGGCAGAAACGGTAGGCAATAGCAGTCTAATGGCTGTTGTAACAAGGGCCAGAGCTTTTTCGCTGGCAGATTCAAATTTATCTAGCTCGGCGGCCTCTAAAATAGATCGACTTGTTATTTCTCCGAGGGCTCTGGGCATGGTTTGCAGTAGTTTGGTCAGCTCCTCTTCACTCAGGTCTATTTTCGATGCAAAAAACTTGATCTTATCATCTAAGGGTAGGGCTAGGTGACTGAGAATGGGGGAGGTAAATAGGATGATCCTTTTGGCTACATTGAAGGTTGAGGCGAATTTAGGGTTGGAAAAGGGAGACGCGGAGCCCATTTCACTGAAAAAATAGAGGTTCACCTGGGGATTGATCTGCCATAGAGATCCAGCATGAATTGCTGGTGTGGATTTGCCGGATTCAATGTTCATTAAACCTTTGATTATTATTATAGTGTTATGTTTGTTTATTAATGGGAGCACTTTATATCACTGTTGCTTTTTTGAGCAATATTTTTGATTTTTAAAATGGGTGAGGTGTGATGGGGTTTGCAGAACTTTGGTGGGTAGATATCTGAGGGATAGAGTTTCTTGAGTTGCAATTTCGTACAAAGCTTACAATGTCCCTGTCTGAAAGTGACGCAAATCCTGTAAATGATGGTGATTTTGGTCTCTGGAGGCATTCAAGGCGTCATTATGATGTTAAGCGCTCATAACATACACTGGCACGCCGTAGGTATAAGCATCCCAGCAGTGTTGTCTATCTGCTTTGTGCTCACAGGGTGGCGTGAGCGTCATATGACTTTTAAGATGTCGTGGAAGAGTGATAAAATCACTTCGAAGACAATCAGGAGGATAATTGCCCACTCGAGCCTGCTGGAGTGCTGGTGGTTGAGTTCGTTGCCGAGCATCTCAAACATTTCGTGGATTACATCCAGCTGTTGGTTGAGGGCTCGCACTCTGGGCTGCAAGTCAAGCTCGACGGCTGTGATCTGGTAGATGCCCTCATACTGTGAGTGCTCCCAGAAAAAATCAGGGGTATCGAGCACGTCCACATGCAAGTTGATGGAGCTGCGTTCTAAAAATAGGGTACCCATCCTTCTTCGGATATCGCGTCTCGAGAGGGGGATCTTGCCGTCTTTGGCAAGGTGCTCAGGAAGGTGCCTCGTCTTTTGGAACAGGTTGCGGATCGTGGTTTCAAAGCCGCTAAGTTTTACCGACTGGGCAAGGCCGTGGGAAAACGCAAGCTTGGTCAATGTAGATTCGTCAGGTAGGGTGATGAAGTTGTTGCGGAAGAGAGCTCTTTCTCCCAGGCCGAAGGTGAAGTCGTCCGATTCGCTATTATCTAAGCTACTGTGTTCAAAAGCTTTTATCTCTTTTGCGAATTCCAGCAGGTATTCTTTTGTAAGTCCCCACGATACATAGGCGCCGTAGGGGAAGAAAAAGAGGTCGCCCTCTTCCTTGTGGTTGGTGATCTTGACGTGAACCACATCGCGTATCCGCGTCGTTTCATTGAGGGGGCGAAAGTGTTCGTGGAGCGCTTTGATATTGAACGAAGCGCATGTGCAGATGGCAAATCCTTCCATAATCCTAAGGGTGGTGTGCAGCCCGGGTTGGTCAGAGTATATGCCCTTGCATCCGGTGCTGGCCGTGCTGAAACTGAAGAATGTTCTAAGAGGAAATAAAGATCAAGGTTGAATGGGAGTGTCTTGCGAAAGGGGGGACTCGAACCCCCACGGGGAAACCCCGCTACCCCCTCAAAGTAGTGCGTCTACCAGTTCCGCCACTTTCGCTTAAAGGATGGCAGAAGATTAGCAGAAATGATCCTTACGCTGCAACAGAAATTTTATTGGGTCGTATTTTCAAAGAATAGACGCAGAGCCTGAAGCAGGCGTGGCGATATCTCTTCCTGTTTTATATCTTTGAACTCCCGTGCCAAGGTTAGGAGAAGGACGAGCTGCGTCTCTTCCGGTTCTAGGGCAGTGCCTTCTAAGGCGCAGTCTGTGCAGAGAGCTGTTCCTTCGCATAAGAGGCATTCGCCAAGCGGGTTGCCGCAGCCTGTGCAGTCGGGCGTAATGTGTAAGACGCCTTCATGCTTCATGGTCTTTAGGTAGAAGCTGGCCGCAAGGGTGAAGGGATTTTTCGCCTGCGGGAGCCATTTCAGGTAAAGGCAGAAAAGGGTAAAGAGATCGGGCGCCTCAAGTCCTGGGCCCTGGGTCTTATCCAGAGCATCGGCCATGAGAGCTGCCGCCTCAATGCGCTCAAGGCTCTCTCGGATGGGGAGGTGGTAATTTGAAACTTTGAACTCCCGCAAAAGCGCCAGACTGCCATTGCCCTCTTCGTAGGAGATTTCGCCCAGGGTGAAGGGTTCGAAAGGACTTAATTTTCCTTTGGCTGAGGGGCCGTTTTTTGCAAAGTAGGACATAAGTCCGCTTTCGGCAGTGAAGACTTTGACTATAGATCCTGAATCGCCATAGGGCAAAGTAGAGAGGATCACTCCTGTCTCTTTTAAATAGATTCCTTTTTTCAAGAGGTCACCCGCTTAAGTTTTAGAGTAGAATTACTATACCAAACCGACCGGTAGAGAAAGAAGCTTAAAAAGCTAAAATAGTGCGGAGTATCTGCCTGTTGAGAATTTGATCCCTGCCCATTCACTCCAAGGCGAGAAGGGGGCGTTTTGTATTGAGAGAACGAAATATTCTGGGGGGTCCTGCAGCATTTTTAAGCAGTAGTCGCAATAAGGCGGCTGGTTTTAAGTGATTAATTTTCAGAATGTTTTGAGTATGGGTGATTTTGAGCCCAAGGTCAGGGTGATTTAAAGGCTCTTTTCCCCGTGCATCTTTTCCACTTTCCGAAAATTGACTCGGAAGCTAAGATAATGACACTTCTTTGCACCGATAGCTCAATCGGATAGAGTAACCGGCTTCGAACCGGTTGGTTAGAGGTTCGAGTCCTCTTCGGTGCGAAAGTATCAGGGCGCTTTTCGTATGGAAAGCGCCCTTTTTCATTTCTACGAGCCTATGCTGAAACTCAAATCAGCATGCTTTGCTGCTGAATTAGCCTCTAAGCCTCGAAAATAAATTCAGCATATTAATCCAATATTCTGAAAATTTTTACGGGGCTTAGAGGGGGATTCAGCAAACAAATGATGCGATTTCAGTTTTAGCACAGGCTCTCATGGCCAACTGGCTTATAAGCCTCGAGAGTGCAATGGGAAGAAATTTTTCTTTCCCTATTGCGCTCTCTATCATGGGTGCATAATTTCTCTTCTATATCATCGATCGTTGGGTATATAATGGGTTTTAGTACAGGCTCTTAAAGTCGCCTGCTCGGGCGCTCCTGTTAAGCAGACTTTTATGCGAATCGATGCCGAAAGTGTTTCGAAATTTGGTTTTAGGCGAAGCGTTACCTCTCTTGACTGCAAGATTGTAAGCCATCTAATATTAGAAATATGAGTTGAACTACAATCTCCCAATTCGAGGCTTTCGCAAAGCAGAGAACCCTAAATTTTAAGACACCATCGGTATGGCGAGTCAACTCTAGGATCAGAGATTGTAACAAAGGAGGTGTGTTCAGTGCCTTTGCTTGGCTCCGGCGCCGTGTTTTCAATCAGAGGAAGCTACGGCCTGCGGTTGCCGCAAACCACCGGAAAACAAAAAATCCTAAATTTTAAGAAACTTTCGGTGTAAAATCGGATGACAAATCAAAACTTCAGTTGACGACCTCAGAAGGAAGCGTTAATCTGTTGCCGAACAGCTTAAATTGGTATATCGATCTATAAGAAAATGAGGTGTGTATGAGCCGAAAAACAAAAGCCGAGCAATTCCAAGATACCGGATATAACATCACTGTCACAGGACGTCATGTCCTTGTCACCGATGCGATGAAAGATTACGCGCAGGAAAAGATCTTCAAAATTGAAAAATTTACCAACCGCATCATCGATGTCAACATCCGCATGGATATTCAAAAACTTGAACATCGCGTGGATATTGTCATGACTGTAGGCCACTTGAAGATTAAGAGCTCGGCATCGACAACGGATATGTATGTCTCGATCGACCAGGCTGCTGATAAACTGGAAAAGCAGCTGATCAAATACAAAAAAAGGCTACAGGAACATGCTGCCAAGGATGTGGCTTCCATTGAAATGCAAGTCAGCATCATCAAAAACGAAGATTCGCAAATTCGCGAGATCAACGACGAGATAGAGTCGGAAAATAACCGTGCTCTTCTCGACAGCTACGGCCCGCACAGGATAGTCGACAAAGAGACCAGGCCGCTAAAAACCCTGACGACTTCCGAAGCTGTCATGAAAATGGATCTCTCGGGCGATGCCTTTCTTATCTACCGCTCCGAAGAGGAACAGAAATTGAAGGTAATCTACAGAAGAAAAGACGGAACCCTTGGCATCATCGAAGTTGAAAGCTAATCCCTCTTTTCTGCATTGCCAGATCCGTGGCAAACCGTCCCCCGCCACTCCGGAAGAAGTTGTGCGGCAATCGGTTGTATACGAGATGATTCACCGGCTTTCATTCCCGAAGAGTCTGATCGTTTTAGAGAAGGATCTCTCAAATCTTGTCAGTGGAGCCACTCCTGCCGCACTCAAGCGGCGCTTTGACGTGGTGGCGTTTTTTAAAGATCCGCTCGCAGGTTCTCTTAAGCCGCTTCTCATCGTGGAGTGCAAAGCGACTCATCTTGATGAAAAGGCTCTCGCGCAACTTTTGGGGTATAACCACTTTCTCAAAGCACCCTACTTCGCTGCGATATCTAAAGCAAGAAGCGCTCTTTTTTTGAGGAACGGCAATCAGTGGGCACCGATCTCTTCAGGACTTCTTCCCTATCCGGTAATGATAGAGCATCTCAGTAAGATTCATCCAGATAGATCACTCCGTCAATCACTTTGACTGCGACGCTGAAGGCATCGCAGCCCGGTACATTAATACACCTGCCGCTTCTGATATCGAACTCCCATTCATGCCAGGGACAGGCGACCTTTTCCCCTTTGATGCTTCCCTCGCAAAGAGGGCCTCCTTCATGGGGACAGGCGTTTTGCAGGGCGAATATCTCTCCTTTCAATTTAAAGAGCGCGATCTCATCCCCCTCGTCGGTGATCACGAGGCGCGACCCCCCTTCAGGGACAGCTGATGCCTCAATCAGGCGAATTCTGTCTTCAGTATCCATGGTCGCCTCCAACGGTTCCCGCAGGATGGAAAACGAAACTGTATGTCGTGAGGTAGGGGTTGGTTGACTCAAAGGTCGCCCAGCCAATGGTGCCTTCAAAGAAGGTTTTAAGTTCTTCGTCTTGAGTGTCAAAAATATGAAAGCTGTGCGGCTCAAGCTCAATTTGCTTTATCAGAACAGCTTCATCTTTTTCCCTGTAGAACGTAGCGTGGAGCACTGTTTTCTCTTGAAAATCCTTAAGAGGGGAGGAGTGCATGACGATTGTTTTGGCTCCTTGCTGATCGAAAAGAAGGGGAGCCCAGCGGAAGGCGCGCTTTTTTGTCTCCCAGGCCGGTACGTAAGGTTGCAAGTTGGTGCAGATATTGCAGGGTAGTTTTCCTCGCTTGCCGATATTGAGCGCCACTTTAACCCGGGCGGGTATGGGCTTGTCGCCGGATTGTCGTGCAGTCAGGCGCAGGCCATAAACTTGGCTGCTGGAGTTTTCTAGCGCACGCGTTAAAGGAGCTAGATCGACGCGGGCAAAAGAACTCTCATTACGATGCTGGAAAAAAAGTGACTTGTCTAAGACAGCAACGCCGTTGCTATCGAACAGTTGCGCCTCGATCTCGAAAGGTGCAGGGGAGTAGATCGGGTAGAAGGAAATACTGTTTGTCCACTGATTGCCAACTAAAATGGGAAGCATCAGGGCTGCCGGATGCCACGCCTCTTCCTCGGGAAGCCAATAATCCTTGGGGGAGGAAGAGTGGCTGGAGTCGTAGTAGGTATGGGTCAGGGTTTTGGCAAAAGGGTCTTGCTCCATGTTGCCTGCGACCATGCGGGGAAATACCCAGGGCAGAGGCGCTTTAATCTTCATCGTTCCCGTTCCGCCCTTTAAAAACTCTTTTAGAGGCATCAGCTCTTTTGGATAGAAGAACTTGGTTTCATAAGGATTCAGCTTAAGAGAGCTTTTATAGGGTAGGGTGCCACCCTCTTTATTGATCAGCAGAAGCTCAAGCGTGTCATCCAGCGGGAGGGGGCCGTTAACCATCGCGAAATAGGGTTCGATCCCTTTGTCATCGATTAGGTCGATGCCCGATTCACTAACGATATTTGTTTCGTTGCGCTTCAAATCCTCAAAGTCATTATAGACTCTCTGGGCGGTGTGGACGATGCTGCTGAATGTTTTTCCGTAGTAGTTGACAGAGACGGCTGGATAGGGAAAGATTAGCGGTTTACCGGAAAAAAATTCGATTTCGAGGCTGCCGGTAAACTCCTCTTGTAAGCTGACGTTGCAATCGTTGAGGAGATCATCCAATTCGATCCGGTAGCACTTGGGCTTGTTGATCTCTTCGGCGCGCCGGAAAAGAATGTTACCACTTTGCCCCCTCAGTGTAATGACAGAGCCAATCGATAGAATGCTTCTTTTTAAAATCCAGTATCCTAAAAAGATTAATCGTGTCGACATCCGCTCTGTTCTCTTCACCGGGAAAAGAGCAGAGGCGCGAAAGTGGGGATGGTTGCTGTCGCCGGTCTGTCTTTGGCTTTCCTGACTTTTTAAATGATCCCAATAACTTCTCATATAGCGCTTTATGTAATTGCCTGGTCAGTGCTCTGGCTGACAAGTGTTACCTGTGGGTGCTTTCATGTCGCTTCCCCAGGGCTAAAACATATCAAAGAGAACACGGGTGTCCAACCTGCCAAATTTTTCAGGCTGGGTAACCGGGCTTGTTATCAAAATATCAATCGGCTGAATTCAAATTCGGCCAGTGTGTGCAGGGTAAGAGACTGGCCACAAACAGAAATCGTATGATTTGAGCTTGTGGATAGTCTCTAAAGGGTGAAGGCGGCCCTTTTCTTAAAACTATACCGAGGCTTTCGGAAAGCCCAAAAATTAAATTTTGAGGCATTTTCGGTATAGTATTTTGAAGAGTTGATGGAAAGAGATTTGTATCCCCAAAGTGTCTCAAAATTTGGGCTTTGAGAAGGCCCAAATGTTAAGAGGGTTGCGGTATGTGTTTAAAACCTGCGAGCCAGAGCCCGTGAATAAATGGGACGAGGATAATCTTATGGCTAAAATGAAATAAATTCTTTAGATTCGGGTTCGAGGCCTTTTGCCGTTTGGGCCATTGGCTTCATGCAAATATTCAGTAAACGCACTCATCAAACCTAACTTCAGGCGGTAAATTCCATGGCAGGTGAACACCCGATCGACGATTCCCTGAATGAAATCGAGAAAATTTTAAACCTAGTCAGTCAGCTCAAAGGGAAGGATCTGACCAATGCGGAAGTCGAACTGCTCAATGAGCAGCTAGCTGATTTGGAAAGTGAGGCACAAGTCTTTGAGCAAGAGACGGAACAGATGTTGAAGGATATAGGGTTGCCAACAAGCAGACTTAGAGAGGCCCTAGAGGTGATTCCAGAGAACGTTCCGGTAGATGAACAGGATGCTCTTAAAAAAGCGATGAAGTTAAAAGAAGACGTTCTTCGTATGAAGAAAGAGATGACTGGCGACGAGGAGTTTGTCAAAGAGGGAAGCCCTCAATATCTCAAGAAAAAGGAAAAATTGCTTTCGAAAGAAGAGCACCGCAAAAAATACAAACGCTTGGGCTCAAAAAAGAAGTGGAAGCCTCTTTGAGAGGTATCCAGCTCCTTAAGCCACGAATGAACCACTAAAGAGCAATCATATGGGAAATGAAATTTTTCAAGAAAATCTCCGCATGCTCCACAACTTTGACAAGTCGTTGCAGGCTGTTGTTGAAGGGGTTGAACCCCAAAAATGGGTTTTGAGCTCTGATCCGAGCGGTTCGGAAAACCTTCTTGGCAAGGAGAAAAATCAGTTCCTCCACAGCCCGGAGGGGCCCCTGAAGGAAGCGGAGAGATGGGCCTCCACACTGAAGCTCAAAGAGATCAATACTCTGTTTGTCTATGGCATCGGTCTCGGATATTACTATGAACCTTTGAAAGGGTGGCTAACCGATAGCCGTGATAACTATCTGGTCTTTTTGGAAGATGATGCCGAGGTTCTCTACCATTTTTTGCAAACGGCCCGTGCGAAGGAAATTTTAAGAAATCCGAAGGTACGCATCATTTTTCTGGAGGGAGTGAAGGGCGATAGCCGAAGGCTCGATGCCATGGCGACGCACTTTAGCACCAATCCTTACCAGACGACGGCTTTGATGTATTACCTTAAGAACAGGGTCGATCAGCTGCTGGACCTGAACACAAAACTGGAATATCTGCTGAACCTTAAAAAATTTATCCATGAAGAATATGAGTCCATGGGAGCCCCCTTCTACCGCAACTTCTATGTCAACTTACTGAAGCTTCCTAACTCCCTGATCGGCTCCAGGCTTTTTAAACGCTTTCAGGGGATACCTGCCATCATTTGCGGTGCTGGACCTTCGCTGGAAAAAAATATTGATGTTGTAAAAAGGCTTAAAGATAAAGCACTCATCATAGCCGGAGGCACCTCCGTGAACGCGCTGAATGCCGCGGGCATCAATCCGCATTTCGGGTTCGGCGTAGACCCCAATCCTGACCACTCTCTCAGGATCTTGACAAACGAAGCTTTCATGGTGCCCTACTTCTACCACATGCGTATGAATTCAACGGCGCTGAATATGCTCCATGGCGACCTCTACTATCAGAACGTCACCAAAACCTACCCCGTGTCGTACTGGATCGAGAAGAAATTGGGGATCAAGGCGTTTCCTATCGAAGGCGGATACAACGTCGTGAATGCCAGCCTGGATATGGCCGAAGCGCTAGGCTGCAGCCCCATCATTACGGTCGGAGTCGATTTGGCCTATTCGGAAGGAAAATCGTATGCTGCGATCCAGAGCGTGCACCCCGTCGCTGAAGGGGTGATGAACTTTGTGACAAAAAACGAACGGGAAGAGCTGATTCCCCGAGTTGATATTCATGGGAAACCGGTTTTGACGCTCTGGAAGTGGATGCTGGAAGCTGTCTGGTATTCGAAATTCTTGGTCAGCCATCCCCAATCGGTTGTCATCAATGCGACGGAGGGAGGTATTGGGTTTCCAGGCGTGCCCAACATGACTTTGAAAGAAGTGGAAGAGGCCTACCTGATGAAAGAGCACGATTTCAGCGGCATGATTCAGGCACTTTCGCTTGATGCCGGTATGCCGGAGGGCGTAACGACGGAGTCGATCTTAAAGCATTTGGTGGAAGTGGAACAGTCACTGAAAAGAACTTCTGCCCTGGTAGCTAATCTCGAGAAAGAGTTCCACCAGCTTTCTGAAGAGGCGGAAGCAGGCGGCGAAATGAAGCTTTTCAATCCCAAAATCATCGAATCGCTAGCGGCCCTCGAGAAAGAGGAGGCGTATACCACTTTCCTCTCTAAGTTCGATGAACACTATGTCAAAATGATTGAAAAGGAAATGCAGTCGCTGGAAATCCATCAGGAATCCCTTGAGTCGAAAGAGGTTTTCAAGAGGAAAACGAGCCTTCAGGCGGCCCGCTATGATTTACTTGGAAAAGCTGCTTCAATCAACCTCAACTATCTGAAGGGAACGATCGCCCATATCGAAAAGGTCGTTCATGAAGAGAAAGCCATCAAGAGTCGATCCATAAATGAAGCGGACTGTTTTCCCAAGGGAAAAGAGTATGTTTTTACCGAAGAGGTCTATTCATTGAACGATCCCTGCCTCGGAATCGAATTTTCAGGCAAGGGGAGCAGCTCTTTGGTAAAATCCATGGAAGGGCTTCCCCTCGGTGGCTGGACATGGGAGCACTACACCAAAGATGGTCATCTCCATGGGCCTTCTCGCTTTGTGGATGAGAGCGGTTTTGTAGCTGCCGAAAGCTGGTATGTGGATGGAAAAAAATGGGGGCGGGAATTGACATTTTTTAAGAATGGCAATCTCGCTTCAGCGGGGGGATACAAAGAGGGCAAGCCCATTCAGCTACACCAATACTATTATCCTAACGGCACCCTCAGGGCCAAGCTACCTTACAAAGAGGGGCTCCTGGACGGAAAAATCGAACTTTTTTATCCGAGCGGCGTCCTGAAAAGAAGTATTGAGTTTGAAGAAGGTGTCAGGAATGGAGAGGAAGCTCTTTATGCTGACAAAGGGGAGAAAATTATTGAAGCGACCTTCAAAGGGGGAAAACCCGTCGGCAAGGCAAGCTACTACTCGGCCTCCGGCGTTTTACAAAAAGAAGTGATCTATAAAGCTCCCGGAGAAGTCGATACTATTTTTGCCATTGATTCCAAAGGAAAGTTTGTCAGACAGGAGACAAAAGTCGTCAGGGATTATTTCGACTCGGTCACACTGCAGACGGAGAGACTGACAAAATCGCTGTCGGAGGTGTTCCACCATTTGAAGCAGGTTTTGCTCGAGCTTAAGAAGGAGAGCGAATTTTTACGTGAGAATCAGGAACTGATGAAGCTGCTAAACGAAGGGATCGTGCAGATTGGCGAGGAGCTCAAGCAGTTGATCAAACTCGGACAGGTATTAGTCGATGAGACAGCGCAGGATGCTCAATCCGGCAAAGAACCGATCTGGAAAACACCGGCGGCAAAGAAGCTGCTCATGGCGCAGGTCACTATCCTTCAAGAAACTGTTCAGGCCGGAGTCGCCGCGATCAGGTTGAGTGTTGAGAACGTATTAAAGGCATTTGCTGCTCACCAGAAGAAAAAATTGGGTAAGTAGCGTATTTAGGATGTCTTCATGGGGCAAGAAGTTTTACTGGAGTGTCTGAAGCTCTATGCAGCATATGATGAAGAGGCGGCAAAAAGAATCCGGGACGCCGAGGTAACCGATTACGAAATTTACCCCACCCATCTAGGAGAGGATAACCTTGCGAGAAGGCACAGGGGCAAGGACTTTTTTTTTCATTCCCAAGATGGTGCACGCAAGGAAGCGAAGAGATGGGTGCAAAATATCAAGACCGAGGATGTAGATTTAATTTACATCTATGGAATTGGCCTCGGCTATTATTATGATGAAATAAAGGGTTGGCTGCACAAAGATCCTACACGGTTCGTTGTCTTTTTAGAGAGCGATTACTCGGCCCTGAATATGCTCTTTAACACTCCGAAAGGGCTAGAGATCCTAAAAGATAACCAGGTCGTCATCCAGACGTTTTCCATTGAAAATTTCAAAGTTGTCATATCCCTTGATCCTCGTTGCTATCTTTTGTTTTCGGCGCTGCACGATAAGTCGATTATCTTAAGCTCGCTGAAGTCCTATTCCGAGGTCAGGGAAAGTCTTTTACTTGGTATTAAATCTCAGATCTATATTAGCACAAGCTGGCACCGGAACGTCTGTTCGGACAAACTCACCTATCTGAAAGATATTACCAGGAATATCATCAGCAATATCTTAAAACTTGAAAACGAATCCTCTTTCGAGGCGCTGATCGGAGGATTCAAAGACGTTCCGGCCATCATCACCGGCGCAGGCCCTTCGGTTGTCAACGATATTCATTTGTTTGATGAGGCCAAGAAAAGGTGTCTTCTGATCGGTTCCGGAACAGGCACTAACGTACTCAACTCACACGGGATTTTGCCTCATTTCTTTGTCGGCATCGACCCGACATCCTCGCAAGAGAGCAGAATCCGGATGAACAACTCTTATATGGTTCCCTGCTTTCACAAAGCGCGCTTTTCTGCTGACGCTTCCCGGTTTGCGACTGGAGAAAAAGTATACCTCAATCATTGCACAAGCCCCTTTTCCACACGCTGGTTTGAAGACGCTATCGGCATCAGGCAGTCTCTCGAACTGGAAGCTGGCATTAGCAGCACGACGTTTGCTATCGCGATCGCGCATGCGATGGGCTGTAACCCAATCATCCTCTCGGGGCTTGATCTTGCCTATACCGATAACAAAAGATATCCGGAAGTGCTTCGGCCCATCTCTCACGGCAGCAAAGCAGTGCAAGATGAGCTTTTGATTAAAAGCAAAACACCCTTGATCGACAAGGGGTACGAAGGACAGGAAGTCATCACGAAAATCGACTGGCTGGTGGAAGGGAAGCTCATATCCCATTTCAAAAGCAATCATCCTGAAGTGACTCTGTACAATGCTACACGGGGTGGTTTACTGATCGAACAGGTGGCGAATGTATCCCTCGGTGAATTTTTGAAAACGAGAAGCAAAGAATATGACATCGAGGGAAGGCTGCATGCTTTGATTGAGTCTGGTGCCATCAGAGGTTCAAGTACGATGATGCCCCTGCAAGCCGTCCTCGAGTGGAAAAGGTTCGTTGAGGAATTTCTTGAAGCGATCCAAACGGAAAGAGTTTTTTTTAAAGAAACATTAAGCGACGGCCTTGAATCTCGGAGATTTGGTGAAGCGATGCAGTCGGGGTTTGTAACGAAATTCAAATCCAATCCTTTTTTCGAGACCTTCCTTGAAAGCCACGAAGAGTTGATGAACGGTGCCGTCTTCTTCAAAAAAGTGAATTTACAGAAAGCTCAGGCAAAACAAGACACTGATTTCATTCGGCAGGCCGCCGAAGATTTTGCCGAAGCCCTGTTTGCATTCTGGGAAAATGTGGCCAGGGAGCATTTGCAGGGAATTGAAGAGGCGTTGTCTGAAAACACGGAAACCAGCTCTGCCATTGAGTCTGACGCCCGGCCTGTCATTTTTTCAGAGGAGAGTGGCTCGTTAAAAGAGATTACTCCCGCCGTGTTTGAGTATTCCCAGGAAAAAGAGGGGTTTCTCGAGGGTAGAAGCTGTTTTTTTAGCGAGAAGCGGCAGTTGCTTTCCTCCTCTTGGTATTCCAGAGGCAATCTCGAAGGAGCGCAGGAGTTTTTTTACAGATCAGGACGACTCTTTGCCAAAAGGAATTTTGTGAACGGAAGACTTGAAGGCGAGCAGAGCTATTTTTTCGACGATGGCTCCAAGAGAGCTGAGATGTTTTACAAAGAAGGCAAGCTGGATGGAGATGTGATTATCTACTATCCAAGAGGTCGTTTAAACAGATTTTTACAGTTTAAGGAAGGCAAGCTGTCTGGCACTGAACGGTTTTGGAGCGCAAGAGGCGACCTTCTCTTCTCCGCCACGTACAAAGACGGTAAACCCTGTGGAGAGGCGCTCGAGTACTACCGTCATGACAAGCTTCTGCGAAGAACCGTTTTTGATGACTTCGGAAAACGTATTTTGATTGAGGAATTCAGCGAAAACGGTCAGTTGCTCAAAGAAGGAGAGCTAACCCCGAGCGAGGAGGTCGCTATGCCCCTTGCCGCTCAGGATGCCATTGAAAATTATCTGAATGAGATGGAGAGGCTTCATTACGCTTTCGGAGGTGAAAGGGAGCGGCATTTTTTCTAAAACTGTAATTGTATGATTTGTTTGCTGAATTGGGATATACCGAAAGTCTCTTAAAGTTTGGTCTTGGTAAAGAAAAGCCTCCCTACCCTGTTTGGAGTTTTTTTTTGGAGAAGTCGAAGCCCTAAAGAGCCTGTCAATGTGAGGAAAGATGCAGAGTATAAATTTAGAGCGCCTTCAGGAAAGTATAGAGATCTGGATGCAGAGTTTTCCGAAAGAAGCCATACTCCTGCATGGCGTCGAAGACAGCCGACTTCAGTTTGTCTTTGCGGAAGATGGCTCCCTTAATCTGATGCGGAAGACAAAGGAAGGGGAGTCTTACTTTCATAATCAAAAATCGCCGCTGAATGAGGCGCTCGAGTGGGCATATTCGCTCAAACTCACCAATGAAACAGTGGTCTATATCTACGGAATTGGACTGGGATACTATTATGAAGCCCTCCATGACTGGCTTAAAGAAGATCCCGAGCGGGCGATTGTGTTCATGGAAGATGATCTTTCCGTGCTCAAGATGGCGTTTTCTACTTCTGAGGTGCAGAAGATTCTTAAAGACGACCAGGTGCGTGTGATTTACTTCCAGAACCTTGCCGACGCTGACGAGGCGTTCGACCCTCTGTATTGGGACTTCGTCATGACGCAGATGAGTGTCTCAGCTCTTCAGTATTACGCAAATGAGAGGCGCGATCAGTTTGTCGAGCTCAAGCAAAAGATCGTTTACGATGCGTCGATCCGCAATGGGCTTGTCGAAGAGTATTTAAAGCACGGCATCAGCTTTTTTAGAAACTACTACCAAAATCTGTTACTTGTGTCGGAGTCATGGAAGGGCGATGAGCTGTTTGGCAAGTTTCATGGCATACCGGCAATTATCTGCGGAGCGGGACCGTCGCTTGATAAAAACGTTGAGGAACTCAGAAATCTTCTGGATCGCGCTTTGGTTTTTGGCGGAGGGTCGGCCATGAACGCCTTAAGCTCCCGGGGCATCTTGCCGCATTTCGGTATCGGCATCGACCCGAACCCTACCCAGCAGTTTCGTCTAAGTACCAATAAAGCTTATGAAGTTCCCCTTTTTTACAGAAACAGGATGCATCATGAGGCTTTCAAGCTTGTCCATGGGCCCCGTCTCTATATTTATGGAGCGGGCGGTTATGACATCGCCGACTGGTTTGATGAGCGCTTTGGTCTTCAGGGCGAGTGGATCGACGAGGGACACAACGTGGTGAATTTCGGCATCGAACTTGCAATCCGCATGGGGTGCAACCCGATTATCTTAACCGGCGTCGATTTAGCCTATACGGGAATGCTTGCCTATGCCAAGGGCGTTGTCGATGAAACAGCGATCGAGGAAGAAGTGCTGAAGACAGATGATTTTGACACGACCGCCATGCTTAAAAAGGACATCTACGGCGAGCCGATCTATACACTGTGGAAATGGATCGCTGAATCTAACTGGATTGGAGATTTTGCCAAAGAGCATCGCAGCACTGAAATCGTCAACTGCACAGAAGGCGGTCTTGGGATGCCTGGCGTTCGGAACATGACCTTGAAGGATGCCAAAGAAAGGTATATGAAACGGCGCTTCGACTTAAAAAGTTGGGTTAGAGGCGAGATCTTGTCAGCGGCGATGCCTGGGTTAACTCAGGAGAGGGTGTTTGAGGAAGTGGAATTTTTCAAAGAGAGTTTGATTCGTTCCCGGGACCATCTGGATGTTCTGATCGAGGATTCAAAAGATCTTAAGAAGAAGGTGGAGAACGAGGAGCGGATTCCTCAAATTCTGCAGTCGGGTCTGGCAGCATTATCAGAACTTGAGCTTTCTGAAGAGCCCGGCTACGAGTATCTGCTTGACTTGTTCAACAATATCTATAGCCGCATATTGAATAAGGAGCTGCACCGCATCAAGACAGACAGTGAAGATCCTTGCAAGATGGTTGTTCTGAAAAGCACCTTGAATATCAAGCGATTGCAATTTTTGAAAGAAGTGGCCGAAGTTAATATTCAAATCATCGATTTTGCCGTGCAGGAGCGAAAAAAATCGCTCGTGGGCGCATAAACTGGGGAAGAAGTCATGGAACGCTATGAATTCAAAGACGGAAGAGTGACAATCGTCGATGAGGAACTTAATTTAGACCTTAGCTCTCCTCTCGAAGTCTTAAGCCTGCCGGACAACCCCAAAAATGGGCAGGAGGTTAAACCCGGCACCCGTGTGGCCATCTACAACTTCTCCGATGGGTCCCGGCGTGTCGCCTTAGAAAAAGAGGGGGTTTTTCATGGCGAGTGGCGTCTTCTCTATCCTTCAGGAGAGATGAAAATTCGGACGTTTTATCATGAAGGGCTGCCCCATGGGCCGTTTCGCTTCTTTCTGCAGGAGGGGAGCTTACTTGTGGAAAGTTGGTTCTTCGACGGGTTGAAAACCGGCAAAAGCCGCTCCTTTTACACGGAGGGTGAAAAGTGCTCTCTGGAGCAGTTTGTCGAGGGAGAGCCTCATGGAGCCCAGTTTTTTTGGTATCCCGATGGAACATTAAAGACGTTGATGGAGTATGAGCATGGTTTGCTGGAGGGCAAGGTGAATTTGTTCCATCCTAACGGCGCTCTGTTCCGCGCTTTGAGGTGTAGTAAGGGGATGGTATTGAACGGCGATAGTGATTGACAGGGTGTCAGTACGTCTTCGGTATGCGCCTGCACTAAATTCAAATCATATGATTTCGGTGTTAGTACAGGCTTTTGAAATTTATGGAAAAGCATTTTAAAATGTAAAGCATATCGATTTGAGTGTTAGTACAAGCTCTTAGCCGATATGCAAAACTTCCTCTGCCTTCTCAAGAGCAAGAAAATAGCTGTGATCGAGTAATTTCGGTACCGCTTTCACGAGGGGCGCTTCTCCGAGGTGGGAGACTAAATCAGTCCACCCATTTCTCTCTTTAACGTCTTCACCCAGTGTTATGTGGGATTGTAGCGTATCTAAATAGCGTTTAGCGGTCCCTACAAAATTATAGGGCAACTGCGGTAGATCAGCGCTTGTCAACCCCTGTATGGTTGCGGCGACAGCTAATCCGCGGTGTAAATAGCTTTGCCACTTAGGAGGTAAATTGGCGATGTTTTCCTCTCCTCCCACTAGACCCAGGAATCGTGGTACTAAATTTGCCAGCAGCACCTTGACTTCTTCCAGTTGCGCTGCCGATTCGGGAGGAACTTCCCCTAAGGGGCTTGTATTTGATGAACTGATAGGATTTACCATATGCGTATCCCCCTATAGTTAAAAAAATCATTATAACATAAAAGTGCGTTTGGCTTCAATCGGGCAAGAGACTGCCCGCAATGCCAAATTTTGAGACGCTTTCGTATTCGGTCGAATTGCTTTTGCGAAACGCTCCGGTGGATGAGGTATAGCCGATTGGAGTGTTAGTCTTCCCCGACGATTTCAAGACCTTCTTTACGGTATTCGTTGATCTTGTTGCGCAAAGTCCTGACGCTGATATCCAGAATTTCGGCGGTCTTTTTTCTGTTGTGATTGTGCGCATGGAGCGTCTCGATGATAAGGCGCTTTTCGAGCTCTTTCAGGGTGATGCCGACCGGCAGTGTGTAGAGGTCGGTGCCGGAGCTTTCGTGAGTTCCGCGTCCGTCGGTTAAGGATAGTGAAGCATCTAAGAAAAGCGAGCTTTGGTCAATTGTTTGTGAAGTGCCCATCACGACAGCTCTTTCAATCACGTTGGCCAACTCCCGCACGTTTCCCGGCCAAAGGTATTCGAGCAGCCGTTTTTTCGCCCTTTCCGTGAGTTCCTTTTTGGGAAGGTGGCTTTCCGTGCAGAATTTGTCGATGAAATAGCCGGCAAGAGGAATAATATCCTCAATCCTCTCCCTTAACGGGGGGAGGTGGACAGGGATGACGTTCAGACGGAAGTAGAGATCTTCCCGTAGTATTTTATGCTCCACGGCTTCTTTAACGTTGCGGTTGGATGTGGAAATCACCCTGACGTCGACCTTGATCGGTTTGGTCCCGCCGACTCTTTCAAACTCTTGTTCTTGCAGTACCCTCAAAAGTTTCGACTGTAGTATGAGAGGCACCTCAGTGATTTCATCGAGGAGCAACGTTCCTGTGTGCGCCAGCTCAAACCTGCCGCTTTTTTTCTGGTGCGCTCCCGTGAAAGCTCCCTTCTCATGTCCAAAAAACTCCGATTCGATCAGCGTCTCAGGAATGGCTGCGCAGTTAACTTTGATGAAAGGGTGCATCGAGCGTGTCGATTGCTGATGGATCAAAGCGGCGATCACTTCCTTTCCTGTTCCGGATTCACCTGTAATGAAGATGTTGGCATTGCTTTTGGCAACTTTCGAGATGTCTTCCACCACTTTCTTCATGGAGGGGCTTTCGAAGACAGGCTGCCTGACCACAGGAGAATTTTTGCCGCGCATCTCCGATCGGAGGTACTCGTTTTCGTCGACGAGGCCGATATGTTCTTTGGCCTTTTCGATCAAGGCCTCGATCGTGTCGGGGGTAAACGGCTTGATCAGGTAGTTAAATGCGCCAAGACGCATCGCTTCCACAGCGTTTTCAACGCTTCCATAGGCAGTGATCACGATTACGACTGTCTGCGGCGTCAGCGCTTTAATCGTTTTCAGCACGTCGATGCCTGTCATGTCCGGCATTTTCATGTCGGTGATCACTAAATCGAAGCCTTGCTCTTTGAATTTGGCGATGCCCGCTTCACCGGATTCCGCTGTCTGGACATCATAATTTTTCCGTCTCAGCGTTTCGGCCAGAAAATTCCTGAGCAGAACTTCGTCGTCAATAACCAAAATGCGTTCTATTGCCATACTTACCTGTTGCATGTTCGCTTCTACTATCCGCGCATGGGCAGCTTTAAGGAGAAAGACGTCCCCTTTCCCTCTTCCGATGAAACCTTGATATCCCCGCCGTGAGCTTGCACCGTTTTTAATACTTCCGCAAGCCCAAAACCATACCCTTCCGCCTTGGTGGTGAAGAATGGAGTGAAGAGCTTGCCGATATTTTCCTTTGGGATGCCCATGCCCGTGTCTTCAAATTCAACCAGGGCCGATGCCTCATGCAGCCGGGCAGTGATCTTCAGTGTTCCCCCTCCGGGCATCGCTTGGATGGCGTTGACCATCAAATTCAAGAAAGCCGTCTTCAAAAGCTCCTTATCTGCTGTCAGCTCGATCAACTTATCGGGCATCTCGACAACAATGTGAATGTTTTTGAAAAGCTCCCTGTCTGCCTGCACAACTGCCATCGTTTCTAAGATGGTTTCCTGGAGGTTCATCGGGATCTTTTTTAGGTTTACCGGCTTGGAGTAGTCTAAAATACTGGTTACCAATCGATTCAGTGTGTCAGCTCCCTGGATGATGTATTCAGCGAACTTCTTTTTTTCCGGATCGTTTTCCAAATCTCTCTTGAGCAATGAGGCAAAGCCTTTGATCCCGCCTAGCGGGTTACGGATTTCATGGGCGACAGATGCCGCCATGGCGCCAAGCTCTTTCATTCGGTCGGATCGCTTGGCAATGATTTCCAATGTCTTCATCAGCGTGATATCACGGATCAGGATGATGATCCCTTCCATGCTTCTGACATAGATATCTTCTTCTAAGTCTTTTACTTTAGTTCCGCTGTCGAACACGAAAGTGGCGGTTACCTCAAGCTCTTTGAGCTCGCCGCCCTCGCCTTTAACGCTCGTGAAAGAGAGAGGAGGTGGTGCTTTGGTGGCAAGCGCTTTCCTCATGGAAAATCCAAAGGAGTCATCCTCAAAATTCTGCCAGTAGTTTCGAAAAAGGATTTTTTCATGGTTCAGGTTGAAGATCTCTTCGGCGGCGGCGTTATAAGTGGTGATGTCGCCGTTTAAATCGATAAACACCAGGCCCTGTGAAATATTAGACAGGATATTTTCCATGTAATCGGTCATCACGTTGAGCTCGGCGACCTTCTTTTTGAGGTGGATGTTGGTTTTTTCCAGCTCCTGATGGATGGCGGTAAACTCTTCCTTCAGGGAGTTATAGGCATTTTCAATCCTTTCAGCCTCGTGGCTGAAAAGCTCAAACGCCCTGTTGAGCGAGGCGATCTTCTCTTGCGAAGATGCTTCGGCAATCGATGCCGCCATTTTCTTGAGAGGTTCGAGCGAGGAGTCTTTCATAGGTGCAATTTCTTTCGTTTTTAAGCGTTTAAGAGACAGTCCCTGAATTAAATTTCAGGGGATTTGTAGGCTCATTTCATCTGCTTTTCGATCCCAGTCCCGGAGGTCTCACAAACAAGTTGCTATCGCCCCGGAAGAGCGACGAAACGCCAATACTTAAGACTGTCTCAGAGCTCCTATCCACCTCCTTCGGAAGGACAGGCGCCCGGGTGATAAGACCTATAACTTAGTTATACCATACTACTTATTATTTGAAGAACTTGGCCCCGCATCTTCCTCTATTGAAAGTGTCTTACACCGTAGAATAGTGGTTTAAGGAAAGCTAAATTTTGAGACAGCACCGGTATCCTGCCTCGGTAAACAGTCTGCTGTTTCGGATTTTTTTCCCGGCAGACAATAAAATTTGAGGAGATCAGGCTGTTTGATTGCAAAAAAACTTCCCATATGCAATAATCTGCCCTTATCTATTTTGTTTTGAACGCCACCGTATAAATTTCTCTTAAGGAGTATCAATGGCTCGCTACACAGGCAATAAAAACCGTATCGCCAGGCGATTTGGAGTCAATATTTTCGGAAGAGCGAGAAATCCTCTCCTTCATAAGCCCAATCCCCCAGGCGTACACGGTGCTCGACGCAAGAAAAAGTCGGACTTCGGCTTACAACTTGAAGAAAAGCAAAAACTAAAAGCTGTTTATGGCATGCTCAGCGAAAAACAGCTGATCATCAACTATAAAAAAGCTGTACAGATGGCAGGCAATACGCCTCAGCACCTGGCAGAAATGCTCGAGTGCAGGCTGGACAACATCGTGTACAAGCTGAAGTTCGCCACTACCATTTTCGGCGCTCAGCAGCTGGTTAACCACGGCCATATCTTAGTGGATGGTAAAAAGGTGGATATCCGTTCTTTCCAGGTTAAACCCGGAATGATCGTTTCTATCAAAGAAAAATCCCAGAAGATGAAGTCGATCCAGGAGGCTCTTGCTTCCCAGCGTGATGTACCAACATACCTGACGTTGGATGCCAACAAGTTCTCCGGACAGCTGATGACGATGCCAGGTCTGGATCAGATCTCCTGGCCGCTTGAGATCAAGATCATCGAAATCTGCGACTTCTTGGAGCACACAACCTAAGATTGACGGCACATTTCCGTTCTTCAAAAACCGCTCTTTTGAGCGGTTTTTTTTTGTCCGCGACCTTTTCATTTTTTTTGGCGGGCATGTCTTTCCCTCCGTCCAAGGTTTGGTATCTTGGCATCAAAATATCTATGTGCTAATTCCGAATTGGCTTCATCAGATGACCTTGACTGCCTGCAGGGAAATATTCTTTTATCGTTTGAGATCCTTCAATTCGCGGTACCACAGGGGAGCAATGCAGAGGGCAAAGATTGTCAAATGCAGAGAGAAGAGATAGAGCGAACCGGTAAAGGAAGGGGCAGTGCCGGCCGTAAGAGAGCCCGTAGGATCTGGGAGTAAAAAGTACACTCCAACCGCGTAGAGCAGTGAGTGGGCGAGCGCTCTGAAAAACTTGGCGGAGTAGGCATGCCACGGAAAAGAAATCTCCTTGGGTAGGCTGCAGCTTAGGATAAGGGCGTTTGCGATAGCGCTCAAGCTTGTCGCTACAGCGATCCAAAACGCGCCGAAGCCAAAGGCGAGGACGCCGGCAGCGCTCAGTATACTGTTGATGACCACTGAATACCCGGAGGCAAGAGCCGGGGTCTTATAGTCGGACAGGGCATAATAGACAGGTGCCGTCAATAAGACCGTGACAGAAGGCAGGAGGCCTAAGGCATAACCGTAGAGGCATAAGGCAGTCTCTCCGGCTGAAACAGCGGAAAAGTCACCCCGCTCATAAAGTAGGGAAACGGTGGCTCTGCCAGAAAAGACAAGGGCGAATGTCATCGGGACGATGACCGCGATACATGTGCCGATGGAAGAAGAGTAGAGAGCGGCAGCCTTTTTTAAATCCCCGTTTTTCATCGCTCGCGAAAGAGGAGGCAGCAAAGCGCCTGAGAGGGCGATACCAAAGAGGGCCAAGGGAAGCTGTTCGATCCGGATGGCATACCACAGGTAAGCCGGCCCTTCGAGTGAGGCAAATCTGGCAAAAACAGCATCCAGAGCTGTGTTGATTTGCGTGGCGGCGATTCCGATCATGCCCAGGGTCATTGGCTTGACAATGCGCATTACGTCAGGCTGAATACCCCTGAAAGAGAAAAGTGTCAGCGGTGAGTGCGGGATTAGTTTCTTGGTTTTAGGGTAGCAGACAGCCCATTGCAGGAAACAGCCGAGAATGATGAAAAGGCACAGGTAGGGCATCGCCTGCTCGACATCGAAGCCGCGGAGGAGGATAGCACCTGCTATCCAGGCTAAGTTGAAAGCGACGGGAGAGGCGCCGGCAAGAAAGTAGGAGCCTTCACATTGAAGAAGCGAGGCTGAGAGGCCGTAGAGGCAAATGAAGACAAGGCTTGGCATCATGAAGAGAGTGTAGGAGAGGATTTCCCGGTTGCCCGGGGATAGGTCAAGAGAAGAGAGGGGTAGTCCCAGAGCACCCATGGCGGCAGTTGACACGAGCAGGAGGATCCAAAAGAGCGTGCTCTGCAAATGGATGTAAAACGCATGGGCCTTCTGCACACTCTCTCGCCTCAGCTCCTCGAAGAGTGGAATGAATGCAGTCTGCAGGCACCCCTCACCTAAAATTCTTCTGAGCAAATGCGCCAGGCGGAAGCTGACTAAAAAGGCGGCTGCCGAGGCTTCGGTTCCAAAGGCATACGCCATCGCGATATCCCGCCCGAGTCCTGAGATCCTAGAGAGCATCGTACCGGAAAGGAAGCGGGACATGGAGCGCAGGATAGAGCGTGATGATTCTTTGCTAAGCGACGCTTGATTGACTTGATCCATATTGTCTTTTTCCCTTCATGTTGCTAGCATAATCGCATATTTGAGCCTATCCAAATAGAACTTTTCGCCGGCGACGAGACCGGCGTTTAACTGAATGTTTCCAAACTATCCGATGGTACCATGACAAAAAAAGAAGAGCCTCTCCTCATTGGCGCCCACACCTCAATTGCCGGCGGCGTATATAACGCTCTTTATGAAGGGCACTCCATTGGGGCTACCACAGTGCAGATTTTCACCGCCAACCAGCGCCAGTGGAATACGAAAGCGATTGGAGAAGAGGATGTCAAGCGCTGGAAAGAGGTTTTAAAAGAGACAGGCCTTCAGAAGATCATGAGTCATGATAGCTACCTGATAAATTTGGGCAGCAACAAAGAGGATATTTTGGCCAAGAGCCTGACGGCATTCCGACAGGAGATTGAACGCTGCCAAGAGCTGGAGATCACCTATCTCAACTTCCACCCTGGTAGCGCGACAGGGGCTTCCGAAGAGGAATGTCTCGATAAAATCGCCGAGTCGCTGATTTCTTTCGAAGACCAATTTTTAAAGAAAGGGGATCTCCGCCTTCTTTTAGAGTGTACAGCAGGCCAGGGGTCAACCGTTGGCTATAGCTTCGAGCATCTCGCCTACATCATCGGTAAAGTGGAAAAAAAGATTCCGATCGGAGTCTGTATCGATACTTGCCATGCCTTTGTGGCAGGATATGACCTGACAAGCAAGGCGGCAGTTTCGTCGACGCTGGATGAGTTTGACCGGGTAGTCGGTTTAAAGCATCTTTACGCTTTTCACCTCAATGACTCGATGAAAGGTTTGGGGAGCCGTGTTGACAGGCATCAGGATCTTGGAAAGGGAGAAATCGGTATCGAGTGTTTTAAAGCGCTCATGCACGATCCGAGAACGCGCTACCTGCCGAAATATCTGGAGACACCGGGGGGGCTGGAATCGTGGAAAAAAGAGATCGCCCTTTTAAGAAGTATTTAAAAATTACAATTTAACCAAGCGACACTTACAAAACAAAAGGTCGTCCACATGCGGATTAAAATCAAACAACTCAAATCATCCGACGCGGCAAACCGCTTTCTCGGAAAAGAGATCACGATCAAGGGATGGGTGAGAACTCTTAGGGAACAAAAGGCATTTTCCTTCATTGAAGTAAATGACGGGTCAACACTGACCAATTTCCAAGTGATCGCCGACTCCAATATCGACGAATATGAAAGAACGATCAGAAGACTCGGCACGGGCGCGTCGCTTGCCGCGACAGGCACGATTGTAGAAAATCCCGATAAAAAGGGCGTTCTGGAAATGCATGCCACTGCCATCGAGGTGATCGGCACCTGCGATCAGGAGAGCTACCCGCTTCAGAAGAAGAGGCACTCTTTTGAATTTTTGCGCTCGATAGCCCATTTAAGGCCGCGCACCAACTCGATCGGAGCGGTAGCCCGCGTCCGCAACGCTCTTGCATTTGCGACCCATCTTTTCTTTCAGGAGAGAGGGTTTTGCTATGTGCACACTCCGATCATCACAGCTTCTGACTGCGAAGGTGCAGGGCAGATGTTTCAGGTGACGACGCTCGATATGGACGCTCCGGCAAAGACTCCCGACGGAAAAGTCGATTATGCAAGCGACTTCTTCAAAAAACCCGCTTATCTTACCGTTTCAGGCCAGCTTGAAGGGGAGATCTATGCGACGGCCCTTTCCGATATCTACACCTTTGGACCGACGTTCCGCGCGGAAAACTCCAACACCGCGCGTCACCTGGCAGAATTTTGGATGATCGAGCCGGAGATGGCTTTTGCCGATATCACCGACAACATGGACAATGTCGAAGCCTACCTGAAATATGTCCTAAAGTATGTGGTCGATAACTGTAGGGAGGATATGTATTTTTTCAATAAGTACATCTCTCCGGGCGTCATGGAGCAAATCGAGCAAGTGATCAATACTCCTTTTGAGAGAACCAGCTACACCTTCGCCGTGCGCATCCTGGAGAAGTCGGGGGAGAATTTTGAGTTCCCGATCAAATGGGGCATGGATCTGCAGTCGGAGCATGAACGCTATCTGGTTGAGAAATACTTCCAGAAGCCGGTCATCATTACCGATTATCCAAAAGATATAAAAGCTTTCTATATGCGTGAGAACGACGATGGCAAGACGGTCGCTGCCATGGACGTCCTTGTCCCCAGGATCGGGGAAATTGTCGGCGGAAGCCAAAGAGAAGAGCGCCTTGATGTTTTGGAAGAGAAGCTCGATAGAATGGGGCTGCCCAAGGAGAGCTATTGGTGGTATCTTGAGCTTAGAAAATATGGCACGGTACCCCATGCCGGCTATGGCGTCGGGTTCGAGCGTCTAATCCGCTTTGTGACAGGAATGGAGAACATCCGTGATGTCATTCCTTTCCCCAGATTCCCCGGATACGCAGATTTTTAAGAAGGTTCCTTTTTCATATCCCGAGAGAACCTCAAAATCTTCGATTTTGAGGTTCTTTTCGGCAGAGGCCTTTCAACAGGCAGAACACTAGTTGGATGTTCGGGCCCCGATAGCATCGATTTCCGGATGCCGCCCCAAAAAATCCCAATCCACCACTCTGTTGCAGCCCCACAAGGTGAGTGTTCTCAATTCTTTGCAATCTTCTAAAATGGATAGCTGTTTGATGTTGCACTCCATTAGGTCCAATCTCTCCAAACGAGTCAGGTGTTTAAGGAAGGTAAAATCTTTGATGTCCCAGCATTGACTGAGGTTCAAATGTTTCAGCTGGGGTGCGGAAGCTATCTGGTTGACGTCTTGGATGGAATTGCATTGCTCCAAGTTAAGGGTTTCCAGTCTTGTTAATTCCTTAAGAAAGGAAAGGTCGCTGACTTCGCTTCCTCCCAGGCTGAGCAATCTCAGCTCTTTTAAGTTTCCAATAAAACTGAAGTCGGTGAAGTCCTCTCCTGAGTTAAATGACAGGTGAGTTAATCGGGTCAGTTTGCTAAGCTCCGCTCCCGATTTATTGGTCAGGGAAAACTGGTAGAGAACCAATTCAGTTAACCGGGGACAAGATTCAACGAGCAATTTCACCTCCTTATCGCTCATGTCCGGGTTAAATCCGATTCTCTCAGGTACCGAACTGCCTGGGGGACAAATTGGGCCGGTGTTCAAGCACTTGATGTCGCGCACATGTTTGCCGAAGTATGTCAATAGATCGGGCAGGGAGTAGATGCCGAGAGAGGTAGGAGTAATGGCTCCTTCGTTGATCAGCGTGACAAGCCGGGCATTGGCTTTTTCGCGGCCGCTTTGGGATGTGGCCCTCAAAGCGAGAAGGTCTTGCAAGTCGATACCTGCAATGACATAGGATTCAGCGTCTTCGATACTGGGCAAAAAGCGAGCCGTTTCTTCTTCTCTTTGAAACCAGGTTTTGGCGATCAAACTTTTAATTTTTTCCTTCGCTTGCAGGTCATCATCGGGTGTGGTGAATGTTCTTTCTTTGAGAACAGGCTCTTTGCCCTTTTTCTGTACGCGTAGCAATTCTTTACACACCTCTTTGATTGCTTTGTAATCTTTACTCTCGAGAAAAGAGATGCGCACATTGCTCAGCCGGAGTTGAGTATAGTCTTTCTTGGCCTGCAGGGGCAGGAGGGTGAGGTTGCATTGCTGAAAAGGGCCAAGATGCTTGAGGGCAAAATCGGAGCTGAATTGCGCTTCATGGCCGTCAAGAACATAAACAAGAGTACCCTCATCAAAATATTTATCGAGTTTCTTTCGTGAAATGTTATTCAAATCCAGCACTTTTAGATCAATCGTAGGTCTTCCTGCCGCATCCGTTTTAAAGCGCCCCTTTTTAGATACTTTTGCGATTTGAACAGCGCTGTGGTCGGCAAATTGGCTGAGATTGCTGCGGTGAAGATGGTCCAAGGAATTCATACTAACCCCCTCTTTATTACGTCACTTAAAGAGAATAGCTCCCTTTTGTACATTATACTTCACTTGTTGTGTAAAAGTGTATTTTAATTATCACGTTTATTTGCTGTTTTTTTGTTGTTTTTAGTGCAGCGGTTTTTTGTTAATAAGAAATTGTGTTTTACTTTGTTTTGTAAAATCTTTTATTTAAAAACTGTATTATCTATAATTATTTATATATATATTATTTGATTTGCCGCAGAGGCAGGAACTCTTGTTAGGAAAACAGGGGTGGATATGGGTGTGCAAGGAAGTTTTCGCCCGGCAGTGGGTTCGTTTTATGAAACAAATACCCAGACGGCTGCCTCTGCCACTCCCAGCGTTAAGGTATTATCCCCAAAAGAACAGAAGGTACAGGCGCAAGCCGCCGTCTTGACCCAAAAACTGGAAGCCAAGCTCGAGAATTTGTCGGGCAAGAACATCCAGCAGATGGATCTCAAACAGCTATCCGTTCATTTAAAAAAGTGCGACAAGACCGCCGGTCGACTCAGTAAATTGGCTGCTAAGCACCCCCAGCTCGGCCATGCGCTGAAAGATAGCGCGTCAGTGAAGAAATTTCAGGATCACGCGGGAGAGGCTATCGCAGCCGGTCAGGATAGTATTAAGGGAAAAAACCTGAGCATGAAGAACTTCGAGAGGAGTTCGCGGCTGGAAGTCAAAATGGAAGCGCTCGGGGAGACTCTCACACGTCGAACCGAAGCATCAGGCTCCTCCCCATTACCTCTTACTGAGCAAGAAATGAAAGAGATGGTGGTTACAGTTGGCGACATAGGCAAGGCTTCTTCTGAAGATCTTGCCAAGTTAGAGGAGGTGCTCTCCAGCAAGTCTCAAATGGAGCAGCTGAATGGGTACTTACGAAGCAACGGGGCCGAGGACCTTGGAATTTCAGAGAAAACTCACTCTGCACTCAAAGAACTGACCTACATGGCTTCCCGTCTTTCGGATCATAAGCAGACCTTCGAGGAGTTGCATCAGAAGTTGACCGACCCTACGATTCCGCCGGAAAAGAGGACTCTCGGCTCTAGTGAAACATGGCTTCTTGATCATATCGGGAATGCCCACGAGCATTTTAAGGATATGGATCTCAATAAGGCCGGGCAATGTCCTATGCTCTCTAAACTGGTCAGTCCGGCATTTTCTAAAGGCAATATCGAAAGAATAGCCAAGCATCGCGCGCAAAATTTAAAAGTGGGAGACGTGCTCCTTTTTTCAGGGGCAAAATACCGTGCCTACAAAGGACACACCAAAACTAGCGGAGATGCCATACAGACGCGTTTAACCGGATCGGAAACGGTTCATGCTGAAGTCATCCATACAAAGACCAAGGACGGACACGCCGTCAATCAAGGGCTTTGGGATAAAGGTCTTTCTACCGAGTCGACGGATATTGGGATCAGCTACTATGCCGACAGTTATCGAGTGAAACCGGAAAACTTACTTACGTCGCAGACGGCAGCAGCACTCAAAGAGGCGGGTGTCACGGATATTAAATCATTCATGGAAGACAAGTATGCTCAAGCCTTCACCAAAGCATCAAATGAAGAGAGGAGTGGTGACTTAGTCAACTCGCGTGGGCGAAGAATGCGTTCTGTCGTGCCACACCACTTGTCGGGCGAGAAAAAGCAGGCTATTAACGAGATGGCACAGGCTGACCAGGCCAAGGCAATTTGCAGCGAGTACGCGATGATTGTCACGTTCCGGGCGCTCGTGGAGCTGAAAGCGGATCTCGCAAAATTCTGCGAGGATAAAGGAGTTGGTGAGCAATTGAAAGACAACGCCATTATCGGATTGGATACTTCAGTTAAGTTGGACAGCTCAAAACAGCACACTGGAAAGCTTGCAAAGATGCTGGAAGGAATGATGGCGCTCGGCTTGATGGAGCCGGTAGCAAAACCTGCCGCAGCCATGCCCCTTCAGTTGCAGGAGGTCGCGGCAATACGCAGCGAAGTAATGCCGGAAAGCCAATATTTAGATCAAAAAATCGCTGAAGCGAGTGCGGCGCACAAAAATCTCTCTTCTGACGACCCGCGAAGGGGAGTTTTAAGCGCTCATATTCAGGAAGTCAGGCAAGGGGTCCTAAATCAGCTGACCGGACTCGAGACAACGTCTCGGCAAAGATTGCAGAGCGCGCAAAAAAAACATCCAGAAGACCTTGATTTGGGCACTCTTTCGAAGGAATTAGAGGGGAAGATCGGTAGTCTTAAGCAGCAGATCGCCATTTTGGATGCAATGGAGGGAACTCCAAGGCAATCCTCCCTTACCAATCAGCAGAAAGCGGCTCTAGAGGCCGTCAAAGGAGGAAAGTTCGAAGAATACGCTCCTTTGGTCAACGATCTTTCGGCTCAGGAGTTGAAGCAAATTGTTCAGGAGCACGCTTTGGCCTCTCTGGAGGGAAGTGATAATCCCACTCTCTCAGTACCGGGTCTGATCAGTGCATTCATGAAAGGCATCAACTTAAATGATCAGGAGAAGATGAATGAATTTAAAACTATCAACAGTGACTCTTTAGTGAAATTGAACACAGAGGCTCATGATGTCTACACAAAAACCTATCGGAATATAGTTGAAAATGCGGCCTTACGGGAAAAGACGTTCCATGAAGCCAGGGATGGATTTGCCTTAGCTTTGAGTAGCGCCTCGGAGGTGTTTGGAGTTGACAAAGCCACTGTAAAAGACATAGAGGAATTCCTTAAGTCATCTATCAAAGAAATAGAAAATGCCCCTGCTGATAAAAAAAGTGATTTGATTCAGAAACATCAGAACACCCTGCAGTCAAAGATGGTTAGTTTTAACCAGCAGATAAGCGATAAAATCAAGGGAGCGGACGTTCAACAGAAAGATGCCTGGCAGAAAGAAATCCAGGATAAGCTGCCGGCCTACAAGGATAAAAAATATCAAGGAACAGCCAAAGACCATGGCGTCGTCATCATTGCGGCGCAGTGGAAGATGCCTACTTTCATAGAAACGCTCTATAGCACTGTCAGCTCAAATATCAAGGCGCAGCAGGCGCTTAAAGATAGCGATCATGCCCGGATTGGCCTGCCGGTGCAATTACCCCTTTAAAAGTTGAATATATTGCCTGCAAAGGAAGATTGAATCGGAGAAGTGTTTTTTAAGAAACGACCCTCATTCTCTCTTCCATCCGTTTCATCAGATTCTTCTTTTTGAAGATGAGAACTTGGGTTCTTGCTAAGCTGTCGATGGTTTTTTCCGCTTCTTTGGCAAAGTCGAACAGACGTTTTCCCCGCGCCTGCAGCGAAGAATTGATCTCATCGATGTTTGCCAGGCGGATAGTTTCGCTCGCCATTTCAGGATCGACGTTGCGCGGCACACAGAGGTCTATCAGCAGTTTGCGTCCGAGGGGCCGCTCTTCTCTTTCCGAGACGGAGATAACATAATCGGGCGCTTTGGTTCCGAAGATGATCCAGTCGTACTCTTTCCAACGAGACAGTTTCTCCCAGGGAAGTGTCGCCAAGCTGAACTTAGCTCCGAGAGCCCTGGCAGTGCTTTCGGTCCGGTTGGCAAGCGTGATATTTGAAACGCCTTTTGTCTGGAAAAAGCGGATGATTTTAAGGTTGATGTCCGAGGCGCCGATAAAAAGTACCCTTTGACTTTCCGCCGAAGGAAAAAAGCTCTTGCCCATATGCAGGCAGGCGTGTTCTAGATCGGGGATGCCTCTCTCGATTGGAATTTGGGTGCGAATCTTCTTTCCAATCTTCAAGCTTTTCTGGAAAAGGAAATGGAGCTCTTTCTCGAGATCCTGATTCATACAGGCTCCGAGGTAAGCGGCCTTGACTTGGCCCTGAATTTCCGTCTCCCCCATAATGGCGCTGTCGAGCCCTGACGTGACCTTGGCAAGATGGGAGAAGCAGTCCTTATGAAAAAACGAGTAGAGCTTTTGCTCGAAATCGGCGTTCAGCTCATCTCTTAGCGCGGAAAGAATATAGGTATGGGTGTTTGAGAGGTCTTCGGAAGAGAAGTAGAGTTCGGTTCTGTTGCATGTGGAAAGAAGAACCATCGAATGGCCGGGATGGACCACTTTGAAGTTGGAAAACCTTCTTTGGAAGGCTTTAGCCAAAACTTCTCTCAGTTTTAAGTCTGCAAGTTTGTGATTGATTCCAATGACGCCAATTCGCATTCGTGAAGACTCCGGTGAAATACCCTATGATCCAAATGAGGTTCGATTTAGTATAAAAAAACTCTTATAGAGGAATGGGTTATTTTTGGAAATTTCAAGCTCCTCCCCATCGATTTTTTTTTGCCGCAGCGGGCTAAAAAAAGGGGGAGCTTCCATTCCCTCTTCTATCACATCTCTTCCAAGTAAGGTTGAATTAGTGTCATAAGCTCTTGGCCGCCAATCCACATGGTGTTGGTGTCCGACGTATAGGCAAAGCCATCCGGCAAAGGTTTGCCTTCTCTGCCTCCTAAGAACCGACGGATAAACTCATGGTCGCGACTTTGAGTTTCGGGCAAAATGACGTAGCGGTCGCTCAGCTCGATTGAGTGGCGCGCATCTTCTTGGCAAATCATTAGCTCGTGGAGCTTTTCGCCTTCTCGGATTCCCGTGAACTCGTGAGGCACTCCCGGTGCTACCGCCTCCGCCAGATCGATGATTTTCATACTGGGTATCTTGGGGATGAAGATTTCCCCCCCTTTGGCGATCAGAAAGCTTTCCAGCACAAAGCGCACCGATTGCTCAAGCGTAATCCAGAATCTTGTCATCCGAGGATCGGTGATCGGCACCGCTTTTCCCCCACTTTTGAGTATTTTTCTCCACAGGGGGATAATGCTGCCGCGGCTCCCTAACACGTTGCCATAGCGAACAACGCTGAAGATGGGATACCCTCTCTTACCCACGTAGGAGTTGCCATTGACAAAGAGCTTATCCTGGCAAAGCTTTGTGGCTCCGTAGAGGTTGACGGGGTTGCACGCTTTATCTGTCGATAGGCCGATCACCTTTCTGACTCCTGCAGAAATAGCCGCTTCGACCACATTCATGGCGCCGATCACGTTGGTTTTGACAAACTCCGACGGGTTATATTCTGCAGCCGGCACTTGTTTGAGGGCAGCGGCATGCACAATATAATCGACATCCTGGAACGCGCGGTTCAGGCGCTGTGTGTCGCGGACATCTCCGATGAAATAGCGCATTCGCGGGTCGCCGAACTCGGGGCGCTCTTTTTTCATCTCCCACTGCTTCCATTCGTCGCGCGAAAAGATGATGACGCGCCTCGGATCGCATTCCCTGATAAGGAGGGTAGCCAGCTTTCTGCCGAAACTACCTGTGCCGCCGGTGATCAGAATGGATTTTTCTTTAAAGAATTCGTGCAAGTCCATGAGGGATCCTTAGGGGAAATGGTTCTATCTATCTTAAGTTGATTCTTTTAGATTCTCTCTTTATAAAAATTGCCGTCTTTGTAGATGATTTATCTTCAAACCCGGGGTTTTTCACTCCGAATAAAATTTGCGATTCAGGCAAGGGACGCATTAGGAACTGACAAAGGGATGGTTGTTGTAATTTTCTGAAACTATGCCTTTTATACCGAAAGTGTCTCGAAATTTGGCATTGGGGCTTTGAGAATACATCGGGATCGAAAAATTGTAAGTCGCCTCAATTTTCTAATATTAGATGACTTGCAATCTTTCAATCGTGGAGCGCATTCTCTTTGCCAAAAACCCAGTTTTGAGACACTTTCAGTATACAATCACTGAATCCAAAGCAGCTTCACGGTGGCCAAAAACCCCTTTTCCAAGGTTCTTCGGTCTGACTTTCAAGCGGCTTTCAAGTTCAGTTAGTCACTCCACGCTCTTGCATATCACATGACTGGTTTTTTTTAAGAAGGTTTTAAGGGATAGTCTGATGGCTAAAGAATATGATGAAAGCACAGTTCAAACACTCGATGCCCTAGAGCATATCCGCTTGCGGTCAGGGATGTACATCGGGCGCCTGGGTGACGGTTCCCATCCCGATGATGGAATCTATGTCATGCTGAAGGAAGTGATCGACAACAGCGTCGATGAGTTCATCATGAAAAACGGGTCCGAGATCGACATAGCGATCGATCAAGAATCAGGGAAAGTGTCCATACGCGATTTTGGCAGAGGGATCCCTTTGGGAAAGCTGGTTGATTGTGTCAGCCAGATCAATACCGGAGCTAAATACAACGATGATGTATTTCAGTTCTCTGTGGGCCTCAACGGGGTGGGAACAAAAGCTGTGAACGCTCTTTCAAGCCACTTTTTTGCCAGAAGCGTTAGGGAAGGATCTTTTGCCGAAGCTGTCTTTTCCCAAGGGAAGCTCATCAAAGAGAAGAAAGGAAAGAGCAGCGAGCCAACCGGAACCTACATCGAATTCATCCCCGACAACGAGATCTTCAAAAAGTTTAAATTTGAAGAGGAGTATGTACTCAAGAGACTCTGGCATTACGCCTACTTGAACAATGGGCTTAAGATCAAATATAACAACCAGGTTATTTTTTCGAAAAATGGCCTTTTAGATCTTCTGAATGAAGAGGTTGCTGAAGGAGATCGCCTCTACGAAGCCCTGCATCACAGGGGTAAGCAAGTTGAATTTGCCTTCCTGCACACCCAAAGCTATGGGGAAACGTTCTTCTCTTTCGTCAATGGTCAGTATACGGCCGACGGCGGCACACACCTTTCAGCTTTTAAAGAGGGAGTGCTTAAAGGAGTTAACGAATTTGCCAAGAAGAGTTTCGAAGGTGTCGACGTCAGGGAGGGAATGGTCGGCTGTGTTCTCGTCAAAGTGAAAGACCCGATTTTTGAATCACAGACAAAGAACAAGCTTGGAAACACCGACATCAGGGCGCCTCTTGTGCAGGAAGTGAAGGAAGCGACGGTCACGCTGCTCTACAAGTTTCCCGAGGTGGCAAAAAAAATCATTGAGCGCATCGCCTTCAACGAAAAACTGCGTAAAGAGCTCGCTGCAGTAAAAAAAGAGGCAAAAGAGAGGCAGAAGCGCATCTCCTTTAAAATTCCCAAGCTGAGAGACTGCAAGCACCATATGGGCGACTCCTCAGGAAGGGGAGAGGACACGATGATCTTTTTAACCGAGGGCGATTCGGCTTCCGCTTCCATCGTCGCATCCAGAGATCCGCTCGTCCAGGCTGTGTTCTCTTTAAGGGGAAAACCGCTGAACGTTTTTGGCATGAAGATGGATCAGCTCTACAAAAATGAAGAGATGTACAATGTCATGATGGCTCTGAACATCGAAGACGATATCGCCAACTTGCGCTACAACAAAGTGATTTTGGCGACCGATGCCGATGTGGACGGAATGCATATCAGAAACCTCCTGACTACTTTTTTCCTGACGTATTTTGAAGGGCTTGTCTTGAACGGCCACCTCTACATTTTAGAGACACCCCTCTTCAAAGTGCGCAACAAGGAAAAAACGATCTACTGCTTCACAGAAGAAGAGCGTGATGTGGCCATCAAACAGCTTAAAAAGGGGGTGGAGATCACTCGCTTTAAGGGGTTGGGAGAAATCTCCCCCCATGAGTTCAAGCAGTTTATCGGCAAGCAAATCAAGCTTCTTCCTGTCACTGTCGCCTCATTTTCCGATGTGAGGCCTACAATGCAATTTTATATGGGCAAGAACACGCCGGAGAGAAAAAAATTCATCATGGAAAATCTCATTAACGAAGATGAGAAACTTCTAAAAGAGGTATCGGCGCTTAAACTCGAAGGGGCGGAGTAATGGAAGACTTAAAGCATCAAATGAAGCATCACTTTTTGTCCTATGCTTCGTACGTTATTTTGGACAGGGCGATACCGAATGTTGTCGATGGATTGAAACCGGTGCAAAGACGCATACTGGCGACGATTTTTAAGATGCATGATGGAAAATTCCATAAAGTGGCCAACATCGCAGGACAAACGATGGCCCTCCATCCCCACGGCGAAGCGGCCATTGTAGATGCCCTTGTCAATATGGCAAGTAAGGGCTTCACTCTTGATATGCAGGGGAACTTCGGAAACCTGTACACGGGAGACCCGGCTGCGGCCGCCCGTTATATCGAATCGAGGCTATCGGAGCTCAGCCTTGAGACGCTCTTCAATCCTGATTTGACCGAGACGATCCTCTCGTATGACGGACGAAATAAAGAGCCGGTCACCCTGCCCGCGAAAATACCTCTTCTGCTGATGCAGGGTGCAGAGGGGATTGCCGTCGGCATGTCGACCAAGATACTTCCCCATAATTTCAATGAACTGCTGGAGGCGGAGATTGCCCTTTTGGAAGGCAGGCCCTTCTCGGTTCTTCCTGACTTTCCGACGGGCGGGATCATGGACGCTACCGATTACAACCGTGGACTTGGGAAGGTCAAACTGAGAGCCAAGGTGGAGATTGTCGATCCCAAAACGATCATCATTAAAGAAATTTGTTTTGGCACAACCACAGAGAGTTTGATGGCTTCGATTGAAGAGGCTGCGAAAAAAGGAAAGATCAAAATCGAATCGATTCATGATTTTACCTCTGATGCAGTCTCGATCGAGATTAAGCTGCCAAGAGGCCAGTACGCTGAAGAGGTGGAAGCGGCCCTGTATGCCTATACTGAATGCGAAGTCAGCCTAAACTCCCAGATTGTGGTCATTAAAGACAATCTTCCCTGGGAGACTGATACCAGTGAAGTGCTCAAGCTGCACGTGGAACTTTTGCAGCATTATTTGCAAAGAGAGCTTGAGATCAAGAGGGACAATTTGCTCGAGAGTATCTTTGAGAAAACGCTCGAACAGATATTCATTGAAAACAGGCTTTACAAAGCGATCGAAAATATTAAGAAGGCCGAACAGATCCACACCACAGTCGAAACGAGCCTGACGCCTTATCACAAAAAGCTGGCGCGCATTCCGACCTACAATGACCGGGAGCGGCTTTTATCGATTCCCATCCGCAGGATTTCCAAGTTTGACATTGAACGCAATGAGCAGGAGATCAGGGATGTACTGAGCGAACTTGAGGAAGTGGAGAAAGAGCTTAAAAACGTCAAGCGCTACACCATCCGTTACCTGCGTGGCCTGATCAAAAAATACGGGCACCTCTTTCCGAGAAAAACAGTAATCTCTTCGATTGAGCAGGTCGATAAGAGAGCTATGGAAGTGAGGAATGTTAAAGTCGGACTTGATCACAAAGGGGGGTTTGTCGGAACCAAAGTGGTGAGCGACTCATTCTTGGAGTGCACCAACTTCGACAAGCTGCTTGTGATCTATAAAGATGGCACATACAAGGTGCTGAATATTCCTGAGAAGCAATATATCCAAGAAGGTGGCAAAAAGATCGCTTACGTTGGAATTGCCGATAAGAAGACCATCTTCAATGTAGCCTACAGCGATCCCAAAACTCATTATGCCTATGCCAAGAGGTTTATCATCTCAAAATTCATCATAGACCGTGAATATAATTTCCTGGATTCGGACATGGAACTTGAACACCTGTCGACCAACCCCAAAGAATCCCTGGAAGTGATCTTTGTGCCGAAGCAGAAGCAAAAGCTTAGCAAACAGCTCTTCGATATCAATGATGTTTTAGTCAAAGGGGTGGGTGCCAAAGGAGTGAGGATCGCCAATCGTCAGGTGAAAAAGATCAAAGTCATCAAAGATTCGGACAGCTAAGGTGGATCAGCTGAAAATTGAGCCTTCATCGGAAGAGCGAGGAGTACTGGAGGTGTATTTTGATGGGGAGCTCATTCAGCGCGTTCATGTCGATATTTTTGGCAGTAACTGTTCGTTTAAAGGACAGTTTTACACTCCGGATAGTTTGCGGCAGTGGATTCAGGAGAAGGAAAGAGAGGGTGCCAAGCGCTTTCTGCTCAAGAAAATCGCGAGCAAACCCCTTTTAAAAGAGCAGGCGAAGATATTGTTAAGAGAGCGCCTGGTCTCTGAAGAGGTTATTGCCGATGCTTTAGCGGATTTGGAGCGCTGTTTTTTCTTCGATGACGCTTACCTGATTGAATCCAAAATTGCCGGAAAACTGAAGAAGCACTTGGGAAAAGACAGGGTGCGGATGGAGCTTTGGAAAGAAAAAATACCGGAAGAGGTGTTTGAGGAGGCTTTCCAAAAAGTACAGAAGGAAAGAGGCATCAACCCGGTCTCCGAGGCGCTTGCTTTTATTAAAAAGACGGTCAAAGATCCGGTACTTTTAGAAGAGGCCAAAGAGCGCCACCGCATCAAAGCCAAATTGTTTAGACGAGGATTCAATTCGGAAGTCATCGCCTCGGCTCTTAAGGAATTTCAGATAGAAGATGACGATTCTTTTCCCGAATGACAAAATTCAGGCTTGTCAGAAAGCCGAATTTGAATAGGATGGGATAATACCGAACGTGTCTCAAAACCCCAAATTTTTAAGACACTTTAGTTATATATGGAGGTATTTAGAGCTTGTCTAAATGCCACCACCGACCAGTTAAAATTGATTTCTTCACCTGCCCATCTTTTTCATGGCCATCTCCCTAATCTGTCATTTACAGGAGGTTTATATGATCGGTTCACAAGAGATTTATGGCGTTAGAGCATCCTCTTCCTACTCACAACCATCCACACCCGAAGAAGAAAAGAAAGTTAAGGAGGCCGAGCAGAAGATTGAAAGGCTGCGCACGCTCCTGACCAGATCGGATCATCCAGAAGATCAGTTGCAGGCTATAGCCATTTTAAATTTTCAACTGAGGCGCTTTACAGAAGCGTTGCGCTATGTGGCCGAGGCGGAAATCAAAGCGGAGTCCCCGAAGCGCATCTACCTCTCGATTCTCCTGAGGGCAAGATACTACGCCTCCGAGCACCTCTACTCGAAGGCGATGCAGGATTTAAATCAATTAAATGGCATGACCGATCTTCCTGAGAGCAAAGTTGTGGAGATCAAGCAACTAATTAACGTGATAAAGCAGGCAACCTCGAAAGATGTCGATGGGGAAACGGCGAAAAATCTGGTGCCGCGCTTTACCTTCCACTCAAGCTGCGGCGAGACGGCCTCTGTTTACAGAACGAGGGAAAGGGCGTTCCGGGAGATGGAGTCGAGCATGGCGGCACTGGCGGAAGATCCCGAGACGGCCGCAAAATCGCTACAGGAGCGATTCCGGGGGGATAAAGAGGCGCTTATCGATCACTTGGCGCAGCGGGAAGTCTCCACCGGCGACGGCAGTACCCTCTACTACCAGGGACAGTTTTTGGCAAAAGAGGGTGCCCGCCTTCTGCAATCGGGCAGAAAAGATCAGGGTGAGACAACACTCTTAAAGGCGCTGGATTGCTTCGACAGGGTACTGGATCTTGATGAACATCAAATCAGCGAGAAAAACCCCGATCTTTGGTACTTCCGCTCCCTCGTACACGCGCAGCTGGGGCACTATGAGGAAGCTCTAAGAGACACCAACCGGGCGATCGTCCTCTCGCCGCGAGAGGAGAAGTATTATATCTTCCGCGCGACTCTGCTCGAGGAGTTGGGTAATGCTTCAGGACTTTTGGAAAATCAGCGTGCGCGGGAGGATTTGCCCTCTTCAATTGTAGAAGAAGGAATGCGTCGGCTTGACAGTGTTAACCAAGCGATATTCTTAAGCGGTAAAACCCCGGATCTTCTTCTCCAGAAAGCCGAATATTTGCATATGCTGGGCGAAGTGGCCGAGTCGGCGGCGACGGCAAGAGAGCTGCTGCTCTTAATCGATCAAAGCCATCCGAGCTTTGCTAAAGCTGAGGCTTTGGCCCGAAGTGTATAGGGGAGGGCCGCGCAGCGGTATATACATATATATTTCGAAAGCGTCTCAAAATTTGGTTCTGGTCAAGCGAAAGCCCGTGGGATTGAAAGATTGCAGGTTGCTTCAAATTCATAGTACAAAGTGACTTGTAGTTTTCTATCCCAAGGGGCTCTTAAGTCAAAATTCTTAATTTGAGACACTTTTATAAGTAATTACATAAATTAGGTTTAGGATTTTATAGTGTCAATTATTGATTTTAATGTTTTTCTATGTTATTATAATAAAAAAGGAAGGAAACTAGGTGGTGATATATGAGCGAAGCGACCGGCTCTGTCAATGAGTCAAGCGCTCCGGCTTCGACCGGGGCTACTGCAGGGGCTACTAATCCAACAGCACAAGGCTCCTCAAACTGGAACATGCAAACTACCGTGCATTCGGTAGACCAGCTCAGGCAAAAGGCGCCAGATGTTTATAATGCGATGCTGCAAGGTATTGCAAGTAGCATGGTTGGCCAGATGAAGAGACGACAAGATCGTCTGAAAGAAATCATGCGCGAAGCTCGAAGAGCGGCTGGCATTAGATAACTTCTCTCCAAAAAAACGGCCAAAAGAGTAGTATGGTCCTATATGAGGACCGTGCTTTTTTTGGGTTATCCCTTAACAGATTCTTTGCAACGAGAGTTCACCAAGGTGGATCAGCGCCTGCTCGAGATGTTTTTGAGCGGGGTGGCTCCCTATTTGCAGCGTATTGAATACCGCGGAGAAGTGTTTGTCGGCAAAGAGGTGGGGCAGGCAGCGGATTTTAACAAAATCAAGTTGCTCGAAGCCAACATCTACAGCATGCTTGCCAAGATCATCCCTTCTTATTCCTTTAAAGAAATCCCTCTTTCCCTCTTACCTCTCTTGGACTTGGATTGAACTCGGGCTTTGCCTATAATGGCACTCGATTTGATCAAGAGAGTTTGCGATTTAAAAACAAAACAGCGCGTCGCAAATAATTCAAATTCATAGATTTTATGTTGTTGTCCCTGTTGATCAATGGGGCGAAATTGCGTTGTGCAGAAGAAGAGAAAGAATGGCAGATCCCGAATTTGGTGAAGAGTTAGAAGAGGTCCTGATTGCTGAGAGCGAGGCAGGCGAGAGGCTCGATAAAATCCTTGCGGGGAGATTCAAGGATGTGAAGTCGCGCACCTATTTTCAATATCTCTTTCAGGAAGGAAAGGTTTCTGTTAACGGTCTGCCCGTGAAAAAACAGTACCGGCCGCGAACCGGCGACTTAGTTGAAGTTCAATTCATCCTCACGCCGGAACTTAATCTCGCCGCTGAGAACATTCCCCTACGCATTCTCTATGAAGATGAAAGCCTGATTGCCATCGACAAGCCGCCCGGCATGGTCGTTCATCCCGCGCCGGGAAATTGGTCGGGAACAGTCGTGAATGCGCTTCTTTTTCATTGTACCAGGCTGAAAGAGGAGTTTCAGCAAGAACACATTCGCCCGGGCATCGTCCACCGCCTGGATAAAGAGACTTCCGGCGTGCTGCTTGCTGCCAAGAGCCATTCGATGCACGGCAAGTTGGTAGATCTATTCTCGAGCCGTCAGGTCTACAAGGAGTATCTTGCCGTCTGCCTTGGCAATCCGGGCCGGGGGATCATCGATAAACCGATAGGTCGCGATCCATATCACCGTAAGCAGATGAAGGTGTTGGACGAGGGCGGAAAGAGGGCCGTTACCGAGTTTGAAACGTTGGCAACCGACGGACAGGTCAGCCTAGTTAAAATCATTCTCAAAACGGGGCGCACCCATCAAATCCGGGTTCACATGCAGTCGAAAAACGCACCCGTCTTGGGAGATAGTCTCTATGGCAGTATCGCCGTGAATAAAAAATGGAAGGCTGAGAGGCAGCTTCTGCACGCTTACCGCCTCTCCTTTCTCCACCCCATGACGAAAAAGCCCATCACGTTTCAGGCCCCGCTTCCGCCGGATTTATCCTTTTTTGCGGAAAAATTGAAGCTGAGTGACGATCCAAGGCTGCGTGCCTGCTAACGATCCGACCGGTTTTGATTATATTTTTTTTGCGATGGAGGGACGAGAGTCGATGGTAAGTGCCAAATGAATCGAAAATAGGCCTTATCAGCAAATCTCTTGGCAAATCGAAAGCTTTTCGTAAATCTGTTTTCAACATCAGCGAATATTTCGGAGGTATCGGTGAGAGCGCTTGTGCAACGAGTAAAGAGAGCGGATGTAGTTGTGGATGGAGAGACAGTCGGCCAGATAGGGCATGGACTTTTGATCTATCTGGGCATCCATAAAGACGATGATATGGCAAAGGTGCGCTATCTGGCCCCTAAAGTTGCCAAGTTGCGTCTTTTTCAAGACGATGCGGGTAAGATGAACCGCAGCTTGATTGACACAGGAGGCGAAGCGCTTGTCATCTCTCAGTTCACTCTCTATGGCGACTGCTCAAGCGGTCTGCGTCCCGATTTTTTTTCTGCCATGCCCGCTAAGGAGGCGGTGCTGCTCTATGAGAGTTTTGTCTCTGAACTGAAACGCGAAATCAAAAGGGTTGAGACGGGCAGGTTTCAGGCGTATATGCAAGTCTCATCCGTCAATGACGGACCTGTAACTCTCATGGTAGAGGCTCCCTGAAATAGCCTGAGCAATCTTATAGACTGCTATACCGAAAGTCTCTTGGAAATTAGACTTGGCGCTCTCTTTGCCAAACCTAAGTTCTGAGAAATGGAGTGGGTTCGATCCCCATGTGAATCTTACCCCCGATTCGGTAGGGGGCTCTGATTCCAAAAATGAATCCACTTACGGGTTTGTGATCCAAAAAACCGGCAGAGCCTGAATTTTTTATCCCGAGATGTGTTCCAAAACCAAATTGTGAGTTACTTTCGGTATATATCCCGGATACAGTCTATTTGGACAGGTTCATCAATTAATTCCCGAGAAAGTGTTTGTTAAAATTTAATATATAGCAATTTGTTATTTATTTAATTTTAGTTGCTTGAGTTGATTCAAATAATGTATTTAGCTTTTTACGTTAATATTTTATTTGGATATTTTTGGGGGTTCGGATAAGATTAAAGTTGTATGGGGTAGTCAATGCGTGAGGTTTTCTACCATTAAAATTCCATTCGTGATAGGAACGAGTCATTACGATATAACAGTGCGACTGCAGAGCCGCTAAAACTCAACAGAGGATCGAACTATGAAAGAATTCGTAGCTTACATCGTAAAAAACCTGGTCGATCATCCTGACAAGGTAAAAATCAACGAAATCGGTGGTACTCAGACGCTCATTATTGAGCTGTGTGTCGAAAAATCGGATATAGGAAAAATTATCGGAAAGAAGGGTAAGACCATCAACGCAATCCGTACACTCCTCATGTCCGTCGCGAGCCGCAATGGCATTCGTGTCAACCTGGAGATCTTGGAAGAAGAGGAAGCTGCTCAGCGCAATCAGGCTTAACAGAGAGTGTAAGATAATCGGACTGAGTAGGATTCGAACCTACGACCACCCGCTTAGAAGGCGGGTGCTCTATCCACTGAGCTATCAGTCCGTAAAGGCTACAGATAGTAGCCTTTTTCTTGCATAATAGCAAGAACAAATTCTCGCTCCACTTCTTTCACTAGACTTCTCTTCTTCCCCCTCTACATAGAAATTCTCGCAAAACTTGGCATGTGGGCTTTGAGAAAGCCTCGGGATTGAGAGATTAAAAGTCGCCTCATGTTTCTAACATTAGGTGGCTTGTAATCTTTTAATCGTGGGGAGCTTTCCTAAAGCCTAAATCCAAATTTTGAGACACTTTCGGTATTGAAGTTTCTCTCTTCAGTTTCTATTAATTTGTTTATAGGATATTATTGTGCAATGGTTTATGATTAACTCCGCTTTGCAGGAAAGTGATCCTTTTCCATAAAATCGATTCCTGGTTTGGAGCTGTAGCCGGTAGAAAGCCGTTCCTTGTTCCTCCGATAACCTTCTTCCGAAAATGGAAATGCGGTTATGATCACTGAAAAGAAAATCTGCCCTATTTTTTTTGAGCATGCGAATGGAGTTAAAAAATGCATACTGTCCAAGTAGGAAAAATTACAATCGGGGCTGACGCCCCTCTCTCTTTCATGATAGGTCCTTGCGTGATCGAAAGCGAGGAACACTCTATCATGAGCTGCGGTAAAATTGTCGAGATAACCGAAAAATTAAATGTCCCGTTCATTTTCAAATCCAGCTTTGATAAAGCCAACCGCTCTTCCATTCACTCTTTCCGTGGTCCGGGACTTCAGGAAGGGTTGAGGATTTTAAAAAAAGTAAAAGAGACCTTTAATGTGCCGGTTGTCACCGATATCCATTTACCGGAGCAGGCAGCGCCTGCGGCGGAAGTGTGCGATATCTTGCAAATACCGGCATTCTTGAGTCGTCAGACGGACCTTCTCGAAGCTGCGGGCAGAACAGGTCGTGTCGTCAGCGTTAAGAAGGGCCAGTTCATGTCGCCCTGGGAAATGGGAAATGTCGTTGAGAAGCTGATCGAAAGCGGTTGCAAGGGCATTATTTTGGTAGACAGGGGAGCTACCTTCGGATATCAGAATCTGGTGAGCGATATGCGGGCGATTGCCATCATGCACAAATTTGGCTGGCCGGTCTGTTTCGATGCCACTCATTCGGTGCAACTACCGGGCGGAGAAGGTAAAACAAGCGGCGGGCAAAGAGAATTTATCCCTCTCTTGGCAAGAGCTGCCGTGGCGAGTGGTGCTGACTGCGTGTTTCTCGAAGCGCATCCCAATCCGAAAGAAGCGTTAAGTGATGCCTCCTCACAGCTACCATTGGAGGAGCTCTCGGAGTTGCTTGAGCGGCTTTTGATGATCCGTAAGGCAATAACGGCTAAAATTTAAAGCGAGGGCATTTCACAGTGATTCACATGAGGAGAAAAAGGAGCGCGTTAGCATTTTTTTCCCTAGCGTGGATCATCCTCTCCTCATTTCTGTTTGTCAAGATGCTCCCTGGAGCATCGCAAAGGCAGGAGTGGGAGGGGGTCATGGATATGCGTTCGCAGAAAGGCTTAAAGACCCATCAAAAAGCTGTTGTAAAAAGAAGCAACGGACGAAAGGAGATCTACTTGGCGCAAGAAGATGGGACAAGAAGGCGCCTTTCCGAGATTCGCTACGGTAATTCGACACTTCTTTTTGACGCCTTCCATTCGAAAAAGAGTATTAAAGAGAAGCTGGAAGACGTTCAGTTGATTGATGAAGTGCGCGAGGGCAGCCTCGAGAGAAATCCATCGATCAGCATCTTGGACGCCAAGAGCGCCGTATTGGACTTCGATACAGGGGAGCTTCAGGCGCTGGATGTCACTTTCAGACAGCTTGATATACGAGAAGACGGAACATGGGAAAATCCCACACTGGTCGGAAAGGCCAAAAAGGCCCGCGGGAATTTTTTGCAGGCACAGGCCGGCTTTGAGGCCGAGGACTTTGAGGGAACTTTTCGAAAAGCTAGACAGGAGATTCCGTGAGGCTTTTCAAGAGAATCCCTTTTCTTTCGTTAATTCTGATCTCGTTCATCTTTGTTGTGGCCGCAGAAGAGTCAACGTCCGATCAAGGGCTGTTTGAGCTCTCCTCAGCAAAATGCTCCGTTTCAAAGGACTCCTTAGCGCTGGAAGGAGATGTGTTGTTGAAGACACCGTTTGGAGAGATTCGGGCGAAGAGAGCCAATGCGCGGGGCACAAAAGGAGCGATACGAGAGGACGGTTTGCTTGAATTGGAGGGAGGGGTCGTCGCGCGATCTCTGGAAGGAGATCGGGAAGTGCGCTGCGATGCCGCATCGTTTTCATGCAAGACAGGAGAAGGAAGTTGCCGAGGGGAGGGAAACCCCGTCTTTTTCAGGCAGCGTGGGTCCTCAAACGAAGAACTGACGATGACATGCCAATCGCTGACCTTTCTGCTCGATCGGGAGAAGGGCGGTAGCGCAAGTTCCGGCCTCAGCCTGATTCGTGGCGAAGGAGGAGTGGTTATCCGAAGGGGCGATGGAGTGGAGGCTAAAGGTGAAACGATCCAAACCACGCCGGATGAAGGTGATGGAAGAGGGCGGACCATACATCTTCACTCCTTGAGCAAGCCTTGCCAGATCACGATCGCAGAAGCTCTTTTTCTTGAAGCAAGCCGCATTGTGTATTCGGAGAACGATGGGGTTCTTAGGCTCTATGAACCAAAAGGGGAAGTCAAACTCCCGGGCATCAGTCTGCACTTAATCTCCGACTTTCTCACATGGTATCCAGACCAAAAAAAGCTGATTCTTGAAGGAAAAACAAAAGTGTCTTCCGGAGGAATGGTTTGGATTGTGGAAGGAAGGCTTACAGCCGAACTGAATGCATCGGCACTCACTCCACCTCTAAAAGTCGAGACAGGCCTCCAAAGCATTAAACCCGATATTATCCCCTTCAAACATGCGTTTGGCAATATCGGGAGCGGTCGCCTGCAGGTGACTGCGCAGGGAAAAATGGTTCTCACAGGGATTGAACGTGGAATGACGGTCGACTGTATCGGCACTGCAGTTTACAATTCAGAAAAAGGCCGTCTGGTGATCGAGAGAGAGGGGGCGGGCAATAAGGTGCACCTGTTGGATAAGTACGGGGAGATATTTTCTGATCGGACTGTTGTGGTCTTCGGTAAAAGGAATTTGACTTCCCGCGTAGAGCGGATCGAACTGTTTGGCGGGGTGGGCATCGTCAACAGGATATACGGATCAGGGACGGGGGAGGCCGCTCAGTTTCTTTTGGCAGATGAGGCCGTAATAGAACCTTTGACGGATTCGCTAAGCTTGAAGGCCAAGAGAGGAAAGCGTGTGCTAATCATGGACAGAGTAAACCGCCTTCAAGCCAGTGCTGAATCTCTTCAGGTTAGAAGAGGAACGGACAAGCAGCCCTTCTCCATTAAAGGTGGGGGAGATGTCAGGTTCTCTTTCAAAGAAGAGGAGCTCTCGGAGCTGAAAAATCGATTTAAATTGGAGCGGAGCATAAGTGACAAAGACTGACCCCAAAGAGGAGTCCCCTCTGCAACTCGAGGTTAAGGATCTGGTTAAAAGCTACAATGGCAGGCGCGTTGTGGATGGTCTCTCCTTTTATGTCAGGAGAGGAGAAGTGGTCGGGCTTCTTGGCCCCAATGGTGCCGGTAAGACGACCGCCTTTTACATGACGATCGGCCTGATCAAACCCGAGCAGGGGCGTGTCTTCTTTGAAGGGGAAGACATCACTAAGCTGCCGATTCATGAAAGGGCTAAGCGCGGCATGGGTTATCTGGCCCAGGAACCCTCTGTTTTCAGGAACCTGACAGTGGAAGATAATATCCTAAGCATTTTGGAAAACCTCCCTCTAACAAGGGCTGAGAGGATGGCTAAGTTGAAGGAGCATCTAGAAGATCTTCATCTCGAGAAGCTTGCCAAAAAGCGCGCTGTCCAACTTTCCGGAGGGGAAAGGCGAAGGCTTGAGATCACTCGTGCCCTCGTAACAGAGCCAAAATTTCTTTTGCTAGATGAACCTTTTGCCAATATCGATCCGATTTCGGTCGCGGAGGTAAAGCAGCTGATCAAGATGCTTTCGAAAAAGGGGATTAGCGTGCTGATTACAGACCACAACGCCCGAGAAATCTTCTCGGCCGTGGATCGCAGTTATATAGTCAGAGACGGGAAGGTGCTCATGTCAGGGAATGTAGACGAGCTCCTTAATTCGAAAGAAGCTCGTGAACATTATCTGGGTACAGATTTTTCAATCTGATCCTTAGAATCGCGACTGTTGTTCTTTTTCGGTAAAGAAGAACGGAATTTCAATTTCGGCGTTTTCCTTTGAGTCGGAACCGTGCACCGCGTTTTGCGAGATGGATTTGGCAAAATCGGAACGGATAGTACCTTTAGTAGCTTTGGATGGATCGGTTGCGCCCATGATTTCCCTGTTTAGAAGAACTGCATTATCGCCTTCCAAGACGATTGCGACGACGGGACCTGAGCTCATGAAGGTAACAAGGTCGGCAAAGAAGGGCTTGCCCTTGTGGACGGCATAGAAATCCGAAGCGCCTTTCTCATCGAGCTTAACCATTTTGAGGGCAGCAATTCTTAAGCCTTCGCTTTCAAAACGGGAGATGATCTCTCCAATGTGATTGGCCGATACAGCATCAGGCTTGATAATCGAAAGAGTTCTCTCCTTGCCTTTCCATTCCTCTTTTTTCTTGTCGCAGGATGCGAAAAAGAGGGTAAAGGCCGCAAGCATACCAAGGCATATAAACATTTTCTTGAACATGGATCACCTTTGCTTAATTGTATAAAATGAGCCTGTCTTCAATAACGAAGACAGGCGCTTACCGGAAAGTGGTTCCGTTATCTTGTTCTGGGGCAGACTTCGCCGTTTTTAAAGAAATATTCAATCTCGATTTTAGCGTTTTCGGCGCTGTCGGAGCCGTGTACGGCGTTCTCGTCGATTGTCTGTGCAAAATCAGCGCGGATAGTGCCTGGTTTGGCGTCTTTAGGATTGGTCGCTCCCATGATGTCGCGATTTTTAAGGACGGCTCCTTCCCCTTCGAGAACCATGACTAGAACAGGACCTGTCGTCATGAAGCTCACCAAGTCATTGAAGAAAGGTCTGCCTTTGTGCACAGCGTAGAAGCCTTCTGCGCCCTCTTTGCTTAAGTGCAGCATTTTTGCGGCGACGATATGCAGGCCGTTTTTTTCGAAACGGTGAATGATCTCGCCGATGTGGTTTTTGCCTACTGCATCCGGTTTAATGATGGAAAGGGTTCTCTCGTTTGCCATAATCTAACTCCTCTTATGATTTTCCTGCTTTTTGTGTCCAAATCCGATGAATTTAAGACCAACCGCAAGCAGTTTATATGGATGCGAAAATGATAGCCGACTAAAGAAATAAAATGCATCCATTTACAACCTCTCTCAAAGAAGCATGCAGACCTCGCTGCCGGGTCTGATTCTGGCACCCGGATATTCATGCCGGAAGCGTCTTAAAATTGGGTTTCCGACAAAAATCAATGCTTCCGTGATGGCGAACGTAAGCGACCTGTTATTAGAAAGATATGATAAATTGCACTCTTTTAGTCTTGAGGGTTTTTCCAAGGACATAATTCCCAATATGGAAACACTTTCGACATGATTTCGAGACTGCTGTTCCATGCGAAGTTCGTCTCGTCCAAATAGATGAAATTAAGGAGTTTGATGAGGGATGGGTGTTGGCTTAGGTAAAATGGGCGGGGTAGGCTCGCTCCATTGGCGCAATGGAGGGATACAAGATATTTCAATCATGCAGAGCGAGTGTCATGCATCAATTCATGACACTCACTATGTGCTGCCTTAGACTTCTTCAGTAGGCATCATCAGGTTATCGAGCGAAAACTTCTTAGACATTGTCTTCACGAGCATCCTTTTCTTCTCAGCGTGGTAGGCTTTGATCGCTTCAGGATCGGCGCCGGCCTTCGCGCTGGAAGATTCCTTGATCTCCTTGATGCTTTCGGTTTTGCTCTCCTCACCCTTCAGCTTGGCAAGCTCCTTCTCTTTGGACACGTAGAGGGACTGAGCCTTTTTCAGCTCCTCGACCGCTTTTTCAAACTCGCTATCGAGCTCATTTTGCTTTTTGGCAATTGCCACAAGAGATTTTTCTGCTGCTTCTAGATCGCCCAAGAACTTGCCGATGGTTGCCGTCTCGTCGCCGATCTGCATAGTGGTTTGAAGGATCTGAGAATATTTATTCTCCGCATCACTCAGCTCGTTTTGCTTTTCGGCAAGGACCGAAGCATCTTGGTTCAGTTTGATTTTAGCCTCTTTCAGGCGTGTTTCAAACAGATCGATATCCACTTCGAGGACGTTACCGTTGACTTTAGTTTTGACCAATGCGGCGCCAGAAGATTTTGAGGTGGCAAGGTCTTTTTCCCGTCTTTCGATAATTTGCTGAAGTTGCTTGAGCTGCTGATCTGCTTTGGCAAACTCTTCTTGTCTGGCTCTAAGCGCCGTTTTCAGAGTGACAAATTGTTTAGGAGCTTTCTGCATTCCATTTTTGATCAGGTTCTTACGCTTCTCGTTCAGCTTTCTTTGCTCCTGATTGGTAATTCTGCTCTGCTTAATTGAGGCATGTTTTTCCGTTGCATTTTCATAAGCGGTCTTTTTTTCGAGCACAACTTTCGAAAGAGCTGTGATCTTTTCTTCTTTGCTCATGACTTTCGATCCCGCCAAACCTCCTGGAGGGGGTGGAGGGCCTTTAAAGTTGCCTGGAGGGGGTGGAGGGCCTTTAAAGTTTCCTGGAGGAGGTGGAGGGCCTTTCATCATGTGCGGCGGAAGCGGTATTGTAGAGGGCTGCTGGGATGGTGAATCTTGTGCAGGCGCCACTTCGGCTTTTGTATTGCTTTGTTCTTCAGTGCCACTCTCTGTCTTACCCGCTTTCGTTTCTAAAATGACTGTCGAGTCAAGTTCTATATCGTCATCTGCTAAATCAGAGGCGATCTCAGACGAGTCGGATAGTTCCTGCGAGGAGGAGAGGGGCGAGGATGTCGGGCTTGAACTGGTGTGTGGTGACGACAGGGGGGAAGGAGATGTTGTGAAGGAGCTTAATGTGAATTGACTGACGGATCCAGAGCCTTTTTTGGCAGTGGCAGCGTTGGTATGAATCTGTTCACTGAGCTTAACGAGCGCCGCTTCTTGGGCGAAGAGCCGCTTCTCTTTCATTTCCTTGATCATCCGGGGTAAAGTGGCTTCTTTTACTTTTGCGATCAGTCCTAGCAGCTCTTTGGATTTTTCATCATCAGGCTTTTCACGGAGAGTTAATTCAGTTTCGGCCAAGAGTTTTTTCATGCCGCCGAAGACGTAGTCTTTATCGGAGGTGAAGCCAAACATATAGCGCCATGGAGAGACAAAGACAACTTTAAGAGCCAATACGAACCAATTGGAGTAGGTTTGTTTTTCAAATGTCCCCTTTTTGTGATTGTAAAACAGATAACCCTGATCGTCATCGGTCAGAATTTTAAGATTGTGGATCTGTCTGTCTATTAACTCGTTAGATAGGGAACTCGACCCTGTGCTTCGTAAAGATGCATCCGTGCTCATCTCTTTACTCCTTTTTTAAATTAAACATTAATTATAGGTTTTTATTGTTAAAGTATTGTTAAGATAGTTTTTATGTTTGAATAAATTTAGTTTTGGGGATTGCACGTGGTACGCGATTTTGATGGTTCCGCATCGGTGAGGGGAGCGGGAACTGTGAGTCTTCAAGGAGGTCTTTTGTTGTATTGAATTTTGCCTCTTCTGTATCCTGTTGGTTTCGAAAAGAGGAGCTCAGGAAGTGATATGAAAGTACCACTAGGCTGGTTAAAGGAATTTGCACAAATCGAGATGGATCCGCAGGAAATTGCCAAGTGGCTGACTTTAGCCGGGCTTGAAGTGGAGGCTATCGAGAGTTTTTCGCTGGGATTTCAAGATGTTGTCATAGCGGAGGTCGTTGAGGCCGAAAAACATCCAAACGCCGATAAATTGACGTTGGCCCAAGTATTTGATGGGCAGGACTCCTATGCAGTGGTATGCGGGGCTCCCAATTGCAGGAAAGGTTTGCGCACAGCGTTTGCCAAACCAGGGGCGACGCTGATCGACGACCAGGGTAAGTCGTTTAAGATAAAAAAGACTAAGATTCGAGGCGTTGAATCGTCAGGGATGCTGCTGTCCGCCAAGGAACTGGGAATTGGCGAGAATCACGATGGTATTTTGGAATTAGACAACTGCGGACATCTCGGCGCAAGTCTGGCTGAACTGCTCAAAGAGATTGTTCTTGAAGTGTCCCTGACACCTAATCTAGGCCATTGCGCGAGCATCCAGGGGCTTGCCCGTGAGCTGCATGCGAAAGCAGGGGTTGCGCTGATCGAAAGGCCCCTATGCACGGTTCAAAATCGTGGCGAGCCCATCGAGCAGTCTGTTAAAATCAAGGTAGGAGATATTCAAGGTTGCCCTCGTTATGCTTGCCGCCTGATTCGGGATGTGACGATCGGCCCCTCTCCTAAATGGCTTCAAAACAGGCTGGAGGCAGCCGGAATTCGCCCGGTCAACAATATAGTCGATGCGACCAATTACACTCTGATCGAGCTGGGACATCCACTGCATGCCTTTGATTTTGATAAAATTCAGGGAGGCGAAGTTCATGTCCGCAAGGCAAGAGAGCATGAGACGTTAGTTACGTTGGATGGCAAGGAGAGGATACTGCACCCCGAAGACCTGCTGATTGCCGATCAGGAGAGGCCGCTGGCCATTGCCGGAGTGATGGGAGGAGAAGATTCCGAAGTTAAGGATCACACCAAGAACATCCTCCTCGAATCTGCATATTTCGATTCCGTATACGTCAGAAAAACGAGTAAACGGCAGGGGCTTATCACGGAAGCTTCCCGCCGATTCGAAAGGGGAACGGATCCCAATTTAGTTATCAAAGCGTTGGACCGATGTACTGCTTTGATCGAGGAGCTCTCGGGCGGTGTTTCCGCGACAGGTGCAATCGATGTAAAAAATGGCGACTTCAAAGAAAAGAGCATGACGCTCAGGCTTTCAAGAACTGGCAAGATGCTCGGCAAATCGATTTCTCAAGACGAAGTGGAATCCATTTTCAAGCGCCTGGGGTTTGACATCTCTTTTGACGGCGAAGATCTCTTCAATATCACTGTGCCTACCTATCGCAATGATATCAAAGGCGAGATCGACCTGATCGAAGAGGTAGCCAGAATCTATGGATATGACCATTTCAAAACGGGAACCATTCGTTTTCAACCGTCAGACAGTGAGAGCAACGGTCTATTCCTTTTTGAGCGTGAAATTAGGGCTCGCCTTGTTGCGGAGGGGTTGCAGGAGTATCTGACATGTGATTTGATCGGCCCTAAAATTCTGGACATCGTCTATGGTTCTGATCTGCCTGACGAGCCTTTTGTCAAGGTTTTAAATCCTACGTCGATAGAACAGTCGATCCTGAGGACGACCCTTCTTCCGGGAATGTTGCAGGCGGCCAAGTTCAACAGCGACAGACAATGTGCCAATTTAGCCTCATTTGAGATTGGAAGAATCCACTACAAAGAGGGAAATCAATACATTGAGGAAGTCAATATCGCCATCATGCTTTCGGGACTCTCAAGGCCTTGGCACTTTGACCGCAAACCTTCACCAGTCGATTACTTCGATTTAAAAGGGATAGTAGAAAATCTACTTAAATCATTGGAAATCACTAACCAGCGTTATAAAAACCTGGAGATTAAAACCTACCATGATGGACGGCAGGCGTCGATATTTGCAGGGGATGTCCCCATTGGAGTGATGGGAGAGATTCATCCGGCCATTTTAAGAAGGCTCGATGTACCGAACAGGATTCTCTTCGCAGAAATCTCTTTAAAAGAGCTTTTCAGGTTGAAATCTAAGATGACAGAGATGAAGCCTCTCAATCTTTATCCTGCCTCAGAAAGAGATTGGACGCTCACGCTTCCCATTTCGGTCACTCACGAAGTCGTCAGGGAGTTGATCGGCAAGATGGCATCACCGCTCCTTGAGCAGGTGCATTTGATCGATCTCTGGCAGAGTCCGAAGCTAGGGGAGGGAATGAAGAACCTGACCTACCGATTTGTCTACCGGGATGTCGCCAAGACCATATCTCAGGAAGTTGTCGATCAAGAACACGCGCGCATAACCGATGGGGTACGCAGCCTGATCACGTCGGCCGCCAAAGGACGCCTATAAATTGCTAATAGAAACGAAATGAACCCAAAAAATGAATTTTGAGTTCATTTCGGTATCCGATGAAGAACATCGAGAACCGCACGAGGGGAGAAAGAAATATGAAGGGCAAAAGAGTAACGATGGCTTTGCTTTTAGGCTCGCTGGCACTCACCGGCTGCCATAAGGGCAGAGGAGAGGAGAGGCGTGTTGTCGTCGAGGAAAAATATGTTCATAAGTACGGTATGGAGCTGAAGCCGGCCGAGTGGCAGACTAGAGGTAAAAGCGGCCAGGTTATTGCCACGCTGGACAATGGCGTTGTGGTCACGAAACAATACATGGGCGGCATGCTGGAAGGGGAAACGACCTACACATACCCCCACAGCAGCATTGTCGAACACGTCGACACCTTTGAACAGGGTGCGCTGGTAAAGACTGTCTATAACGATACTGCCGGGCATCCGAAGCAGGAAGTGTGCTACCGTGATGCCGATATGAGGGTAGTCACAGGGTTTTACGATTCCCTTGCTCCAAGATGCAAAGAGGTTTTTCGCGGCGAGTACCTCATGACTGGCGAGTATTACACACACGACAGCAAAATTGAGTCGAAAATTGACAGCGGATCAGGAGTTAAGATTCTTCGGGATGAAACCGGTCAACTTAGAGGGGAAGCCCTTTTCGATTCAGGTAAAATCGTAAGAGAGACTCTGAACTATCCCAACGGAAATCCTCATGAGGTTATCCCCTACAAGAACGACAAAGTGGACGGTGTTAAAAAAACCTATACTCAAGGCGGAGAACCGCTCACGATCGAAGAGTGGGTAGGCGGTTATCAGAGTGGGATTACTACGGTGTTCAAGAACGGTGAAAAATATGCCGAGATCCCCTACGTCAAAGGGCGCAAGGAAGGTGTTGAGATCAGATATCGTGACGGAACGGCGATAGCTGAGGAGATTACCTGGGAAAAAGATAAGATGCATGGGCCTTACAATACCTATCTCGGTTCTAGCAAAAAGACGGAGTGGTACGTATTGGGGCAGCGTGTGTCCAAGGCCACTTTTGAGCAGCAGAGAAATTAATCCATTCAATGACCGGATGCGATTCACCGCGTCCGGTCTGTTTCTTTTACCGATCTCCTTTGGGCAAAGTTTCTTTAAACAGGGCATCCAACTTCTCTAGAGCCGCTTCGTCTGTCATATCCCAAGATTCATACGTACAAGTAAATCCTTTCTCAGGCGCCTCTGAGCCGAAGATTTTAATGCCTACCGGCTTGAAATGCTGATCAAAGAGCGCGACGGCGCTTGGCTCCTCGCTTGCTCCTTCGTAAAACATCTTTTGCACCGCTACCAGGGGGCCGCCGGGATAGTGTATATGGCACTCGGTGCATAAGCCGTGCGCGAAAATATAGCGCTCTTCGGCTATTGTCCGGTCATCCTGATCACGAATCAGGGAAGCTGGATGATGGTCCACCAATTCCGCATCGATTTTTTGCCAGGAGCTTTCCATCTTTGAGACACAGAGTCGAAAATCAAAGAGATGCGAATCGTAGATGATTCCCTGAAATTTTCCATCCTTATACAGTTCAACGGAATGACGCTTTCCGTACGGGTCTCGGACAATTTTATAACGGCTGGTCGTGTCTAGTTGTTGTCCGGGAGGATTTTCCCTTCCCTGCGGCTTTCCTTTGATCCATACATAATCGCGATAAAACATAAGGGTAACTCCGTAATGACATGGTAGTAGAATCAGCGTTTTTCAACCGTAATTTTCAGGATGAACCGGGGAGCGCACGCTCTGTTGACACTTTTTACCATGAAACCGAAAGAATGGCATTAACTTTGCATATAAAGAAGAGGATGCGTCAATAGGAAGAGGTTAGATCATGGAAGATAAAGAGCTGGCAGCTTTGACAAGAAAAATGAATAGGCTGGAGCATAAGAAAAAGAAACTCCTCACCGAGATCCTGTTTATGGATCGTCTCTTCAGGATGATTGGTTTTCCAAACGGGATCGAATCGCTTAAGGACTCTGCCAAAAATTCAAAATCGTAAGTTGTACCCCCCATTAACGACTGGCACGAGTGGCCACTTTCCTCAATGCCTCCTTCCGGAGGCTTTTTTTTTACCTGCTAAGAACTTACCGCCCCCGGAAAAAAGGTCTCTAGTACGAGCGATATGAGCATTATTTCCTTCGCCTTGGAGAAAAGTCGGAATATTTTGCTTCCGCCCCCTAAACCGTATCTGCAGCGGAATGGTGGTATTTGTTTAGTAAAATAAAATTTTAAGTATATTAATTCGTCAATTTACACAATAAATATTTCTCCTTTATTTAGTGTTAATGAAATCCGTGAATACTTAAGGGTATTCAAAAAAAAGCAAATTTTGGCAACGAAAGGGCATTGGCACTGATGTTGCTACTTAGCTAATAGATCAGATCCCATGCGGGCAAGGAGGTATTCCGATGAACAAGGTAGAACTGTTAAAAAAAATCGCGCAGCTTGAGTCGATCAACGACCATCTCCAGACAGAGATCAACTATGTGGATCAGCTGATGCGAATGGCAGGATTTCAAGGCGGCATCGAGACGGTTAAGCTGGCAGCCATGGAAATTGTAAAACAAGCGCAATCAGAGGGATAGTCCTCTTACAGAGTTTTCATAATAATAATACCCCTAATACATAATATATCCTACAAGGACGGCTATATCATGGATGATATAGCCGGTCCTAATCCTGCCGATGACGCCCCGCAGTCTCTCAAAGTTTGGGCTTCTGGCTTTAAAACAGCCCCCCATGATTGCAAGTGAAAAAAGGTCAATTTCGATTCACTTTTAGTGTCTTACAAATTCAGAAGATAAATCTCACAATTTCAGCTTATAGACAGTCTCTAAGCCTGTCGGTAGCTTACCTGCCGCGCGGGTGAGTTTCAAAGCATCAGCTCACAAGGGCGAGATGTCCGCTGAATATTTACATCCAAGGCGGAATCTGCTGCAAAACTCTTTCTTGCTCTGCAAAAATCGGGGGCAGTATAATCCCTTCTTTTTCAGAGGAACAGAGTGGTAGTGCATGGATAAACTGAAAGTGTGGAAAGAGGAGCTCCCGTTTGATGAAAGGCTCAAGCTCTGGGATGCGAGAGCTGAGTCTGCGAAAGAGGAGTTACCTCTCAAAGAGCTTAAGTCCCTTCCCAAAATGGTGGGTATCACCGAGGAGACAAGACGGTTCCTCAGGCTTAAGAGCCTGTGGTGGATGATACGCAAAGATGAGGGCGCTTCCATCTTCTTAAGCTTTATGCGCCGTCCCTTCTACCATTTATCGCGTCTGATCCGTTCGTATTTTGGCCGGTTTCCGATGAAAGAAGAGGGCGATTTTTTTCTTTATGGGGTTTCTTCGGTCAACGCGTTCAAAGATCTTCTCAAGGAAAAAAACACGGTGCTGGTGGCAGGATTTTCCTATTGCCACAAACCTTTAGAGTGCCCTTCGGGCCGCTTTACTGACCGGTGCATCCGTGATCCTGCCAATCTGGTATGCCGGCAATGCTTTATCGGGAAGGCGATGAACCAACTGCCAAAAGGGTACACAGTACCTGTGATCATCCCCACCGTCCATCATATTGGCCGGAAAGTATTTGAAGCCATTCGGGATAATCCTGGTAAAGAGGTGATTTTTCTGATCACGGCCTGCGAGATGACATTGCGCATGTTCCACGACTATGGAAATATGGCGGGGATCAAGGGTGCAGGTGTGCGGCTTAGGGGTAGGATCTGTAATACCATGCGTGCGTTTGAGCTCTCGGAAGAAGGAATCAAACCGGGTCTTACTGTTGTTACAGAAGATACGCAAGATCAGATGATGGTCTTTATCCATGAACGCCAAAAGGCCGAAAGCACTTTTTAAGGGCTGCTTTGAATTAAGTGAAGGGCTCATGCGGCTTCTGGAAGCGAGGTCCCTGTAACCTCTATGAGATAGTCTTCGATATTCTTTTGCGTCAAAACCCTCAGGGTTTTGACGCGTCACTGACAGATTACTAACGCTCTTTGCGGTCAAGATTCATAGGGACAGTCCCCGCAGCAGACTTTTTACCCTTTTGCTCTGGATCTTTGATATCCTTGACATATCCAAAATAGTGATAGTACTTTTTGAAGGGCTTATGGGGATCCTGATGATGATAGGGCCTGATCTTTTCTGAGCTCTTGCACACCTCAGAGCAGCATCCTACGCGCATTTCCAGGCATTGCGGGCAAGACAGAAAGAGGCGATTGCACTCCATGTTGGCGCAGTTGTAGTAGTGCTCGCTCGTCGTTTCGCAGAACATGCACTTTCCTGTTTTTTCAGTTTCTCCTTCTGCAATAGGGACTGTCATCCTGTCGTCGAAAACAAAGAGTTTTCCCTTCCAGTGGTCACCGCCTTCTTTAATCCCATAATCGATGACCCCCCCTTCCAGTTGATATACCTCTTCAAAGCCCTTTTCTTTCAGGAGAACCGAATAGAATTCGCAGCGGATGCCGCCCGTGCAATACATCATGACCGGAGGCTTTTCATCAGGGTAGCGGTCGGCCAGTTTCTCGGTATAGGCGGTGAACTCTTTGAATGTTTCGCACTCGGGGTTTTCTGCTCCCTCAAAGTGGCCAACATCGTATTCATAGCTATTGCGGACATCGATCAAAAGGGATTTTTTCTCGTTCTCCAACATCTCTTTCCATGCAGACGGGCTAAGGTGGGTGCCTCGCTTGTCGAAATCCACTTCTCGGCCGAGGGCAACCAGCTCTTTTCGTTTTTTGACCTGCTGCCGGGGAAATACGTGCTCGTGCCAGTAGTGAACTTTGAAAGGCATATCCTTGAACAGGGTTCTCTTTTGCATCCATTCCATATAGGCGATCGCATCATCGCGGTAGGCTGACATCTGTCCATTGATTCCACCCTGGGAAACATAGAGACGGCAGGTGATGCTCCGTTCTGCAATAAAGGCTTTTTGAGTTTCCACCTCGAGATCAGGGTCTTCAATGGAGGTTAAGTGGTAGAAGGCAAGCACATAGTAGTCGTGGGGAGTGTTGCTTGTCTTTGGCGCGTTATGTTTTACTTGAATCATCGGAATGCTAAAATTTATGTTAATAAAGGCTAAATTGTAGTGAATAAAATCTTAAATTTCAAGGAACCGAATCTGTTTACAGGCTCTTGTACCGAAAGCCTGGCAAAATTTGGCACAGAGGGCTTTCATGTCGTCGGATGCCAAATATTGAGACACTTTCGTTACAGCCCTACCCGGCAGTTACGCATCTTGGGTGGAGTTAGGGGGACGTGACGAGGAGGATGTCTTGAAACGGGAGATTACATGGTGGGTGTCCGCAAATTCCCCGATCGGATCCAGGCACCCTCTTCGAGAGAAAAATACCCTAGCTTAAAAGGGTGCGGTTTGGGATAATTTAGCATATAACGAGGAACCCGCGTAGGAATTCTTAAAAAGGATTGCCCCGTGAGCGCTGATCGCTTGGGCATTCATGGCGCCATCTTTTCAAATGATGTTGAAAACGGCGCAGCCACACTTTCAGCAATTCCACTTCAGTTTCATCAATCGCATGCGGCAGAAAGAGTGCCGCAAAGAGGAAGGAGTAAGACATACAATGGCAAATCAAATCAAACACCTCGACGATTCCAATTTCGAATCCGTTATTCAAAATGGTGTGACTCTTGTCGACTTTTATGCAGACTGGTGCGGCCCCTGCAGGATGATAGCACCCATCATCGAAGATTTAGCGAACGAGATGTCCGATAAGATTACAGTAGCAAAACTGGATATCGAATCTGCACAAAACACAACGGCCAAGTTTAACGTGACTTCCATCCCGACAATCATACTGTTCAAAGGGGGAGAAGAGGTTAACCGTGTTGTTGGCGTGAGAGATAAAGACGCGTTCATCGAGATGATCAGCGAGGCTCTGTAGAGCGTCCCCATTAAGATAAGAAAAAAACCCGGGCTTTCCCGGGTTTTTTTTAGTTTAAATTAATGCTTTCGAAAAAAGCCTCATCGATAAGCTCGGCAGTCTCTTTGTTGATGAACTGAGACGCTTCGATCATTTCGGAAACGAGGTAAACGCGATCTTCGATCGTGATAAAATCGGCGACAAATACCGTCCTTTTCCCTGTTTCACTTACCTGCTCGATAATAGTCCTCTGCCTGTTTGGGCTTCTCTTTTCGTCTAGAATTACTTTCCCTTCCGCTCTCGGATTCTTTTTCTTCATGCTCTCCTGGACGTTTGCCAGGTAATTTTGCTTGAACGCAGAGAGGCCATCGACCAAAAATCCCTGGTAGGCAAATTGGTATGAGATGAATTGCTCTTGATAGGGTTCTTGGGAATGGTAGATTTGTTTACCCTCTTCCGTGTTGAGGTATTTCAGTGCGTGTTCCTTGGGGAAGAGAATGGAGATTTCATGGGTGCCATGGTTGAATCCCATGCGCAGGCCGCCTTCCTGAATCGCTTCCTTTCTTTCGGTTGTTTCGTGAGAGAGTGTGGAGCTAGCCGCAGTGTTGGCAAATAGGGTACCGGCAACAAGCGCGGTTGAAAGGAATAGATTAATCATTGGAAACCACCTTTTTAAATAAATATTATATAACCTTGATGGTTAATTGTAAATAAATATTTGTTTGTGATTTTGTAAAGATTTCTCTGAAATCGTCCTATGACGGCGAGAAGCGAAACCCTTGTTGACGGGCAGCTTCGTAGACAGCAATTCCGACAGAGGTTGCCAGGTTAAGGCATCTTTTACCTTCCATCATGGGGATTTTTGCAAACCGGTCAGGCCACTTTTCAAAGAGATTACCAGGCAGGCCTTTGCTTTCGCTGCCAAAGATGAAAATGTGGTCTTGGGAATAGTTGAACTCGGTATAAATCTTATCCGCTTTACTTGAAAAGAAGGTGAAGGGCTTTTGAGCCTCCATAAGATACCTTTCAAGATCATCAATACGGCTGAGGGAGACCTCCTCCATATAGTCCATGCCTGCCCGCTTAAGCCAGCGGTCTGTCAGGGAAAAGCCGATCGGTTCAACTAACACCAGGCGGCAGCCGGAGACGCTGCAGGTTCTGATGATGTTGCCGGTGTTTTGGGGAATTTCGGGCTGAAAAAGGATAACTTCCATGCTAGAGCTTGTTTTATACCGAATAAATGGGAAAGGCGCCCTTATGGGCGCCTTGAGGGAGACTTAAGGCCGGATTACTTAATCTTCATCCTTGTCGTCGTCATCTTTGTCGCTACCCTCATCGTCATCCTTATCGTTGCCCTCGTCGCCTTCGTGGGATGCTTTCTCACCTGATTTTTCTTCATCATCAGATGCCATCGACTGTAAGTTTAGGTCGGATGAATTAGCTTTCACTACTTCAATCTCAAAAATGAGAAGGGCGTTTGGAGGCAGGTTACCCATTGTTCCGTAGCCGAGGTCCGGGTGAATGAAGAGTTTTCTTTTCTCTCCTTCTTTCATTCCGAGTAAGCCTTTGCTAAATCCTGGGATGGTCTGGTCTAGGGGGATCGTGATTGGACCACCGACTTCTTCCGACGAGCCGAATACGGTGCCGTCCTGGTATTTACCGCTGTAATGGATCAGCGGTGTGGAGTGAGGCTTCACCTCTTCTCCGGAGCCCGGTTTTATAATTTGATACTGCAGTTTGCCCGGCTCTATTTCGACGACGCCCGGCTCTTTTGCGTTTTTCTCAAGAAACTCCTTGGCGGCGGTCAGGTTTTGCTCGGATAAAGCCGCAAACGCTTTCTCCTGCAGTTTGGCCATTGCCATTTCATACTCTTGGTCGTTCATGGGCGCAGGCTGTCCTGCAGCGCCATTCTTAAGTCCTTTGATCACGGCGTCAATATCAAATGTGACTCCAGGGGATTTCAAGTTGCGGCCGATGAAATGGCCGAAAGCTTCAGACAGGAGGGAGATGTTGATATCGTCCGCTTCCGGCTTCTCTGCTAGATTCTTGGCTTGTTCTTCCGCGAGCAGCGTTTGAGGGGCAGGGCTCATGGCTCCCACTGCCGTGTGGCTCCCACTGCCGTGATGCAGGATGTCATGATCAGCATTGCTTGGCTTTTAAGCTTTGACATGGCTTCTACTTACTCCTTATCTGTCGATGAGTTAAATGATGATACGTTAAGGAATGGAGGGTAATTTGTCTAGCATTTCGTGAGGAGGCGATCCTGGGAGAGGGATCAAGGGGAAATCATGACTTTTAGAGTGGATAACCAATTGTAGAGGCTGTTTGATGGTCCGAGTTTTGCCCTCGCCTCTTCAAACAGCCGTCTATCCAGACTTAGGCTTACTCCGCGATTTGGATCCCTAAATCGTTAAGCTGGCGTATCTCTACTGTGGATGGGCACTCCAGCATAAGATCTTGCGCTTTCTGTGTTTTCGGGAAAGCGATGACATCGCGGATATTTGTTGTGTTGCAAAGAAGCATCATGATCCTGTCGAGTCCAAACGCGAGACCGAGGTGAGGAGGCGTTCCATACTCGAGCGCTTCCAAGAAGAAGCCAAACCTGCTCTCTTGCTCTTCTTCGGTGATGTTTAGCAATTTGAAAATTGCTTTTTGCACTTCCATGGAGTGTATTCGCTGGGATCCGCCGCCGATCTCGTATCCGTTCAGGATCATATCGTAGGCGTTAGATCTTACTTTCAAAGGCTCTGTCTTCAGAAGGGGGATGTCGTCTGGGTGGGGCGCGGTAAAGGGGTGGTGCACTGCAGACAGACGGTTTTCTTCTGCATCCCACTCAAATAAAGGAAAGTCTGTCACCCAAAGGAATTCATTTCGCTCTTTGTCGATGAGGCCCAGATCTTCTCCCAACTTTCTTCGTAGGTGATCCAATGAAAGGTTTACCCTTCCCGGTTCTCCTGCTGCCATGAAGATCAGGTCTCCCTCTTCAGCCTCCATTTTACCGGCTAGGCTGGACAGAACCTCATCAGGGAAAAACTTTGCAATGCTCGACTGCAGTTTGCCGTCTTGCATCTTCATCCAGGCAAGCCCTTTGAGTCCGAGACGCTGCACGAAGGCTATATAGTCGTCTATTTCTTTACGGCTCAGCTTAGAGCCCGCTTTCACAGTCAGGCCTTTGACGACACCGAGGTTTCTGATCTCGTCTAGGAACACAGTGAAGGAAGAGGCTGAGACGATATCGCTCAGTGAAACAAGCGGCATGCCGAAGCGGAGGTCGGGCCTGTCGGTTCCGTATTTTTCCAAGGCCTCTTGGTAACTCATGCGACGGAAAGGTGTTTCCACTTTGACTCCCGCATGGGCTTCGAAGATTTTCTTCATCAGATTTTCCATCAGAGTCATCAACCCTTCTGGGGTCTCAAAACTCATTTCCAAGTCGATCTGGGTAAATTCCGGTTGTCTGTCCGCTCTTAAATCCTCGTCTCTGAAGCACTGGGCAATTTGAAAATAGCGGTCCATCCCTGAAATCATGAACAGCTGCTTGAAAAGTTGCGGCGACTGCGGAAGGGCATAAAATTGTCCCGGATAGATTCTTGATGGCACCAGGTAGTCCCTGGCTCCTTCGGGAGTTGACTTGGCGAGAATCGGTGTCTGGATTTCGAGAAATTTATTTTCCGCAAGGAAGGCACGCACGGTTTGCATGCATTCGCTTCTTTTGATCAGATTGGAAGCAATCTTACCTCGTCGTATATCAAGATAGCGCCATTTGAGTCTGATGTCTTCATGTGTTTCGACATCTTCATCGGAGATGGAAAATGGCGGGGTTTTAGCTTGTGATAGGATGTGCATTTCGTTGATATGCACTTCGATACCACCTGTAGACAACTTAGGGTTGTTCATGCCCTCTTTTCTTTTAAGCACATTGCCTGTCACTGTAATGACCCATTCGGATCTGAGGCGATGGGCGTCGGGAATCGTTTCAGGATTTAAAACCAGTTGCGTCAGTCCAAATCTGTCCCTTAGGTCAACGAAGATCAAACCGCCGTGGTCTCTTCTGCGGTGTACCCACCCTGAAAGCCTGACAGTTTCTCGATCGTTTGCTTCTGTTAATTCACCGCATGTGTGGGTTCTTCTGTAATCCATCGGGGCTAAACCTTATTTTTACTGGGATGGTTTGTCAAAAATTTCCTGCATCTTCTCAAGCGCAATTTTCAAATTGGAAGAGGCTTCATTGGTGCAGGTTATGGATTGGTTCATTTTTTTTAGGAAAAACTCCTTCTCGACATCACTTTGAAAAGGAGAGTTTAAGTTAGCCCAGAGCCTTTCATAGCTAGCGGACTCCTTTTGCAGGAGCAGGATACGTAGGGCGGATTCAAAGTTAACCTCAAATTGCTCTCCTGTCTCCATTTCCTTTAAGCGAAACTTTTGCGTCTCGAGTTCCGTTTCTCCTAAGACCGCGACGTACTTGGAGCCGTTTTTTTCAGCTCGGGACATCGCCTTACCCACCTTCTTCAGGCCCATTTCCATCTCAGCACTGATTCCCTTTTCACGGAGCAGGTGAAGGAATTTGAACGAGAGCAGCTCCGCCGCCTCACCCATTGGAATCAAGGTAAGTAAAGGAGCCGGTCTTTCCACGGGGAAAGTGCTCTGCTTGAGCATAGTCTGGATTATCCTTTCCATTCCTGTTCCAAAACCGCATGAAGGAAGGTCGGGACCGCCTAAGGATTTGATCAGACCGTCATAACGGCCTCCGCCGGCTATGCTGTTTTGAGCTCCCAGACTGTTGGTGACGATTTCAAAAACTGTATAATTGTAATAGTCAAGCCCTCTTACAAGTCGGGGTGCAATGGTGAAGGGGATGGAAAGCTCCGTCAAAAGCGACTTGAGTTTTTCGAAGTGCATTGAGGCTTCGTCTGAGAGGAACTCAAGGATCGAGGGAGCGTTCTCGATGATGGGCTGATCCTCCTCCGCTTTTGAATCGAGAACCCTCAGAGGGTTGACTGTGAGCCTCTCCTTGCTGTCATTTGATAGTTTTTCACGGTGGCTCTCAAGGTATTTGATCAACACCTCTTTATATCTCTTTCGTGACTCCGGGTCTCCAAGAGAATTGAGTTTCACCGAAAGGTCTTGCAGTCCAAGGCGGCGATAGAGAGTGTAGATCATGTCGATCAATTCGGCATCCTGATAGGGGGATTTGATGCCGATTGCCTCGACCCCGAACTGGTGGTGCTGTCGGTACCTCCCCGCCTGCGCCCTTTCATAGCGGAACATAGGCTGGATGTAAAAAAGCTTTTGCACCGGGTTCTTTAAGTCCAGACGATTTTCGATGAGCGCCCTCATAGCCGGTGCTGTCCCTTCAGGCCTTAACGTCAGCGATCTGTCTCCCTTATCCTGGAAGGTGTACATTTCCTTGCTAACGATGTCGGTTCCTTCGCCAACGCCTCTTAGAAAGAGTTCGGTTTTTTCAAAAATCGGTGTCCGAATTTCCTGGTAGCCCCACTCGGCCGCCGTTTCGCGTATTGTAGCTTCTACAAAATTCCAGAGATAGGAAGAGCGCCAGAGTTCGTTTTCGTCCAAGGGAATGATGTCAAAGACGCCGGGGGGAAGTGAAATGTTCATGATCAACCTAATTTTTGACGGTAATATGTTACTTTAAAAGGGGATATGAGTAAAGAAGAGAGAGTCGGACGTTTCTCATCTTAGGCCTATCCCCATTATACCGAAAGTGTCCTAAATTTTGAGACTCTTTCGCTCAGCTGCAAAGGGAGAAATAAGTTCAAATTCAGCCCTATGTTCGGGCATACCTGTAGAAGGATTAGCTATGTTTTTTTTAATTTAGCTCAGCATACCTTCGGGTGAACTCATCGAGGTAGTAATTTTGCTCTTCCAGATCAAAAATCCAGGCCTCTTTCATTGCCTGCGAGAGCTTTTCTCGGGTATCGGGGGTGAAAACGTCGCTTTCGTCATCAAAGCTGCGGAGAAGGATAAAATCGTTGAGTTTATCGACAACGGCGCCTTTGACCTGATTTTGGAACGCAATGATCAGCTGAGGGTCTTCTGAAGGATCGCAAGAGAAGTACGAAGCAGCCTTGCTGATGGCGTCAAAGAGAGGGCTGAAGTTGGACGCGGCCTCTATCTCCAGAATCGCCTTTTTCCCCTCTTCCGGCAAGCTGCAGTTAGTGGAGGTTTCCTGTCCTTGAGTTGAGAAGAGCTCGTTGGCAGCCAGACTTCTCAATCCCGACTTTTCCACATAGTCCAAAAATTCGCTCAAAGGAATATTTTTGTGGCTTCCGTAAATTTGATACAATTTGCGCATGATGGAGACATTCGTTTGCTCGATCTTTTCCGTCAAAGCGATCGCTTTTTGTTGCAAATCTTCGATTGTGTAAGAGCCTGGCTCTTCAATCTCGTGAGAGATCATCAGATCCAGTTCGGAGTGAATTTTTTCAAGTTCACCCCTGCGTTGATTGGAGAGATTGTTGAGTTCGGTGTAGAGGGGGGAGGCGAGTTCCATTTCACGCCGGTAGGAATTAAGCGGTCTCTGGGAGGTCGCTTCTCCGATCAGGGCGACGGCGGCAGCCCGTGCGGCCTTCAAGGGATCGAGTTCGCTCTCTTGACGCAGCCCGTCTGTCGGTCTGAGATCTTCATCGTCGATAAGATAACTGGTGGTTTTGTTACTTTTTTCATCGTAGTCGATGTAGGCGAGCAGGAAATCTTCTCCCTGGACGATCGAGGATATTGCCATTTTGGCTTTTTCAGCGTGTTCTTTTCCTTTTGTGGTGTACATGACAGCAAAAGGGAGTTTGGCGATGGAGCGAAGCACCTCTTTGAGTTTACGCATCTCGCTTGAGTTAGTCGGTTTGGACAATGCTTCTACAGCTTCCGACATGATACGGTCGCCGACGCGACTGTAGCGGGGGCTGTTGTAGATGTAGTTTTCAGCTCCGGGATATTTTACCTTTAGTCTCTCTGGTGTTTTGAAGCCGTTGTGGTTGTCTTTATCGGCCAGAAGATCCATTGGGATGATTTGTGCACGGTTGAGGATGCGGGCAACATCATCGCTGCCGGGGCTGTGCAGTTGGTCGGGGTCAATGAGCAGTCTGTTTAAGGCCTTTAGATCGTTGATTCTGCGCAGTGTCATCATGGCTGAGTCCACAACAATCGAATCGGGAGTGGTTAAATAGTGAAAAAGGCTTGGCTCGGGCTGGGCAATGATCACAAAACGGGAGTTGTCTCTGTTGGTGTAGATGCGCAAGAGATAATCGTCATTCAATTTTCCATTACCCTCAAGCCTCAGTTGGGCTTCGTGATGCGGAGAGAGGGAGGCCGCTACGCTGGATTTTAAGAATTGGGGATTTGACCAGTTGTGCTGGTGAGGAATTATGTGGTGAATCTGCGCATAGGTCATTGCCAGGGCAATATCTGAGACGCTTCTGGAAACTTCAATGACCCTTTTTTCACTCTCGTGATTGAATTTCCACAGTGATCCGCCGATGAGTAAAAAGAGAAGGAGAGTCGCGATCGCGAACGTGATGAAGATTATTTTCAGCTGAGGTCTAAGTGCGCTGATGATTTTTTTGACTGGTTTGTCCTCTGACTTCGGCTGGGTAGCTCCTGCTCTTGGGGGAGGTGATGTTTTAAAGGGGAGGGGCTCATGCTCGTTATCACTGAGATCTAAAATGAGTGTTTTCTTTGTCGGTTCCGCCTCTTGAGGAGGAGTCTTATGGGCTGCCTGTGTCGATTCCGCCTGCAAGATGTCTCGCTCGGCGGGCATGTTTTGCGGGGGATCACTCGTTTCGGCATGGCTTCCCCTGAATTCATTTTCGATCTCCTGCCACTCTTCCAAGAGGGCTTCCATTTCGGCAGGGTCCATCTCTTTGGAGGAGTCTTTCGCTGCGAGATCGTTCAAAGCGTCCATATCAAGCGGGTAATCCTCCGAGGAGTCTCTCTGAAGGGGAAGATCTTCTCTCTCAGGGTGGTCTTCAGGGTGGGCCTCCTCAGGCTCATCGGCGGTTGCCGCTCTTTCGATAGCCTCTTCGACGATTCCGGCCAGATTTCCTTTTGTGCTGAAAAGTGGGAATTCCTGGTAGGATTGGCCTTCTTTTGTAAGGGCTCCCTCAAAGATGATCATGGTGTCACCTACCACAATGACATCTTGATCTTTAATAATCCTCTTGCCGAAGGGAAGGTCGTTTAGGGTGGCAAAGGGGTCGTTTGCTAAATTTTTGACAATGAATCGATCTTCTTCTTCCGTGATGAGAAGGTGGGTGGGCTCGAACCGACTTTCGGGTAAACTTAAATCGCAGGTGTATTCTCTGGAAGAGCCGATCAGCACTTCCTTTTTATAAAAGGTATAAGTTTCGTTTCGCGCTTTGCTCTTAACGGTGAATTTGATCATGAGTCCATTTCTGGCAGGAGTTTACCTTTTTATAACCCCCGCTTTTCTAGCACATTTCTCACCTACCGGTCAACTGGCGAATTCCCCTTTTGCATCGCTGGAATTCAAGAGGCCGCCCACAAACTGAAGTTGTATGATTTGTTTACGCCCTAGGGCTATACCGAAAGTATTTAAAATTGGGTTGTTGGCAACGAGCGAGCTCCCTTTGATTGAAAGATTGCAAGAGCCCTAATATTAAAAGTGTGAGGTGACCTATGATTTTTCAATTGGAGTAGCAAAGCATGCTGATTTGAGTTTTGGGCAGTCTCTCACAGGTTTGGCCCTCCCGTGTGGACTGTTTGACCAGGAACTAGCTTCTGGTAGAGGTGGGGATTTGGTGAGCGTTGGTGAATAGGAGTTTGATATATATTAAACGTTCATTGTGTTATTCCAATTCAGTTTCTGTCCTGGTGAAGCCTTGACTTGAGAAATATTATGTAAGTGGTTAATAATTGCGGTTTTGTGTTTTGGTTATTCTCCCAGAGAGTCAGGTTTCCCGTGCGTGATGTTCTATGGAATGGTCGATCAAAGAAGAATCTTTAAAAGAAGCTTGAATGAAAGGCTTTTAAAAATTTTTTATGTGTGAAATCTATCTGCCGATTCTGTAAAATGCCAAGCGGCGGCAATTAGATGTGTCGATGGATTGAAACTGCTGCTGGCTATGGAAACCGGGCCATCGTTGTAGGAGGCGGCATGAACCTTGTTTGTTGCCGCTCCGGAGTGCCTTAGATATGATCCTTTCTCGGGTGGAGTATGCTCGCGCAAGGAAAAAAGGCAAATTGAGTAATGTTTTCCAAAAAATCGACGAAGTCACGTCCGGTAAAGGCTCTTCACATTCAGAGAGCGCCTTTTTCCACAGTTTCTTCAATCGGGAAGTTATAGGAGTCGTCAATGACATCAATACTTAACGTTTTCAAGCCGGATCCCTATCTGCCGGAGATCCAGGATGAGAACAAAGTCAAATCGATGTATCAATACTGGAGGATTCGCATCCTCTATTCAATGTTCATTGGCTATGCTCTTTACTATTTCACGCGGAAAAGTTTTATTTTTGCCCAGCCTGGAATTATCGAAGATCTCCATTTTACTAAAGGGCAGCTTGGCTACATCAGCTCTGTTTTTTCCATTTCCTATGGGCTCAGCAAATTTTTAAGCGGTATTTTGTCCGACAGATCCAATCCCCGTTACTTTATGGCGTTTGGGCTTTTCATGACGGGTGTTGCCAATATCTTTTTTGGCCTCTCCTCGTCGTTCATTGTTTTCGCCATCTTCTGGGGTCTTAACGGCTGGTTCCAGGGTTTTGGCTGGCCGCCCTGCGCCCGCTTTCTCACACACTGGTACTCGCAGTCGGAAAGGGGATCGTGGTGGTCGACCTGGAACGTTTCGCACAATGTCGGTGCTTTCATGATCCCTTGGGTTGTAGGCGGCGCTTTGCAGTATCTCGACTGGAGATATGCCATGTACATACCCGGCGTCATCTGTATCGCCGGCAGCCTGTTTTTGATAAATCGCTTGAGGGACACTCCCCAATCGCTTGGGTTGCCTCCGATTGAAAAATTCAGGCAAGACTGGGTCGGTGCAAGCAAGTCTGAGGTCGAACACGAGCATGAACTGTCGACCCGCGAGATCCTAATGGATCACGTTCTTAGAAATCCCTACATCTGGCTGCTTGCGGCATCCTATTTCTTTGTCTATGTTGTCCGTACCGGAGTTAACGACTGGTCGGCTATCTACCTGATCGAAGAGAAAGGGTACACGAAACTCGGCGCTAATGGAACAGTGTCCCTGTTTGAAGTGGGGGGATTTGTCGGCAGCTTAGCTGCTGGGTGGTCTTCCGATTACCTGTTCAAAGCGATGCGAGGGCCGGTCAACGTGATTTTTGCGGTGCTGGTTCTTTTATCAATTCTTCTTTTCTGGTACGCTCCTACCAGCGTGCCCTACATCGATTCGGTTTCCATATTCCTGCTTGGAGTGACGATTTTCGGCCCTCAGATGCTGATCGGGGTGCATGCCGCTGAACTTGCTCATAAAAAGGCAGCAGCGACGTCGACAGGTTTTATCGGCCTGATGGCGTACATTGGTGCCGCGACTGCCGGAGGCCCCCTGGGCTCGATCATCGAGTCGTTCGGATGGGAATCTTTCTTCATCTGTATGGCCGGCTGCAGCGCGATTTCCATTTTCTTCCTGCTTCCTCTGTGGGGCGTAAGGGAAGTAAAACATTAATCGAAAGTAAAAGAGCCAAAACATGTCTGCTCCTTCCCTCTGGGTACCCTTGCGCGTACACTCGCAATACTCCATCCTGGACGCATCGTCCTCTGCCAAGGAGATTGCTAAAAAGGCGGCGAAAAATGGATTTTCCCACGTCGCACTGACCGACCATGCCAATCTTTACGGAGCGGTTGAATTCTACAAAGAGTGTAAAGAACAGAAGATTGCCGCGATCATCGGCTGCGATTTTTATGAAGCGCCTCTTCAGAGAGGGCTTAAGAAAATGGATCCGACGGGCAGGGCGGCTTTTTCCCTGGTTCTCTTGGCCAAGGACAATAAAGGCTACAGGAACCTCTGCAAGCTAAGTTCTCTGGGGTTTTTAGAAGGATTCTATTACTGCCCCCGCATTGATCGTGAGGCCATTTCAGAATACAAAGAAGGGCTGATTTGCCTTGTGGGGGGCATGGACTCAAGGCTTGCCTACGAGTATTTCTCTGGAACGCCTGAATCGTTCAAGGCAGCTGCACTTTGGTATCTGGAGCTTTTTGGAGAAGACTTGTTCTTCGAAGTCCAACGCCACCGCATGAGGGAAGAAGATATTGCCAGAGACGGCCTGAGGGAAGAGGCGTGGGTTCTCAAGCAGCATCTGGATTTTGTCGAAAAGCAGGAACGATTGAACAAGGCCATCGTAGATCTTGCAAAAGAGCTCAATGTTCCCGTTGTTGCCACCAATGACAGCCACTACATGGAGCGCGCCGACTGGAAAGCCCATGAGATTCTCATCAACGTCCAGTCAGGTGAGCCGTGCGAGATCTGGGAAAGAGACTCTCTTGGAAACCCCAAGTGGCGCGTTCCCAATCCCAAGAGAAAGACCTACCCTTCCCACGAGTTCTACTTCAAGTCCGCCGAAGAGATGGCAGCCCTTTTCTCCGATATGCCTGAAGCTCTTCAAAACACACTGGAAGTGGCTAAACGGTGCAAGGTGGAGATTGATTTAAAAACGAAGCACTACCCTGTCTACTTGCCCCCGGCGCTGGAAGGCAAGTCGCCGACCGATGAAGAGCGTGCCCGCGAGGTGGAAAAGTTTTTATGGGACCTTTGCCGGGAAGGAATCAAGAACCGTTACACACCCGAGAGGCTTGCCAAAGTTGCGGAGGTCTGTCCAGGAAAGGATCCTTTGCAGGTCGTGGAAGACAGGCTTAAGCTTGAAATGAGCATCATTGCCCCCAAGGGGATGTGTGACTATCTTTTGATCGTATGGGACTTTATCAACTGGGCAAAGCGAAACGGTATTCCGGTAGGCCCTGGAAGGGGATCGGGTGCCGGTTCCATCGTTCTTTACCTGATCGGTATCACCGATATCGAGCCCCTCCGGTTTCATTTGTTCTTCGAAAGGTTTATCAATCCCGAGAGGATATCCTATCCTGATATCGACGTCGATATCTGCATGGATCGCAGGGATGAGGTAATCCAGTACACGCTGAATAAATACGGCAAGGAGAACGTAGCGCAGATTATAACCTTCGGCACGATGAAAGCTAAGATGGTTATCAAGGATGTCGGAAGGGTTCTTAGCGTTCCCCTGCAAAAGGTCAACGAGATTGCTAAACTGATTCCTGAGGATATCGGGATCACTCTGGAGGGAGCTCTTGAGAAAGATCCGGAGCTTGCCAAATTATGCGAAGAGGATGAAGAGGCCAGAAAGATCATAGACCTCGGTCGTAAGCTGGAAGGGTCCATTAGGAACACGGGCATCCATGCCGCCGGACTTATCATCAGCGGCGAGCCTTTAACGGAGTTTATTCCGGTCTGCATGAGCAAAGACACGGACATGCCCGTTACCCAGTTTTCCATGAAGCCGGTCGAGCAGGTGGGTATGCTCAAGATCGACTTTTTGGGCCTCAAGACCTTGACGGCGATCGTACACACGGTCGATTCGATCCGGGAGAGCCGCGGCATTGACATCGACTGGGTTAACCTCCCACTCGAGGATAAACCTACCTTTGACCTCCTTAACCAAGGAAAGACACTCGGTATATTCCAGCTTGAATCGGGTGGCATGCAGGATCTGGCAAGACAGTTGCATTTGGACAAATTTGAAGAGATCATCGCTGTCGGCGCCCTTTATCGCCCCGGTCCCATGGACATGATTCCTTCTTTCATCAATAGAAAGCACGGCCGCGAACCTATCGAATATGACCATGAGTGGATGAAAGATATCCTGGCAGAGACATATGGTATTATGGTCTACCAAGAGCAGGTCATGCAAATTGCCCAGAAGCTTGCCAGCTACAGCCTTGGCGAAGGGGACGTCTTAAGGCGCGCCATGGGTAAAAAAGACCGCGACGAGATGAACAAGCAGAGGGAGAAGTTTAAGCAAGGCGCTCTAAAGAATGGAATTGCCGAAGATTTGGCGATGAGCATTTTCGATAAGATGGAGAAATTTGCCTCATACGGGTTCAATAAGTCCCATGCGGCTGCCTACGGCTATTTGTCTTACGCGACGGCCTATTTCAAGGCCAACTATCCAAGAGAGTGGATGGCATCGCTCCTGACGTGCGACAGCGACGACATCTCGAAAGTCGCCAAGTTTATCGGTGAGTGCCAGTCGATGCACATTCCTTTGCTTCCGCCCGATATCAATGAAGCAGGTAAAACATTTGCTGCTACATCTTCTGCAATCCGCTTTGCCATGAACGGTATCAAGGGAGTGGGTGAGGGGGCAGTTCTTGCCATTATCGAAGAGAGAAAAAAGCGGGGGCCATACAAGTCCCTTTATGACTTTATCAAGAGGATCGACAAACGCACCGTTGGAAAGAAGGTGATAGAGCATCTCGTTGAAGCGGGGGCTTTTGATTTTACACGCTGGTCCCGCGACGAACTGAAGGTGTCGATTGAGGCTATGTTCGAGGCGGCTCTTTCGGAAGAGAAGGATGATAAATCCGGTATCATGACCTTTTTCACGATGATGGGTGAGACCAAGGAGAAGCAGTTTGAAAAACCTCCTAAAGTATCGGTGCATTCCTCTCCGCTGGACAGACTTTTTAAGGAAAAGGAACTTTTGGGCTTCTTTTTATCTGGCCATCCTCTCGATCTCTACCGAGACTTTTTGACGCAGCTTTCTTGCGTTCCTCTCGACAAGATCGAAGGGCTTGATCCTGATTCGGTCATTCGTACAGCGTTTTTAGTGGAAGAGGCGGATGTCAGAATTTCCAGGAGCCAGAAAAAATTTGCGATCCTTAAAATTAGCGACGGCCTGATGCACTACGAGGTACCTGTTTGGTCGGACCTCTATGAGGAAAAGCACTTGCTGCTCAAGAAAAACCAGCTTCTTTATGCTGTTTTGCATATTGAAAAGAATGACGGTGCTTTGAAAATCGGCTGCCGGTGGCTTGATGATCTGACCAAAGCGGATGAATCGATGGTCCACCGCTGCGACCAGGCTTTTGACAAGGCCAAGCAGTTCATCAAAAACTTAAAACAGCGGCAAGCTGCCGAGGCCGGGAAGCCAAAAAAAGAAGGAGCTCCTGCTAAAGTGAAAGAGAAAGAGCCGCCTAAAGTCAAGAATGTCAAAATTTCATTTGAGGCTAAAAAAGCCAGGCTTAGTGATATTCTTAAAATCAAAGAGACCTTTGCCGCTTTCCGTGGAGATACTCCCGTTGTGATCCAATTTTTCTCCGGAGATAAAAATCTGGCGAAGATCGAAATCGACTCATCCTGGGGTGTCTCTCCCTCCAATGCACTGATTTCAGCTTTAAAAAGCGTGACGCCTGTTTTTAAAGTCGAAGAGGAGAGGGTCTAGAGTCAATGCTATACCGTAAGTGTGTCATAGAGACAATTCCGGTATAGCGTTTTGCCCAATATACTTATATTACCCCAAAAATTGAATCGAAAAGCGGCTCGAAAGAACTTGCAAATCGACAGAAATTTAACTCAGAGGATGTCTCCTAAGCTTCAATGAGTTTTTTAAGTACAACTAATTTTCCTGTTTCGAGATAATGCACGCAAACAGTTGCCCTCATAAAGGATTTCAGATGATTCGCCGTTTTTCGCTAAAAGCCCTGTTTCTCTTTCTGGCTCTCGGTTCCATTCAACCGGTCTTCGGAGGTTATGTGCTTATCGATGGCACTCTCTACCACTCCGATGAGATTCCTTCCTTCTCCGAAGAAAAGCACTATGAGTTAGCGACAAACGCATTCTATTCCTGTGACTTTGAAGAGGCCGCAAAACAGTTCAGGATTCTTGCTATCAACTGGCCTGGATGCACTTATGGCCAGGACGCCTGGTTTTTCGCAGCGGTATCCTACTATGAGACTTGTGATCTGGATTTTTCCAACTGCGCACTCACAGCTTATCTGCGTTGCCAGACGGCACCACGCTATTTTGAAGAGGCTGTGTATTATAAGTTGCTGATCGCAGACCGGCTTGCCGCAGGCGAGATGATCCATCCGATCGAGAGCACGAAGCTTCCCAAGTGCATTCCTGCCAAAGGCTTGGCTATGGAAATTTACGATGAAGTGATCTCGCTGATGCCGACCAGTGAACTTGCAGCGCACGCGATGTTTAGGAAAGGATGTTTGGAGTGGTCCTTTGGACAGTACCGGGAAGCGATTGCTACCTACCAGTCGTTGATCAGGAAGTTTCCAAAACATGAATTGGCGCCGGATGCGTACCTGAACATGCTGAGAGTCTATCTGGCAGAAAGTCGGATCGAGTATCAGAACCCGGACATCTTGTCGTTTGCCGACATTACATTACGTAAATTCAGACAGGACTTTCCTAAGGATGAACGCATCGACGAAGGAGAGGTTGTTGTCGCCACGATTTATGAAGTTTTCGCATCAGGCATCTATAATATCGGTGAGTTCTACTTGAGAACTAAGCACCCAAGAGCAGCTGTTATTTATTACCAGATGGTGATCGCGAAGTTTCCGACGACCAAAATGGCGGAGCGGGCGATGTGCCGATTGCAAAATATCTGTCCTGAAGGACTGGAAACGGTAATCGAACGATGCCGGGCGAGAGCCGCTACTGCAGAAGGAACCTCTCTTCCTGAGGGAAACGGGGAGTTTTTCCACTTTGAAGATTTAGCCGATTGATTGGCAAAGCATGAGAATTTACCGGAACCACCTTGTCGCTTGTCTTGAATCCGAACGCCGGGGGATGGCCTGTTTTTCCTTTAACGCTTTAGTCAGACTTTTTTCTTTTACCTTAATCGCCTTCCTTTCGAACTCTTGTGGATATCAGATGGGGACAGGCGAGACGGTCTCCCCTTACAAAACATTACAAATTCCGCTGGTGAAAGGAGACATTGACGGCTCTTTAACTCAGGAAGTCGTCAAAGAACTCGCCCAGCGAGGTTGTGCGATCAGCCAGACCAGCTCCTGCGGCCTTATTTTACACATCAATCTGTTAGAGATCCGGGATGAAGATATCGGCTTTCGGTATGACCGCAACAAGAAAGGAGAGCTGACACACTCCATTGTTCCGGTGGAAACGCGTGTTTTTGCCAAAGCAGAAGTTTCCCTTGAGGATGGCCGGCAAGGCTGCACCTTGCTTGGACCCGTCCGCATCGAGGCGTGGCACGACTACGACAATGACTATTACTACAGCCAGAATGGAGTCAACGTTTTTTCATTGGGAGAGCTCAGTGATTACGAAACATCCAAGGAGGCTGCGAAACGTCCCCTCTATCGCGCGCTATCAAGAAAGATCGCTGACTATGTCCTTGTCAGCTGGTAGCGGTAGCAGAAACCCCTTTATATCAAACTTGTCTTGAAATATGGCTTTTCTGGAAGCCTTCAGCAGAAAGATTGCAAGTCACCTACTATTAGAAATATGAGATAGCTTGTAATCTGTCAGTCTTGGAGAGCTTCCAGAAAAGCCACAAAGCCAAATTTCGAGACACGTTCGGTATAGCTTGACAAATACAAGTGGTTACCGTTTTTTATAGGTAAGGCCTTGCATCGGATAAAGCGCATTCGATCTATGGCTTATGCCAAAATCTCAAATTTTTGAGACACTTTCGATATATCGCTAAATGGCTGGTTGTCATGGGTTGGGTGTAATGGATAAATCGTTTCCTGCTACGATAGAAAAGCTATATGAGATGCTAGAATATATTCGCTTTTACGCTATCGAGGCAGGTTTTGAGTCAAATACGATCAAGAACATTGAACTGGTAGCTGAAGAGGCGTTAGTTAATGTGATTATCCATGGCTACAAAGACACCGCGGATGGCAATGTGCAGATTGCCGTTGAAAATTTGGCCGATCCAGGGATTCGCATCATCATCAAAGACCAAGGCAAGCCATTCAATCCCCATACTTACATCGTCAAAGATGATGTCCTCATCCCCAAGAATTTGGCGGATGATAACTCCGGTGTCGGGGGATGGGGACTATTTCTCATCTACAAAATGATGGACTCGGTTGAGTACAAAAGAGAGGGGCAGGATAATGTCCTTATCCTTGCCAAGACTGTCAGCTCCGCTCGTAGCGAACCCGGGAATATGTAAGCACCTTGCGCAGATTGATTTAAGGATCTAAGAGCTTCAGATCAGTCAGGACATCCTCGTTTTCCAAAATCTCGTGCAGATACCTTTCTAAAACTTTTAAGACTAGGCGCGATGTATTATAAACCCCGGAGGTTGCGAACGCGACTTCAGGATGGGGAAAGGCTTCCTTATTCAGGGCTATGATGGTGTAAGTGATAGGAACCCCGTCGACCAAGTCGGGAACAATCCAGACAACGAACTGCTCATTGACAAGGGTGATTTTCTCTTGCGACTCGATCACATGAAAATAACGAGTTAACTCGTCGTCTTCCTCTTCATTGTTGACATTCAGTAGATTAAGTCTTTGTAAAAGATCAATGTCGACTTCCGCGATACCTTCGGGTATCCAATCTGTCAGGTTATTCGCTATTTTTTTGAAACACTCTTCAATTGCCTGAATGTCATCCATAATACCTGCTTTGGTTTAAGATTATTTTCATTTAAACCAAAGCAATTTTGATGCCAATTTGTTTTGTTTTTAAATTTTTAATTAAATCTATAACTAATCTGTTGTTTCTTATTTTATTGTTGGTGGAAACTGTTAGTTGGATTTGCTGTGCAAATAGGAAATATGATCTCCTTGTGCGTTTTTCGGTTGAAGGAAGGAGGATGTTAGTGTATTTTTTTCGAGAGCCCTATAGACTAGCGTGCTTTCTGTAGCCTCAACACTATAAGAGACTGCCCGCAAACTCAAATCAGCATGCTTTGCTGCTGAATTTGTCTATAAGTCTTGCAACATAAACAACCAAGCGGTCGCGTAGCAATGAGCGAAAAGCTCTTCCTTTTTTTTACTTATCAAGGAAGCCTGTTAATCTCTCTTTTATTGACCCTCTGCTTTCCCTCGTTTGCGTATGGGGGAAAACTTCAGGTAGCGGTAAACGCGGAATCCGCCATTCTCATCAATGCCGATACGGGCGCCATCCTCTACGAAAAAAATGCCGACCGTCCGCAATACCCCGCCAGTATCACTAAGATTGCAACCTGTCTTTTCGCCTTGCATGCCTTGGGCAATAAGCTTGAGGATGTGGTCAGTGCCGAAAATGATGCAATCGTAACGATCACCAAAGAAGCTAAAAGGCGGTCCGGATACTCTATTCCGGCCTGGTGGCTCGAGGTCAACTCATCCCACATCGGCATCAAGAAAGGGGAGGAGATGCGGCTTGAAGATTTGCTCTATGGCATGATGGTCTCCTCTGGAAATGACGCTGCCAACGTTATTGCTCAATATGTTGGAGGAACAATTCCTTCTTTCCTTGAAGAGATGAATAAATACATTAAAGACTTGGGCTGCAAGACAACAACCTTCTACAACCCGCATGGCCTGCACCATCCAAAGCATGTGACGACGGCACGTGATATGGCAATTATTACGCGGGAAGCTCTCCAAAAGGAAGAGTTTAAAACCATTGTGAAGACGGTCCGTTACACAAGGCCTAAAACCAACAAACAGCAACCGACAGTGCTTGTTCAAACGAACAAACTGCTGCGCAAGGGCAAGTTTTTTTATCCTAAAGCGATTGGAGTGAAAACAGGATATACCTCAGATGCCATGAACACTCTTGTGGCTGCAGCGGAAAATGATGGACGCGTTTTAATTGCTGTACTTTTGAAGACGAAAGAGAGAGATGATCTTTTCAAAGATGCTAAAAAAATGTTCGAAGTGGCTTTTAGCCAGCCTAAGCTTGAAAAGGTGCTGATCCGCAGCGGGGCACAAAAGCAGAAGATAAAAGTTCCGGGGGGAGCAAAGCCTTTGACAGCCCTTGTGGAAAAAGATATCTGCCTGCAGTTTTACCCGGCCGAAGAACCGCGTCTCAAATGCCTTTTGCATCTGGATGAGAAGTTAAAAGCTCCTATACACAAGGGTGAGTTGATCGGCGAGATCCGGCTCGTCAATGATGAAGAAAGAGTGGTAAAGACCTATCCTGTGCTCGCGCATGAAGACGTTCCTGAGACCTGGAGCCACTGGCTCAAGGAATCCCTATTCCCCAAGCGCAAAGAGGCTTCTCCGAATGGGGTTAAGCGTCCTGAGGGCATTGCCCGCTGGAAGACGCTTATTTTATTTGTGGTTTTAGGAGGCGGGCTTTTCGGGTTGCTCTTTTTCTACAAGAAGAAGAGAGCTGTAGAATAGAAGAAACTCATCTAACGAGAGCTCTTCCGCTCTTGCACAATCACTAAAGTTCGCTTGTTTTAGAGCTTTTACAACCAAGGCTTTTTCATGCTCCCGTTCCAGGGCTGACCTTAGGGTCTTTCGCCGTTGGTTGAAGGCAAGCCGAACCAAGTGTAAGAACCTTGTCTGCTGTTCTTCGTCTTGAATCGGTGGGTCTTTCGGATGGAAGATAACGATCGCGGAATCCACCTTAGGTTGAGGCATAAAGCAGCTTCTTTTGACCTTGAAACCGTAGCGTACATCGGCAAAGAAGGATAGGAACACGGTAATTGAGCCGTATTCTTTTGTTTTTGGTTTTCCCGCAAACCGCTGCGCAACTTCTTCTTGTACCATGACGACGATACTGGAAAAAGCCTTTCCCATCGCCAGCAGCTTCACGATGATCGGTGTTGTGATGTGATAGGGAAGATTGGAAATGACTTTCAGTGGGCCTTCTACGCCCATCTTCTTAATTTCTGCTGCGATATCCACTTCGAGAATATCTTCGTTGAGGATCGTGAGCCGGCCCTTATCTTGAAAACGCGTCAGCTTGTCGGCAAATCCGCTATCTTTTTCGATAGCAAGCACGGAGGCGCCCTTATCCAGCATAGCTTCTGTCAAGACACCCGGTCCTGGTCCGATTTCTACGATGAAGTCACCGGCTTGGACATCGGCTTCTTCGACTATTTTGCGAATGATATTGCCGTCGATGAGAAAGTTTTGCGAAAGCCCTTTTTTGGGAGCAAGATTTTCTTTGGCGAGAAACGAAAAGAGTTCGTTCGGTCTGTAAATTGGCATCAGTTTATGCTTTTGAAGAGGTTAAGAGGGTGTTACAAGTTAGGATCAGAAGTTTCGTCGCAAAAATTGCCTATAAGGGACTGTCCACAAACTGAAATCGTATGCCTTGTTGCTAAATAGGGCTCTAAGAATCCGTTATGCCGAATTCGGCGATGCTTCCGGTAACAGTTTCACGCAGGTTTCTTTGCGGTGTCTATAATACATCCATGACTCCCTCTCTGCAAGGTAATTTGATGTTGTTTATTAAAAATTTAAATGCAGAAAATGTTACCATAATATCATGGGTAGTTGGTGGTTGTTAAATTTTAGGTCGTGCCAGCAATTAATGAATGGTAATACCAAAAGTGTCTCTCGATTTGGCATGAGGGCTTTGAAAAGCCGCGGGATTGAAAGTTTACAAGTTGCCTTATGTTTCTAATATTTGGTGACTTGTAATCTTTTAATCTTGGGGAGATTTCTCTTTGACCAGAACTAAATTTCGCGACATTTTCGGTGAAATTTGAATTAAATCAACTCTTCCTAACTTGCTGCTTGAATGCGGGAGGTGGATATGACTACTGGAGATTTGGATCCAGACCATGTTGCCTTTAAAATTCAACAACTGGACTCGATTTTAGTTGAATTGTTGAACACCCGACGAGGGAGCGAAGGGCCCCGCCTATTTTTAAAGATAGAAGCGGAGGAAAGTCGTCTCTCGATGACCCATGACACTGCAGAGGCCAGCAGAATCGCTGACGTTGCCCGGTTAATCCACAGAGCGATCCGATCGGCTGTGCGAGAGAATGTGGATCAATCGCTTATCGAAGGCTTAAGAGAGCATTTCCGCAGCTGGAAGAGGGAACAGCAAGAGGTGAAATTTCGGGAGTCGGTGGAGGTGATTTTCGCCGAGCGCAGGGAAATTGCCATCCTGGTAGATGAGAGAGACTACGGCAAAATCCAAGGTAAAAGCGCCACCTTTCATAAAAGGGAGATGGAACGGCTACTCTTCACGGATGCCCCTAAATTCAGCGCCCTAGGGGAAATCATTGAATCCGATAAGCTCTGCCAGGCTTTTGATTTTTTGTTTGGCCTGCATTTTGGCAAAACCACCCATTCGGGCTCTAGAGGAGAGCTTTTAGATGGTGCGGCAAAGAAGCTGGTGTCAGAAGTGTTTTCAAACGTTGTCGCAGAGCTTAAAGAGGAGTGCGACACCGAAGTGAAAAGCGTGGACGAAGCCTTGAGGCGGTTCGAGAGTGTTTTTTTAGACAAGCTAGCTTTGATCAACAACAAAAGGGAGCTGCTTGCGCCCGAAGAGTTTAAGTTCCTCGCCAAGGGATTGCTCATCTCCTCTGCTAGCTCCGACGCACCCGAGATTGATTCGACAACAGGAAATTTCGAGGCTATCGCGCAGCTGGTGAGGCAAGAACGCTGGCGTGAAGGCAAAAAAGAGGTGCGATTTGCCACTCTGGACGTGACGCGGGAAAAAAAAGCCAAAGAGGTTATCAGGAAAATCATTTCGCATCCCCTTGTACAAACTGATTTACGCGCCTTTTTCACGAGAGGCATCCTCAATCGAGAAGAAGGCTTTGCGATGAAGCGCGGCAATCAAAGGGGGGAGAGAGACGATACACCCTTTGCCGCTCGAGAGTTCGCGCATCCTATTCAGGAGGCGCCAATTGACACGGAGAGAGTTGCAACTGACGCTAAGTTAGCCTCTAAGATTCAAGGGGCAGATCCGGCTCCTTCCATCCAGATGGAAACAGAGACTCATTTCCTTGATTCCTCCCATGAAGTAACAACCGCTGCAATCGACCATGGATCGGCAGAGAAGAGAAAATTGGCTCTCGTAGAAGATTTTGACAGACGGTTTGCCCTTTTATTCGGAACGACAAAACACTCGATTACCCGGGGAGAGATTTTGGACGCTTCCTCCAAAAAACTGATGTCGCTCGCTTTCGAGTCGGTGGTAACGGAGTTGATGGAAGAGCGAAAGGGGATTTATCGTGACGATCCGCAGTTTTGGGACGGGATCGCGCAAAAGGTTTTGAAAAAGTTGCTGGAGATGAATAAAAAGAAGCTGCTTGTCGATCCCGCAGGTTTCGAGCGGGTGTCAAAAGGCCTTTCCCGCTCTCTTTCCAGCAATGATGCTCCTGAAATCGACCACTCCACAGGTACGTTCGGCGAACTCTTCAGGTCGTTCAAGAGTGGAAAGTGGACGAATGGGGAAAAAGTGCTTTTGTACTCCACCATGGACTTTAAGCGCCTAAAGAGAGCCATTTTTGCCATTAATCAAATTCTCTCCGATCCCGAGTTTAAGCGTTTTTTTCTTTTGAATTTAGGTTGGAAATGAGGGGGATACATGCCAAACCAAGCCGTTGGCATAGAAGCCTCCCTTCTCAGGGGTATTATCGAAGATCTTTTATGGATTTGCCGGTCCACAAGGGCGCCTTTTGGAGTGCTGTGTAGACCTCTCCAATCACAGGGGCAATCTCCCAAACGACTGTGCTAGCACCGAAACCTGTGTTTTCAGTTTAGTACAGGCTCTAATATGACAGGCATATCTCTTATTTCGAGATATGCGGTATGACCACTTGCTGGAAATAGCTTCTTCTAGTCTCGCCGCTCGGTCCCACCTGCTCATTTAATACTTCAGCTAAGATTTTATCGAAGTCTTTGTTGATGTTGGTCGGGCCTTGCTTCCATTTATCAGGAGCGTAGATACCGCAACTTAAACGCCCCACAATCGCATGAGTGTTACCTTCTGCGACCATCGCATCGAGTGATGAGCGCAGCTTCGTTTTGACACATTCACGAAAGAACTGATAATCGTTCGAAGCTTTTTCATTCATGGTGCGCTGCATGGTTCCCGTAGGGGTTCCGATTGATGGATTGGCATTGATGGAGTCGGCAAAGATGAGTGTGACTTCGTTTTTTTGGCCGGGAATCAGTGTTTTATTGGTTCCGGTTCCAGTGGTAACTCCCAACTGACATTTGTTGAGGGCGTATGCTTGATTATAAGCTGATGCATCCGTAGCATGCCTGAAATCGATTCCTTGATGCGTCATCGTGGAATGACCCGTCGGACCGTCAACCATTCCCCAGACGCCTTTGAAGGAAGCATCGATAAATTGCTTGTGCTTTGACTTGTCGTTGCCGAATTGCGTCATCAAGACATTGGCAATGATGGATTCCTCTTGTGTTTTCGCGTTCAACGTTTTTATGTCACCATGCCCATCCGCTCCGACCTGGCCGCAGGGGAGTCCACTGTTGGCGCAGATCATCACGCCGCACCTGGCGTTAGGACTGAGTTGCTGTATCTTGTTGACCACATTCCCGGCTCCTCCAGGATCGGACATGGTTTCAAACAAGGGGTGTGTTGAAGGATAGGTAGGGGCATTTTGATAGATTTGAGCTCGTGATAAGTCTGTCGGGGCGTAGATCTTAGCTTTTTGAGATTGGGCTGTATTGGCCTGCTGCGCTTGTGGTGCGATGATGCCTTGAAGAGGTGCAAGCGGTGGAGCGCTTTCTGCCATTTTCACAAGGTAGGCGACAGTTTGGAATCCAGAGCCTGCCAGAGACTTTAATTGACCGCTTTGCTGTAGTCCCTGGAGGCGATTTTTGAAATCTTCTAGAGATGACGACTGACTGTATGCATGCTTTATCAGGTTCGGGATATAGCTTTTATCGCCGGTTTGCGTCGTATAGTTCTTTGGGTAGTTTGAGGCGGCTCGATCGAGCGAGGTGAAGAACTGCTTCTGATTATTTTCAGCCTCCTTTGTGGAGGCCTGATTGCTTTTAAGAGTGTCAGCAGCGTTTTGTGGCGGACTCTCCTCTTTGATCACGAGGGGAAGAGGAGGGGGACTTGCTTTTTTGGCCACGGGCAGAGGATTGCCCTTTTCATTGATATGAGGAAACACCTCTTCGACCACTCTCAGTACTTGCCTGCCGGTAAAGAGTTGCCTGACACTTTTAGAGAAAAGGGGAGCGAGCCCCAGTGACCCGATCGTGCAAAGAAGGCCCAGTACAATTCCGCCCATCGTCTGGTGGCGTCTTTCCATTTTGGCGACAACTTTGTAGGAGTGGCCGTTGATCTGGTAGGTTTTATTGGGATTTTTTTCAGAAACCTTGCGCCATCCTTCCTTATTATCTGAGGGGGCAGAAGCCATATCTACGAACTGCCTCTGATCCCAATTGGTTGACTGTATTTTCATATCACGACCTCATTTAAAGGGATGTACACTCTGATTTTTCTAATTATAACACTGAAATTAATAAATTGTTTTAAAAAATAAAGTTTTACTAGGTTTTATTCTTCTGATATTTAAACAAATGTTTGTTAATTTTGTTTAAATTTTTTGTCTGAGGTGTGGAAGGGAATGAGGAGTAACTTGCCCAAATCTTTTTCCGATTTGGGCAAGTCGGGAAGGGGGTTATTTCAGCGAAAAAGGTTCAAATTGCGGAGGGATAGCTGCATCAATTTCGTCCAGATCAATATGAAAGTGTTCTCGCATTTTTTGGAGATATTCGTCGGTTTCTTTGCGATACGAGCCGCTCATCAGCTCATCTTTAATCTTGGATTCCACTTCCCTGAAGGGAACCACTCCGCCGCCTTTTTTTTCCTTCAGGTAGAAAATACGGACAACTTTGGCATTGTCTTGCTTGGACGTTTGAATTTTGGGTGTGCTGAACTCACCGGCTTGAAGAGGGTCTAACGCTTCTTTGTAAGTGGGAGAGATGTCCTTATCGGTGTGCGTCATTTCTTGGGACACTGTGATTTTTCCGGCAGGACTTAGCATTCCTGTAGCCGATACCAGCGAGGCGATCTCGGCCACGGGCTTTTTCTCATCTTTAAGAAAGGCGAGTGCCTTATTGGAAGCCTCCATAGCGTGGGCTTCGCTTGGATCGCGGATGGTGATGACCGAATAGGTGTACTGAGGCGCTATCGGATTTTTTTTGGCATACTCTTCATAAGCCAGTTTAATGACTTGCGGAGTTACGTTGCGGGATGCTTTCGTTCCGACACGTGCCTGAAGCATACGGCGGATGACGATTTCGTCGCGCAAGATCGACTCGGCGTCTTCGAAGCTCATGCTCAATTTGTCTAAGTTGGCATGGATGTTGGGACCAAAAACGGATTCCATCTCCTGGCGGATATCTCCGGTGCTAACTGAAAAACCTACCTCCTTAGCGTCGAGCATAATCAGCTCTTTGTCGATCAGCTCGTAAAGAGTGGCTTTCCAGCTCATTTTATAGAATTGATAGCGCGCTTCGATAGAGGAGGCGTATTGTGGATACTGACGATAGAAGAGAACATCCATTTTCTTCATGAGATCGTAGACAGAGATCGCTTTACCGCTGACGTTGGCAAGTATCCTGTTGTTGACTTCGATATGCGTGGCCGGTTTTGATACCATTAAGGGGGAGCCCTCTTTGGAGAACGCCAGCGCGGGAAATAGGGTTGCCAGTGCGCAAGCAGCTGATAATAAAACCTTTCTCATGGGATGATTCCTTAGTTTATAGAGGCCGATTATAGTATCCCTATCTTTTCTTTACAAAGCGGGTTTTAGTCTCCAGTGAAAAAATAGGCTTGAAGCGACATGCGCTTCAAGCATTCTGCTAGGACTTGGTAGCGGGGCCTGTTCTTTTAAATACAGCTGCAAAGAAGCCATCCATCCCACCGCTTTCCGGAAGAGAGATGAAAAAGGACTCTGCCAGCTTGACAGGGTATTTTGCCAGGAAATGCTCAACTTGCTTCTCGTTTTCCTGATCGAGTATACTGCACGTGGCGTAGACGATATAACCGCCTTCTTTGACAAAGCTTAAGGCTGATTCAAAAATGGTGCGTTGCTCACCGCGCAGTCTGTCGATAAGCGCTTGGTCAATTTTCCATTTCATGTCGGGATTACGTCTCAGCGTGCCAGTGCCTGAGCAGGGGGCATCGACCAGCACCCAATCCATTTTCTTTTTGAGCTTGGAAAGTTTGGGGTCTTCCGCCTGGATGATTTGGGCGTTTTGTACGCCGGCTCGGCGCAGCCTCAGCTTCGCTTCGCTCAAAGCGGAAGGCCTGACATCATGCAGGTAGACTTGTCCTTTGTTTTGCATTCTGGCTGCAATCAAGAGGGTTTTTCCTCCGGAACCGGCGCAGTAGTCCAGCACAGAGTCCCCTTCTTTAGCTCGTACCAGTTCGGCAGCGATCTGGCTAGCTTCATCCTGCACTTCGAAAAGGCCCGCTTTAAACTCGGGCAGAGAGAAAAGATCAATCCTTTTAGCTAAGACGATGCCTAAAGGTGATTTTGATGTAGGTTCTGCGTGCACATGCTCCTGAATTTTTTTCAGCAGCCCTTCCCTTTCGATGCGGAGGGGGTTGGCTCGGATTGTTGTCGGCGCTTCTTCATTTAGCACAGAGGCGATGGAAAAGGCTTTTTCCTCTCCATATTGCTTTTTGAGCAAGTCAAAGAAGAACTCCGGCATGCATGCCCTGACATGCAGGGGTATGTCCTGATCGCTTTTAAGGGCTCCTAAGTCTTCTCTGAAAAAGAGGCGTAGCCTGTCTACCCAAGAGGGGGTTTCATCAAGCAGGTAGTCGATCAGGCTGAGGTGGCGAATGAGGGAGTAAACAGTATTGGCGATGAAGGCGCGGTCTTTGGAGCCTACAGATTTGTTCATCTTAAAGTGGTCGCGCAGCACCTTATCCATGGGGATCCCTTTCAGTTCATAGGTCGAAAGAATGTGCTGCATGTGCTGCATTCTGAAAGGATTTAAACCGGGTGTCTCCTCTTCGATGATCTCATCGTCGGTGGATTCGTGATAGAAAGAATTTTGGGGGGGTCTTTCAGCCCGTTTTTTATGATGATGGCGGTGAGGCAAGCGTCTTTTCATTGGTTAGCTCTTGGTTTGTTGGGCAAAAGTAATGCTCCCATTGCTAGGAATCGGAAGTACTTTAACAGATTGAGCGCTGGAATAACAGTTTAAAATAGGCTGCCGCTGAGAGGAGTTCTGTGATTTCTTCTTATATCAAAAATGTCTCAATCCCGAGGCTTTCTTACATCTAGTAATCAAATTTTGAGTCTTTTTCGGTGTGTGATCTGCAATGTCTTTATAGTTATTTAACATGGTGAAATTTCTGTTTTATATTATTATAAATAGTAATTGGAAGGGAGGTTTGTTATGGCCCCGCTTACAGTCACCGGTTTTTTTAAATATTTTGTTTTTCACCCTGATGATCAGGCGCTGTCTAAAAGCGACCAGCAGAAAGCACTTGTCGGATCAATTGCCTTTGGAGTTCTCACGCTGGGTCTGGGCCACCTGTTTTGCCGGCTGTTTTTGTATGACAGAAAGTTTTCTCGCATCGATAATCCGACCAAATCCTCCCTTCTTTTCAACGCAGCGGTTCTCCAGAAAAATGTAGAGAAGGACAGAGCGCTTGTCCCCGTGGTTAAAAGGGGCAACAATTCCCTCGTGACGACGGAGGTAAAGCAACCTCAGCAAAAGGAAAAGATACTTCCGAAGCAAGAGACGGTGATCCAGCCAAAGAAGTTGACAGAGGCTAAATTCGGGGAGGTCTCAGTCAAAGTGACCGGTTCGGGAGATCTTTGCAAGGATAAGGCGGATGCGGTTGTCAACGCTGCTAATGAAGGGTTGAAAGTGGATCGATTCTGCGGCGGGGTTTGCAAGGCGATCTTTCAGAGTGGAGGGACAGAAATCCACAAGGAGTGCCAGGCGTATTTGAAAAATATCGGGAAAAAAGAGGTGGAAGCAGGTCACGCGATGATATCCGGCCCGGGCAATATGACAAATACCAAAAAAATAATACATGCCGTTGGTCCAAGATGGTCGGACAAAGATACCCCTAAAGTTAAAGAGAAAAAAAAGCTCGCCCTCTATGACTCCTATTACAACAGCTTGCTGAGGGCGCATGAAAATGGCCTCACAAGCATATTATTTCCGTCCATCGGTACGGGCATATTCAAGTTTCCCATGGAGCTTGCCGGTCCAATTGCCATCAAGGCATTTAAGGACTTTGCAGCGAACTACCCTCATTCGCCTTTGAAAGACATTACTCTGATTGCCTGGGGAGAGGCTTTTGACACATATGGCCCTGAGTTGATCAGGCAAGCTAAGTCTTGAGAGCGGACAGTCGCTCGTAACCTCCTCTTGAGAATAACTGAGAGAAAAGGTACAAGTTGTCTCAAAGGATCAAGGGGGTTTTATGACGTGGCTCGAATCATTTGGAATGCTGATAGGGCGCCTGTTCATCGCCTCCTACTTTCTCCTGGCGGGCACCTCCAAGCTTTCGAGCTTCAAAGAAAGTTTGCTCCTTTATGAGAAACACTCCATTCCCTATCCCGCTCTTTTTCTCAACCTCTCTGCGGCCCTTCTGATAATGGGGGCAATCGGGGTGCTCGTCGGTTATAGAACCAGGATCAGCGCCCTGTTTTTGATTTTAGCTCTGCTGCCGACCACGTTCATTTTTCACAATTTTTGGAGCCAGGAAGGGGATGCATTGATTTTTAGCGCTGTTTTTTTCTTTAAGGACATCGCCATCACCGGAGGACTTTTGTACGTTCTTTCGAGGGGAGCTGGACTTTGCTCGATAGATGCGATCCGCAAAAGACGCATTGCCAAGGCGGGCTTGGAAGGGTAGAGCTGTGCGTTACTTTCTTTTTATTCTCTCTGCCCTGATAGTCTCCTTGGGGAATCCCTCTGCGGTTCCCTTGCTGGGCCCTCTGGCGGCTTCAATCGGCTACTCTCTGTTTTTTTTCCTTATTGTTGATGAAGAAAGTAATAAAAAGCGTTTTCTCCTTGGCACACTGTGGTTCGCTTTTGTCTCCTGGATTCAGTATACCTGGGTTTTATCCCACCCCTATTTATACATCTACCCGCTCTATTTTTTGGTCGGCCTTGTCGTTGGAGCGGAGATGGGGTTGCTGTCTCTTTTTGTGAATCGGAAAACCCTTGGAAAGGCAAGCGGAATACTTGCTCTAGCTGGCTTTTGGGTGTTTCTGGAGTGGATACGTCTTTTCTGGCTTGCCGGTCTCTCTTTCAACCCTACGGGAATGGCTCTCGCATCGACGCTGGCTTCCCTGCAGGCAGCCTCTATTGGGGGTGTCTATCTGCTTTCTTTTTTCGTGATGGCGACCAATTGCGCGTTTCTTGCCCTGATCAAAGACAAGTCACTATCTCGCGTCCTGTTTTTTCTTTGCTTACTCGCTTTTCCCTATCTGTATGGATTGACCGCTCTTAGATACCACGAGGGGGAAATGGCGAGTTCTCCGGATCGCAAAGTTGTGCACGCTCTCTTGGTGCAGACCGCGTTCGAGGTGGAGGAGGATAAGGGGTTTCTTCATTTGACCCTGCCTCAAAAGGTGGCATTGGTGACCAAGGAGTGGGAGGAGATAGCCCGCCTTGTAAAGAGCGGGGTGACTAAGGATCTTGACTTGATTGTTCTGCCTGAAAGCGTGATTCCTTTCGCTTCCGGCTCTTGTCTTTTTCCCAAAGAGATTGCCTGTGAAACTTTGAGCTCGATGTTTGAGGTTCCGTTCGGTTCGGCTCAAGTGCGGAAAGAGAAGGGGTTGGCGAAAGATTACCAGATAGACAGCGGTATTTGCACCTTCGTTTGCAACGGCTATTTTGCGCAGGGTATTGCCAATCAGGCAAACGCAGCGGTCCTCATAGGCATGGAGCACATAGAAGAAGTTCAGGGCGAAAGAGCTTTTTTTAGCTCTGCTCTCCTTTATCACCCTGAAGGGGAAAACACCGCTGCAACAGAGCCATACAGATATGATAAACAGGTATTGGTTCCAATGGCGGAGTACATCCCGTTTGGATGGTTAAGGGAGGCGGCGGAACATTATGGGGTATTTGGGTCTTTTACACCGGGGTGTGGTGCTAAGTTGTTTGTTATTAATAAAATAAACTTCGGTGTGAGCATTTGCTATGATGAAACGTTCGGATCCATTGTGCGGCAGATTCGCTCGTCGGGGGCTGAGGTTTTAGTCAATTTGACCAACGATGGCTGGTATCCGGATTCTTCCTTGCCGAGGCAGCACTTTGATCTTGCTGTCCTTCGAGCCGTGGAGAATGGGGCGCCCGTACTGCGTGCTTGTAATACAGGAATCACTTGCGCCATCGATAGTCTGGGCAGGCCAGTCGCTATTTTAGGGGAAACAGGGAGTGAGCAGCAAAATTTAAGGGCGGCTCTGCCTGTCACTCTTCCAGTCTATACATACGATACTTTGTACACTAAAACAGGGGATGCACTGATCCTATTGATCAGTTTGGCGGCCATAGGTTTCTTCAGTCTTCAATTTTTTATTTCAAGTGCACGAAATAAAGAACGATAATTCTTTTATTGATAGAGTCGGCATTTCTTTGTGATTTTATCAACTCCTGTAGTGGTAAGTTTTGTTTTTTAGGTGTACTGGAGATGTCTTCTTGCTTCTTGATATCAAACCAGCTTTACTGTAGTCTTTACCGAAAGGCGGATTAATACCGAAAACAACTTGCCAATCAGCTCTTTACCTCAAACGTAAAGGCCCCTTAGAGAGGGTCCGCAAACTGAAATGGTACGATTTGTTTGCGCCATAGAGTTGTAAGATTCGAAAAGAATTTCAGTATATTAATCCAATATTCTGAAGATTTTTTCGAAGCTTATAACCCTATGGGCAGCAAAGCATACTGATTTGAGTTCGAGGAAAGTCTCGTAGGGCTAAATGCTGTGTTCTTTCATGTCGATCGCCGTGATTTGTGGCTGGGAACGAAGCGTTGCTTATTTGAGTTTTAGTGAAATTATTGGACTTTTTTTATACTCTTTCCGGATTTGATGTAGATGATAGAAGCGATCACGATCCAAAAATCGGCACAGCCTCAGCGCACTCTTAAAAAAGAGGTGCACTTTTCCGGGATCGGAATTCACACAGGAAGGCTAGTCTCCATACGATTCGTCCCCGCCGCTGCTGGGAAAGGAATTGTGTTTAAAAGAGTTGACTTGCCGGGACAGCCCGAGATACCGGCGCTCGTTGAATATGCTGCCGAAACTGCGCGTAGCACTTCCATCGGCTTGGATTCCATCCGCATTCACACGGTAGAGCATGTTTTGGCGGCGATCCACGCCAACAGGATTCATAATCTCACGATTGAGCTGACCAATATCGAACCTCCTGTAGGCAACGGCAGCTCCGATGTGTTTGTCGAGATGATCGAGCAGGCGGGAATTGAGGAGTTGGACAGTCCTGAATTTTGCCTATCAGTCCAACAACCGATCTATCACTCGGAAAAAGATATTCACGTAGTGGCGCTTCCGGGCTCCGGATTCAAGGTGAGCTATACTCTCGATTACCCTGAGACACCTGCGATCAAGTCCCAGTATCGCTCATTCGATATTACTGCCGAATCCTTCAAAAAGGAGATCGCTTCCTGCCGCACATTCGCTTTGTATGAGGAAGTGGCGACGTTAATGGATAGGGGGCTTATCAAGGGCGGAAGCCTGGATAATGCCGTCATGATTAAAGGAGATGCCATTTTCAGCAAGGGAGGGCTTTTTTTTCCGGACGAGATGGTAAGGCATAAAATTTTAGATCTGATAGGCGATTTGACGTTGGTGGGGTATCCGATCAACGCCCACATTATTGCCATCCGTTCGGGGCACGCAGCTAATGTGGCTCTGGCTAAAAAATTAATAGGTTCCCTGCGAGAGGTTCAAAGCGGGATCAGCCGATAGTGAAGATCGTTAAATCCGTTTCTTCATTGGAGGCGCCTTTGGATATGGGTCATTTGTTGTAAGTGAGGTATGCATGAGTCAGTTTTCGATGCCCATGAGTATAAAAGATATCGCGAAAGTTTTGCCGCATCGGTATCCGTTTCTTCTGATCGATCGTATCATCCGCTGCGACCTTGAAAAAGGAGAGGTGGAAGCGATTAAGAATCTCACCATTAACGAAGCTTTTTTTCAGGGGCATTTCCCGGGAGCGCCGATCATGCCTGGGGTTTTGATTCTCGAAGCTTTAGCGCAAGCGGGTGGAGTCTTAGTTTACCAGCGTGCCAACCCCGATGTGCCGAAGATTGCGGTGCTGCTCAATATCAACGGTGCTAAATTCAGGAGCCCGGCAAAGCCCGGAGATCAACTGAGGCTTGTTTGCAAAGGGTTGCATTTTAGCGGTAAAGGCGGCAAGGTTCAGGCGACCGCATATGTCGAAGATAAAATCGCCGTTGAAGCCGAAATCGGCTTCGCCTTAGTCGAAGAGAAACTGATATAATCATCCATTTTCAGGATCAACAATGAGTCAACGCAACATTCATCCTACAGCGATCATAGAGCCCGGAGCCATTCTTGGACAGGGTGTCACGATTGAGCCTTATGCTATCATTAAAGAAAATGTGGTTTTAAGGGACAATGTCACAATCAAAGCGCACGTCTATATCGACGGCCATACAACGATTGGAGAGGGGACAACTATCTATCCTTCGGCATCGATTGGAACGAAAACACAGGATCTGAAGTTCAAGGGTGAAAAAACCTTTGTCAGAATCGGTAAACACTGCGAAATCCGCGAGTTCGTTACCATCAACTCCTCGACGCAGGAAAATTCTGTGGTGGAAGTGGGAGATAACTGCCTTTTGATGGCATATTGCCACGTTGCCCACAACTGCCGTGTAGGAAACAGAGTCATCATGAGCAACGGCGCTACCCTTGCGGGACATGTTGATGTCGGTGACAATGCCATTATCGGTGGAATTACACCCATCCATCAGTTTGTCTCCATAGGCCGCAATTCCATGGTGGGCGGCATGAGCCGGATCACGCACGATATTCCGCCATTTACACTGGGCGGAGGGATTCCATTCAAATATGGGGGTCTGAACATCATCGGTCTCAAGAGGGCTGGGTATTCCCTCCAAGTAAGGCAGGAGCTCTCGCGTGCGTTTAAGCTGGTGTTCCGCTCCAGGTTAAAACTCGAAGAGTCGCTTGCCCGCTGTGAAGAAGAGCTTGAACCATTGGATGAGGTCGTTCACTTCATTCAGTTCTGTAAAGCTTCCAAGCGCGGACTGATGGGGCAGCAGGGGATCACCCGAGAGCAGGGAGATCAGTTAGAGCCGCAGACAGCTATGCAATCTTAAACGGAAGGTAGTTTAGTGCGCGTCGTTTTCTTTGGTACCCCCGATATCGCTGCTTTTGTTTTGCGTCATCTGCAGGCGCAGGGAGTAGAGGTGGTAGCCGTTGTCAGCAAGCCCGATAAGCCGAAAGGCCGTTCGATGAAGCTTCAGCCGACACCTGTCAGGGTAGCTGCTGAAGAGCTTAATTTACCCCTTTTGCAACCGGAAAAAGCGTCAGATCCTCAATTTATAGAAGCTCTTAAAGAGCTGAAGCCCGACCTCTTTGCAGTTGTCGCTTATGGTGAGATTGTCAAGCAAGCAGTGTTGGACATTCCCGCGGTGGCCGCGATCAACATGCATGCCAGCTTGCTGCCGGAATACCGCGGCGCAGCGCCTATGCAGAGAGCTCTTCTGGACGGGAAGGAGGAAACCGGCGTAACCATCATGCATATGGTGAGGAAAATGGATGCCGGACCGATAATTGCCCAAGAGAAAATACCGGTACCCTCCGATATGAACTTAGGTCAATTGGAGAAGGTGATGGGCGAAGTGGGCGCTAAGCTTCTTGCGGATGTGATTAAACAATTCGAAATGGGCGCTCCGGCCTCTTCTGAGCAAGAGGAATCGAGTGCGACGCTGGCTCCCAAAATTGAGGGAGCGGAATGTCGGCTCGACTTTTCCAAGAGTGCAGCATGCCTGCATAATCTGATCCGTGCCCTGAGCCCTGAGCCGGGTGCCTTTTTCTTCGCGCAGATCCGGGGTGAGCAGTTCGTCGTCAAGGTGTACCGCTCTGCTGTGATTAAAGAGGAGGGAGAGCCTGGGACTGTTGTTCTCCCCGGTAAAGGAAGAGTTTTGATCCGCTGCGGGCGCAATACCCTCGAAATTTTAGAGCTCCAGACTGCAGGGCGTAAACGCCTGCCTGCCAAAGAATGGGTTTCCGGCCTTATGGGCGGAAGCTTCGAGATTATCTCCGACGCGCTTTAACCCCCCCCCTCCTTTGTTTCTCGTCTGTTGTATGAATTAATTTTTAATTTATACGTCGTTTGCTTCTTTCATTTGTTTTAATGGTTGTTGTGGGCTTGAATTTTTCAAATTCAAGCCTAGTAGCCTATCCGGATTGTCTTTACTAAAACTTTATAGTTGTGCTATAATAAGATTCTTTAAAATTAGAGGTTAACGATGACAACGATAACTGCAGGGTATCCCCAAGTCTATCAGCCTGGGTTTGGCGAGAAGGTTTTAGAGGGTGCTCAAGCGATCAAGAAGGATGGTAACGCTTTTTATTCAGCCTTGAAGTTTAGCAACTATGCGTTCATGGGTGCTGAATATGCGTTGGGAAACAAGCAGCCATTTACCTATACGCTCCAAAAAATTGGTGGCGGTCTCTCGATTATAGACGCGATGGATCTTTTCAGTTCCCTGCACTATTGGATTAATGGCGATTTCAAGAACGACACTTTTTTTGGCGTAGGAGCTAACGCCTCGCTGACCGTCGCAGCAGTAGGCGGATTCGTTCTTTGGCTTGGCGAGCTTGGCTTTTTAGCTCTTGGAGAGATTGCTGCATTGATTGGTAATACGCCCGTCATAGGAGGCGCATTTCAGGCGCTTGCAGAAGTGGGGCTTGGCAATATGGTCGGCGGTCTTGCGGCGGTGGGTTTTGGCTTTTTAGCGGCAGACGCGGTTAAAAACATTATCGACGCAGATAACGGAGCTAAGAGGACCAAAGCGATCTTTGACCTGATCAGTTCGGTTGCTTATGTTGCTCTCTATACGCTGCTTTTAATTCCAGGCATTTGCGTGCCGGCGATTGCGGCGTTGGGAGTTGTGGCTTCGGGGTTCGGTTTAACGAGCTTCCTTTATAAGCACTTTAATCAGAAAGAATTTGTTTAACAGAATATCAATTTATAAGAGGTACATATGTCAGTTGTGCTTAAGCCGTTTGAGTGGATCACTGGATTTGGCAGCGATGTGAAGAAGAGCACGGGAACACTCGATTCTTTCAGCAAAGTGGTTTCCAATGGATGGAAAGCTATCGAGGTTGGTGCACAGGTTTCCAATCCTGCAATCAAAAATGTCATGAAGCAGTTTGGCGCGTTTTCCGGTTTGGTTGGCGCTTTGAATATCGTCGACAGAGGATATGAGTGGTTTTCCCCAAAGAAAAGAGAAGATTGGACATGGCAGAAATATGTTAGCCAGAGCGCTTTGACAGTAAGTCACGGCCTTGAGTTCTCCAGCTTTCTCCATAATGCAGGTGCGATCAACTTAGGTTCTTTCATATCACCGATCGCTCCAGGGGTAGTACCGTTGGAAGTTGTGAAAAACACTTTCTACATCCCAGCATCGTTCTTTGGGATTTGGCACTCCGCCATCTCGATGGGCAAGCAAGATGCAAAAGTGGCTTCCTTGGAAGGCAAGGTGCAGAAGTGGACTGACAGAATGCAGTCTGCTGCAGCTGACAAAGATAAGTTTTTGGACGAAGTTGCAAGGGCGAAATTGCAGGTTTTAGGAGATGAAATCGGCAATATCAAAAGTAGAGCGGATGCTGATGGCAATCTGGATGATGCCGACACGAGATTGGTAGCAAAACTGGAAAACCGCCAAAGAAGATGGACTGTTTATGTCGAGCAGCTTGAAAATGGCGAAGAAAGCGCAACGTTGAACGGTGACTGTCAGAAGAAAATCGACGGCTACAACGCAAACGTTGATATCGAAAAGCAGAACAGCGGCAAAGTCAAGACGAAAGAGTGGCTTGGCATCGCAAACAACGTAGGTAAGCTTGTGCTTGGTATTTTGGGCCTTGTTGCCTTGTTCGTAGGTTTTGCGGCCTCCACTGTGTTTGTCGCTTCATTCGCAGCCGGCTGGTTTGCAACCCATACGCTTAACTTGGCGAAGAGCCTTTATGAGGAAAGAAATAGGCCACAGTCCTATCGTAAACCTCACTTAGATCCAGTCGCCGTCTAAGGTAAAAGCGCTTCTCTGTGAAGTAAAAACCCGTTTCGGATATAGTCCGGAATGGGTTTTTTTATTTTTAGGGTAATGAATATGAAAACAGATGTTGATAAAACGCTTCTTTGGAAAAGAGAGTGGACCGCCCTGTCGGTATTTGCTGCATTCATCATGGCAGTGATCGCTATTTCATATGTCGAAGAGAGGGAAAAATCCGCCTGGCTGCTTGAAACAGATGGAGCGGCAATTAATGTTTATGTAGAGGGTGCTGTGGACTCTCCGGGGATTCATCGCTTAGCGACGGGTGCAAAGCTGGCAGAGGTGCTGCAAGAGGCTGGAGTAAAGCCCGAAGGCAGGGTGGATGGCTGGAACTTGGCAAGGGTAGTCGCAGATGGTGAGCGTATCGTTGTTAAAGAGCGTAAAATGATCTCGATCGTTCTGATTTACCCTGGTGGGAAAAGAAAAAGCAAGGCGGTGCCCAAAGGAATGAGAGTGGCTGACCTCACCCGACATCTTGCGCTGGAGGAGTATGTAGTGGTCTGGGGCGAAAAAAAAAGAAAGCAGTTGAGAGAGGGTGATGAGGTCGTGCTTAAGCGGATTGCAATGCAGCAGGAAGTGGAAAAGGAGCTGTAAACTACCGAGAATTTGTTACTAAAGTTCAGTATGGCTGCATTGAGAGCATTGCCCGTTTGAAAGATTGCCGGCCGGCTCGAAATTACAATATTTGGTGACTTGCACTTTTTCGATCGTGAGCAATTTTCCTTTTCTCGAAACCAAATTTCCGTGGCGCATGCGCTATAGCGCGATTTCGTAAATTTCATCCTAGAGTGCTTGTGGCCTAGACTTTAGACTAGTTGAAGCGCTTTGCTCGTAGGGGACTAGCAACAAGAAACAATGGCTGCGGCTATCGTTGATTATAAATCAAGAAGTTTATGATTTATCAACTTAAGAATTAGCGGATTAAAAGAGGCGAGTGGATTGTAATGCCTGTCTCGCCGGTAGTCGGCCTGTGGTTTTGCAGGTGGCACAGGTTGAATAGGTTAACAAAGCATCTCTCAAAAAGTTGTCAGGGATATTCTCTCTGATTTTCTCTTGTGATAAATAACTTAGTCTGTTAAGCTGTACCTTTCGACAAAAAAAATGCTCATTTTTTTGGGCATCTTCCCTTATGAAACCGCTGGCAAGAGCGTGCTTCGTGCGCAACTTGACACACGGTACAAAGGTAATTTCGAAAACAAAATCTCACAGATGTGAATATTAGGGATTTCATATGACACTCAAATTGATGGGACGAAAGCGTGGAATGGTCCAGCTTTTTGATAAAGACGGCAATGCTGTGCCATGCACTGCAATTGAATTTTCAAAAAATATCGTCGTCCAAGTGAAGAATGAAGAGACGGATGGATATTCTGCGGTTCAGCTCGGCTATGAAGAAGTCGTAGCTAACGATCCGCGCCGCAAAGAGGCGAGAACAAAGAAGCCTCTGCGAGGTCATTTTAAAAAACACGGTGTAGAAGCGAGAAAACACCTGAAAGAAACCCGTGTTGAAGACAGTTCTGCCTATCAGTCAGGACAAGAAATTGGAGTGGAAGCATTCCAAGGCCTGACTCATGTCGATGTGACAGGCACATCGAAAGGAAAAGGTTTCCAGGGTGTAATGAAGAAGCATAACTATGCTGGGGGACCTGCATCCCACGGTGCTTCGCAGTTTCACCGTTCAAGGGGATCTCAGGGTATGAGATCTACACCCGGCCGTTGTATACCGGGTATAGGTCAAGCGAGCCATATGGGCGATATTCAAGTCACATTGCAGAATCTGAGGATTGTAGAGATCCTTCCTGAAGAGCAAGTTTTGCTCGTCGAGGGAGCGGTTCCTGGTCCGACTGATGCTCTTGTGTATGTGACGCAAGCCAAGAAGAAAAACAAGGCAGCCTAATTCGCAACAGTTGAATGGAGAAAAACGTGTCAACGCTAAAGAAATTTAAGTTGGACGGCCAAGAGGTAGGCACTGTTAACATCAGTCCTCAGCTTGCAGAAGCCGAAGCCAACACGCAGATGATTAAAGACTACATCGTGGCAATTCGCGAAAACCAGCGCCAGTGGTCCGCAAGCACCAAAGGTCGCTCCGAAGTAGTGCACACAACCAAGAAGCCGTACAAGCAGAAAGGAACAGGGAACGCGAGACAAGGTTCTTTGGTTTCCCCACAGTTCCGAGGCGGCGGTATCGTGCATGGTCCTAAGCCGAAGTTCGACCAGCACGTCCGAATTAACAAGAAAGAAAAGAAAGCAGCAATCCGCGCTTTGATCGGTGAAAAAATCAGAAGCGGTAACCTTCATGTTGTAGACAGCTTTAACCTGGATGCTCCTAAGACAAAAACTGTCGCAGGTTTCCTGGGTAAGATGAACACAACAGGCCGCGTCCTCTTCTTGGGCGAAGGCGAGTGGGCTGAGTTCGAAGCTGAAAGCGAAAAAATCCGCGTCAGCGTTCGCTGTGAAAAGCACGACAATTTTATCAAGAGCATGAGGAATATCCCAAAAGCTCGTTTTTCTCTTGCGCAAAATATCAGCGGATATGATGTCATCGTCGCAAAAGATCTTTATATGACAGAAGCAGCTTTGAAAGAAATCGAAGCATGGCTCTGTCAAGATGACGAGAAATCAAGCTCGAAAAAAGGGTAGGGGATTTAAACTATGGCAACGAGAAAAAACGATCCTTTTGCGATTATTAAGCATCTCCATGTAACGGAGAAGTCCAAAGTGCTGCAAGAACTTAAAAATGCAAGCAGCAATCCGTCCGTAAAAAGGTGCGAGTCACCCAAGTACGTCTTTATTGTAGATAAGACTGCCAACAAGCAAGAGATCAAGCAAGCGGTAGAAGAGATCTACAAAGAGAAAAATATTAAAGTGATGAAGGTCAACACAATCCAAGTGAAGAGCAAAGCCAGAAGAGTGCGCGGCCGCGAAGGCATGACAGCGTCATTCAAGAAGGCGGTTGTCACCCTGGATGTGGGCGACAGCATTGAAGTGGTATAACTGCTGAAGTAAGGAAAAACGTATGTTGAAGAAATTTCGACCCATTACCCCTGGTACAAGGCAGTTAGTATTGCCACAAAACGAGACTCTCACCAAAAAACCAGGCAGAAGAGTCACTGTCGATCCGTGCAAGAGCTTGTTGGTTCCTAAAACGCGCACCAACGGACGAAACAATCATGGCCACATCACCTGCCGTCACAAGGGCGGAGGCCATAAGAGAAAATATAGAATTATCGACTTCGCAAGGACAAAAGAAAATATCCCTGCAAAAGTTGCTTCCATCGAATACGATCCAAACAGATCGAGCTATATCGCGCTTCTCCACTATGTTGATGGCGAAAAGAGATATATCATCGCTCCAGAAGGTCTTAAAGTTGGCGATACAGTTCAGACGAGCAGCGAGCCTCCATTTGCGGTAGGTATCTGCATGCGCCTGAAAGATATGCCACTGGGTTCGATCATCCATAACATCGAGATGCGTCCAGAGCAAGGCGCCAGATTGGTCAGATCCGCAGGTCTCTCAGCCCAGTTGATGGCGAGAAGCGGCGGCTACGCAACGATCAGGATGCCCTCCGGTGAAGTCCGTCTCATCAACGAAGAGTGCAGAGCGACGTTTGGACAGGTTTCCAATTCCGAGCATAATCTCCGCGTTGAAGGTAAAGCGGGACGTATGCGCTGGAAAGGTGTCCGTCCGACAGTTCGTGGTACAGTCATGAACCCGGTCGATCACCCGCACGGCGGCGGCGAAGGTAAGAGCAAGGGTAACCATCCGCAGACTCCCTGGTCTCAGTACACGAGAGGATTCAAGACAAGATCCCTCAAGAAGTCAAGCAAACTTATCATTAAAGATCGAAGGAAGAAGTAACGATGGGAAGATCGCTAAAGAAAGGTCCCTTTGTTGACCATCACCTGCTCAAGAAAGTGGAAGTAATGAACGAAAAGGGTGACAAAAAGCCCATTAAGACGTGGTCCAGAAGATCGATGATCATTCCCGAAATGATTGGACATACGTTCGATGTGCACAACGGTAAAAAATTCATTACCGTTTACGTGACAGACAACATGGTCGGTCACAGGCTCGGTGAATTTTCACCTACCCGAATTTTTAAAGGGCACCCAATTAAGAAGCAAGAGGGCGCCTCCTCTTCAGCTAAATAGGCGGTAAATCATGACTTCTGCAAAAGCAATAACAAAATACGTAAGAATTAGCCCAAGAAAAATCAGGTTAGCTGCCGGGCTGATCAGGAACCTTCCGGTTGAAGAGGCTTCTTTTCAGCTGCAAGTTGCAAACAGCAAAGGCGGCAAGCTGCTTAAAAAAACTTTGGATAGCGCCGTGGCGAATGCTGAAACACAGCATGACTTGAAGCGCGAAGAAATGAAAGTGATTGAAGTGCGTGTTGATGAAGGCCCTCGTATTAAGAGAGCAAGACCGCGCAGCCGTGGCTCCCGTCACCCCATCCAAAAGAAAACAAGCCACCTGACCGTTGTCGTAGGAAAAGAATAAGGAGAACGCAGTGGGACAAAAAGTCAATCCGATCGGTTTACGCTTAATCCGAAACAAAAATTGGCGCTCAAAGTGGTTTGCTAACAAGCAAGAGTTCGGTGCTCTTCTGATAGAAGACCATAAACTGCGCGAATACCTGAAGAAAAAACCTGCTTGTCAGGGTGCTTCTAACATCGTCATCAAAAGAATGAGCGGTAAGATCGAAGTTACGATCTGCACGGCAAGACCTGGTCTTGTCATTGGCAAAAAAGGTTCAGAAATTGACATTCTGAAAGCTGAACTCTCCAAGCTGACTGGAAAGGAAGTTTGGGTTGAAGTTGAAGAAATCAAGAGACCTGACCTCGATGCGAAGATCGTTGCAGACGGTATCGCGAAGCAGCTCGAAAGAAGGATCCCCTTCCGAAGAGCGATGAAGAAAGCAATCCAGCAGTCGAGAGACGCAGGCGCATTGGGAATTAAAGTCCAGTGTTCCGGACGACTTGGAGGCGCTGAGATCGCTAGAACTGAGTGGTACAAAGAGGGAAGCATTCCTCTCCACACACTAAGAGCCGATATCGATTTTGCAAGAGGAAGAGCTGAAACGACATACGGAAGCATCGGTGTCAAAGTTTGGATCAACCGAGGCGAAGACGACCGTATCAAGAAGGAGGTTGCATAGCCATGGTGATGATGCCAAAAAAAACTAAGCACCGCAAGGCGCAGAAAGGCCAAAGAAGAGGTCTTAGCAAAGGCGGTAATTTTATCGAATTCGGCGAATTCGGCATCCAGGCACTCGACAGAGGCTGGCTGACAGGTCAGCAAATCGAGGCTTGCAGGGTAGCTATCAACAGACACTTCCAGCGTAAAGGGAAGGTCTGGATCAGAGTATTCCCTGACAAACCTGTTTCCAAAAAACCTGCTGAAGTCAGGATGGGAAAAGGTAAAGGTAACGTCGACCATTGGGTAGCCGTTATCAGGCCCGGAAGAGTCCTGTTTGAAGTCGCGAACGTTCCTAAGGAAGAAGCGCAAGACGCTCTCCGCAGAGCCGCTGCCAAGCTGGGAATCAAGACGCGCTTTGTAGAACGAGTAGAAGTAGTTTAAGAGGTTGAAATGTTAAAAGCTAAAGATCTCAGAGATAAGTCGCTTGATGAGCTGAAAGCCGATGTGATCGATATGAGAAAAGAACTCTTTGCATGGGTTAACGATGCAAAGCAATCGAAAAAAATTGATCAGCCAAGCTTTGCGAAAAATAAACGCAGAGAGATAGCAAGAGTCCTTACGGTGATCCGTGAAAAGGAACTCGAAATTAGGTAAGGTGAAAGAGGTCATCATGGATTCTACTCGGGATAATAAAAGAAAAGTTAAACAAGGGATCGTCATCTCTAACAAGATGCAAAAGACGGTCGTGGTATCGGTTGAGAGGGTAACGCGCCATCCTCGTTATGAGAAAGTAATTACGCTCAGAAAGAAGTATTACGCTCATCATGAAGGCAGCCCCCTTGAGATCGGCCAGAAAGTGACAATACAAGAAACGCGCCCCCTGTCAAAGCTAAAGCGCTGGCGAGTAGTGGCTGAATAGCCCTGACAACTCTTTGACAAGACGCTAAAAGAAAATGATCGGAGTTTAAAGATATGATTCAACAAGAATCGATACTCGAAGTCGCCGACAACACGGGTGCAAAGCGTGTGAAGTGCTTCAAAGTATTAGGCGGCTCGAAGAGACGCTACGCTCAAGTAGGCGATGTGATTGTCTGTTCCGTAAAGGCAGCAACACCAGACGGGAGCGTAAAAAAAGGCGAAGTCGTGAAATGCGTAATCATTAGAACGACAACATACATCAAGCGTAAAGACGGATCAAAAATCAGATTTGATTCCAACAGCTGCGTATTGATTGACGATAAACAAAACCCGCGTGGTACGCGTATTTTTGGACCTGTCGCTAGGGAAGTTAAGGACAAGGGCTATCTAAAAATTGCGTCTTTGGCGCCGGAGGTTATCTAAATGAAAGCTGCAGAAACGACACGAACAAAAAAAATCCGCGTAGGTGATTTGGTTGTAGCTATCGCTGGCAACAACAAAGGCCAAACGGGAAAAGTTCTGAAAGTATTAGGGGACAAAGCGATCGTCCAGGGCTTCAACATTAAAAAGAAGCATGTAAGAAAATCGCAACAAAATCCCCAGGGAAAAATTTTAGAATTGGAAAAGCCGGTGCATCTTTCCAATCTTCAAGTCTCTGACGAAGAAGGAAAGCCGCTGAAGCTGAAAGCACGATTGAACGATAATACCGACAAAGAATTAGTATATCGCGATGGCAAAGATGTAAAAGTCTATCGTTCAGTTAAAAAACACAACATTTAAACGAGATAAAAGATGTCGCGTCTAAAGAAAAGATATGAAAGTCAAATAAAAAGCGCGCTGAACGAAAAGTATCAGTACGCTAATCCGATGATGATCCCCAAGATGGACAAGGTCGTCATCAGCATGGGTATCGCCGAGGCGTCCAAGGACAAGAATGCGGTGCAAGACTGTCTTAATGAAATGACGATGATTTCCGGGCAGAAGCCCATTTTGATCAAATCGACTAAATCGATCTCCAACTTCAAGTTGAGAGAAGGACAGCCGATTGGTATCAAAGTGACGCTGCGTGGAAAGCGTCTTTATGATTTCATGGACAGGTTTTTCAACGTTGTTTGCCCCCGTATTAAAGACTTTAGGGGCTTTAACCCGAAGGGCGACGGCAAAGGCAACTATTCGCTGGGTATTGATGACCAGCAGATCTTTCCTGAAGTCGACTTAGACGAAGTGAAGAGAACACAAGGGATGAACATCACCTTTGTTACCACTGCCAAAACCGATGATGAATGCATCGAGTTGTTGAGATGGCTTGGTCTTCCATTTAAAAACTTGCCCGTCGTAGTACCAGCATAAGATATAAGGAGAGAGTCTCATGGCATTAAGCGATCCAATAGCTGATTTTCTGACAAGAGTTAGAAACGGTAGTACAGCAGAAAGACGCTATGTTGACGTAAGCTGGAGCAAAATGAACGAAAACCTTTGTGAGATCTTCAAAGCCCAAGGGTTCATTGACAACTTCATCGTACGTAAAGAAAGCGAAACACGCGGTACAATTAGAGTATTCCTGAAATATTCCGAACAGAGAAAACCTGTTATTAAAGGACTGGAAAGAATTTCCAAACCCGGTCTCAGGAAATACGTCAAGTCCGACGAAATCCCCAACTTCTATGGCGGATACGGACTGGCAATCGTATCGACTTCCCAAGGCGTAATGCCCGGTTTGGAAGCGAAACAGCGCCGCATTGGCGGTGAACTATTGTGCAAGATTTGGTAATTGAGGGGAGAAGCGCAATGTCGAGAAAAGGTAAACAGCCAATCGCTCTGCCGAAAGGCGTTGAAATTAAGATCAGCCCCGCTGAGTTTTCTGCAAAAGGTCCTAAAGGGACTTTGAAGAAAGATGTACCTGAGTACATCAAAATCAAGCAAGAAGGCACCGAACTGCACGTAGAAGCAGATGAAAACATGACAGAACAGTCAGCTCACCACGGCCTGTGGAGAGCCATCATCAACAACATGGTGCATGGCGTATCTCAAGGCTTCGAGAGAAAGCTGGAAATGGTCGGCGTCGGTTACAGAGCTGCTCTGAAAGGTAAGATGATCGACATCCAGGTCGGCAACTCCCACCCAACTGTCCTACCTATACCGGAAGGAATCACTGTGACTGTCGAAAAGAACACAATGATTACCATCACAGGTGCGGACAAACAAAAAGTGGGTCAGTTCGCTGCGGACATCAGGTCGAAGAAGCCACCTGAACCATATCAGGGCAAGGGAATTAAATATTCAGACGAATACGTCAGAAGAAAGCAAGGTAAGGCTTCTGGCAAGTAAAAAGGATACAACTAGGCAACCCCTATGAAAAATAGTCAGTCAAATAAAGTTCGGATCCAAAAAAAGCGTGCAATGCGCATCCGCAAAAAGTTGAGAGGATCATCTGAATTCCCCAGAATGTGCGTCGTCAAGACAAACAAGCACATTATGGTTCAGATCATCGATGATGAATCTCATAAAACCCTTTGCAGCGCGTCCACTCTAAGCAAAGAGCTTAAGGGGACCGAGTTTGCCAAGAAATCCAAGGCCTCCGCTGCGAAATTAGGCGAAGTTATCGCCAAAGCCGCACAGGGCCTGAACATTAAGAAAGTAAAGTTTGACCGTGGACAATTTAAATACCACGGCATATTGGCAGAGCTTGCGGATGCAGCAAGAAATGCTGGGTTACAGATTTAACAATCCGGGTTAAAAGCATGGCAAAACAGAACGACACATCTAAAAGAGAAAGAGGCCCATCCGACGCGCCACGAAGAGAACGATCGGCTGCCGATTCACCAAGAAGAGGCCGATCCGAATCCGAAGGGTCAAAAAGGGACAAGGTGCAGAGCGATGTAGTAGAAAAAGTTCTACATATCAACCGCTGCTCCAAGACCGTTAAGGGGGGTAAAAAGTTTAGCTTTTCCGCCCTGATTTTGGCCGGCGACGGTAATGGTAAAGTAGGTTACGGATTTGCGAAAGCAAACGAACTTACCGATGCCATTAGAAAAGGCGGCGAGCTCGCTCGCAAAAATATGCGTTCTTTCCCAATGGAGGGAACAACTATACCACACGAGATCGTTGTTAAATTTGACGGCGTATCTGTGCTTATGAAGCCTGTCGCGAAGGGCGGAGGCATGATCGCTGGTTCGAAACTGCGCGATGTGCTGGAACTTGCAGGCATCAAAGACGTGATGGCTAAGAACTTAAGCGGAAGCAATCCCGTCAACATGGTCAAAGCAATCTTCAGGGCATTGGATAAACTCCAAACCAGAGATTCGATCAAAAAGGTGAGGAGCAAGGCATGATTACTTTAAGCAATTTAGGCAACTTTTCCAGAGGCCGCAAAAAAAGAAGAAGAGTCGGTAGGGGCATTGGCTCCGGAGCCGGCAAAACCTGCGGACGCGGCACTAAGGGTGAAGGCGCAAGATCGGGAACTAAGACCAGGCTTACTTATGAAGGCGGTCAGTTCAGAGCCTTTATGAAATACCCTGAAAGAGGATTTAGCAACGCTCAGTTCGAACAGAAGTTCGATGTTGTCAACCTTAAGCAGATCGATGATATGTATCATGCTGGCGAAACGGTGAATATCGATTCGTTAAAGGAGAAAGGATTCTTAAGCGGAAACGTGAGAGCTCTGAAAATTTTGGGCACAGGCGAGCTGACAAAGAAAGTGACGATCGAAGCGCACGCTTTCTCGCAGACAGCCAAATCCAAACTAGCAGAAGCTAAAATCGAATTTCGAGAGCTTGGCAAATAACTGATACGGAAAAAGAAGGAGCCGAAAGCTCATGTTCGCTGCCCTGAACCGAGTATTTCAAGTCCCTGAGTTAAAGCAGAAGATTTTATTTACATTACTGATGCTGAGCATTTGCCGAATAGGCGGCTTTGTACCAGTACCAGGAATTGATGGCGATGTCGCTCTATCCTACTTTAAGCAGGCAATGGGCGGCGGACAAAACATCTTTCAGATGATCGACATTTTTTCCGGCGGTGCATTTTCTCAAATGACTGTTGTAGCATTAGGTGTGGTGCCGAATATTTCGGCATCCATTATCACGCAGCTCCTTGTAGCTACGTGGCCATCGCTGCAGAGGGAAGTGAGGGAAAATCCTGAAGCCGGTAAACGAAAAGTCGGTAGAGTTACCAGAATTCTGACTGTAATTCTTTCTGTTTTACAGTCGGGACTTTTTGCTAAGTACGCATTGCAAATGAATATCGCAAAACCTGGGATTATCACAGGAGAGTTGCTTGATATTCAGATGTTTGGAACCCCATGGCTCTATTACCTCGTTGTAATAGCTACCATGACGACTGGAACTATGTTCTTAATGTGGGTTGGTGAGCAGATCACCGAGCGTGGAATAGGCAATGGGATGAGCTTGATCATCACAATTGGTATCCTTTCCCAGCTGCCTTCCTCTTTCGGGATGATTATGCAGCAGCTCAACCTGGATTCGCAAGAGACAGGACAGATGAATTTCGCCTCTGTTCTCCTGCTTTTGGGTGTGTTCGTGCTTGTCACGATAGCGACGATCCTGATTACACAGGGCCATCGGCGCATACCACTGCAGCATGCCAGACGCGTCATTGGTAGAAGGGAAACCCAAGGTTCGGCTTCGTACATTCCGTTACAGGTTAACTATGCACGAGTTATACCGGTCATCTTCGCCTCCTCCCTACTCATGTTTCCTGCGACTTTGGGAACATTCGTAGGCTCTGGCAACTGGCTGGGTACAGCGGCAAGTTACTTGATGCCGGGAACTGAGCTCTATTATGTGCTCTATATTTCGCTCATTGTCTTCTTTACCTTCTTCTGGACGGCGACACAATTTCATCCCGACCAGATCGCTTCGGACATGAAGAAGAATGGCGCGTTTATACCTGGGATCAGACAGGGTAGGCCCACACAGGAGTACCTTGAAGCAACGATGAACAGAGTGACGCTGATAGGGGCCATATTCCTTGCGCTGATTGCCATATTGCCGGCGATCGTACAGAGGCTCTTAGGTGTTCCTCAGTCGATCAGTTACTTCTTCGGTGGAACATCCCTCCTGATTTTAGTCGGGGTCGTATTAGATACCATGAAGCAAGTCGAGTCGCATCTTCTGATGAAGAGATACGAAGGCTTTATGAAGAGAGGCAGGATCAGGGGCCGTTAATACCTTGATAGTATATAAACACTGTGCTAAATTATTTCTATTCTTGAAAAATTTTTAGGAGAATTAGATGCCTAGAGTTATTGGTATTGACATACCTGACAAAAAACGATTGGAGATCGCCCTGACCTACATCTACGGAATCGGACGCTCCGTATCCAACGACATCATCGCCCGTCTCAAGTTGAATCCTGGTATGAGAGCTCATGAGCTTACCCAGGACGACATCGCTAAGATCAACACCTTGCTCCAAAACGAGTACGTTGTTGAGGGTGATTTGAGACGACAAGTACAAAACAACATTAAGCGCTTGGTAAGTATTCACGCCTACAGAGGATCCAGGCACCGTGCCGGATTACCCGTTAGAGGACAGCGGACTCGCACCAATTCCCGCACCAGGAAGGGTAAGAGAAGAACCATCGCCAACAAGAAAAAATAATTAAAGAGGAGTTAGAATACCTTGGCCAAGCAACAACAATCGCAAAATCAGGCTCCTAAAAAGAGTGTGAAGCCAAAAAAGAAATCCCATCAGCACGTTCCAGTTGGAGTTGCCCACGTAAAGGCATCTTTCAACAACACGATCGTAGCTATCGCTGATCCTTCCGGCAAAGTTGTCACATGGTCCTCCGCAGGAAGAGTGAACTTTTCCGGTTCCAGAAAATCTTCCGCATTCGCGGCAACTGTAGCAGCACAGGATGCAGGCAAAAAAGCCGCAGACCTCGGTATGAAAGAAGTTGAAGTGGTGTTGAGAGGCGCAGGTGCCGGTAGAGAATCAGCTGTAAGAGGCTTGCAATCTGCTGGTTTGATAATCACCGCTATCAGAGATAGGACTCCTGTTCCGCACAACGGATGCAGAGCGAGAAAGAGAAGAAGAGTCTAATTAGCCTCAAACCACCGATATTGGGAAGAAAGTCAGCAGGAGTTGCATCATGTCATTAAAGTACGGCAAATTTGAATTGCCAACAAATATCATTTTGGAAGAGGAAAATTCGAGCAGGACCTTCGGTAGGTTCATTGCAGAGCCTTTTGAAAGAGGTTTCGGCCATACGATTGGAAATGCCATGAGACGCATGATGCTCTCCTCGATCGAAGCTCCGGCGATCATCGCGGTGCGCATTCAGGGAGTGCCCCACGAGTACATGGCGATCGAAGGTGTGATCGAGGACATGACTAATATCGTCTTGAACCTTAAAAGCGCTTTGCTTCGCAAGCTGCCATCCACTGAAGAAGCTAATTCCAAAGAGCAGAGAATCATCACTTCCACTATCGAAGTGACGCAGGAAATGCTGGATGCCCATAAAGGCCAGGTTTCCATTAAGCTTGGAGACATCATCAAGGCGGGTAACTTTGAAGTTGTCAACCCTCAGCTGCACCTGTTCTATGTCACAAAGCCTATGAAAAAGCAGATAGATGTACGTGTTGCTTTCGGCAGGGGATATGTTCCTTCCGAGCGCCATAACATCCTCGACAAGGCTTCTGACGACATCCTGATCGACGCTTGCTACTCACCAGTTCGCTTAGTCAGCTACTACGTTGAGAACACTCGTGTTGGACAGGATACAGACTTTGACAAGCTGATCATGGATGTTACCACTGACGGCCGTATCACACCCAGGGAAGCTGTTAGCTTCGCAGCGCAAATCGCGACTCACCACTTTGAAGTCTTCAATAAAATGAAGACCATCGAAGTGTCGTTCGAAGATGGCGAGGACATGGCAGACACTGACGACGAAGAGATTCTCGAGAAACTCTCATACAACATTGATGAGATCGAGCTATCTGTTCGTTCCACCAACTGCCTGCAGGGTGCAAATATCGAGACGATCGCCGAATTGGTAATCATTCCCGAAAGAAAAATGCTGGAGTTTAGAAACTTCGGAAAAAAATCCCTCAACGAAATCAAAGCGAAGCTACAAGAAATGGGACTGTCGCTTGGCATGGACTTGAAGCGTTTCGACATAACGCTCGAGAATGTCAAAGACAAAGTTAAGGCGCTCCGCGAAGAGGTCAAGAGGAAGAAGAATGGCGCACGCGAAAAAGAGAACGCCAACGCTTAAGTAACAAAACGTTTTATATAGAATTATAGGGTTTACAATGAGGCACTTAAAACAAAGTAAAAAGCTGGGACGTACCACGCAGCATAGACGCTGCATGTTCGCGAATATGCTCAAGTCCCTGATTGAAAATGAGCGAATCACAACTACAGTCCCGAAAGCTAAACAGCTTAAGCGTTATGCAGATAAGATGATCACTCTGGCAAAGAAAAACACGTTGGCCACGAGAAGAAAGGCGATTGCCGAGTTGATGATCCAGTACAACGCGCTGACTCCAAAAGAGGCAAGAGAAGCTAAAGCAGGTAACACAGCGGCTTACAACACAGACCGTAAAGTTATCGATAAGCTCTTCAGCCAGTTGGGCGTACGTTTCGCTGACAGACAGGGCGGCTACACACGTATCGTGCGTACAGCTAACCGTCCCGGCGACAATGCTGAAACCTGCATCATCGAATATCTTCCTAACTAACTTTCTATCAAAGGCTTCCCCGAACAGTCGGGGAAGCTTTTTCTGAAAATTCCCTCTCTTGAGCATGATCCGAAGCTCCCATCCAAACCCTCACAAACCTTCTTTTTTTTTTTCACCGGCACTGGTGGGTTGCCTGAAATGAAATCAGCATGTAATATCAAGCTTCCGAAACAAAGGTGACAGATATGCCGATTAATATAGCGATCAATGGATTTGGTAGAATCGGAAGGCTTTTTTTAAGAGCGGCCATCAAGGATAAGAATTTCAGAATCGTTGCGGTGAATGATATCGTTGAGGCCCCGCACTTGGCCTATCTGTTCAAATATGATTCGACACATGGCAGATTTAACGGAGTTGTCACAGCCGACGAGAAAACGTTGGTTGTCGATGGGGAAAAGATACAGGTTTTCAATGAGAAAAATCCCGAGCTTTTACCTTGGAAAGAGCTTGGTGTAGACTATGTAGTAGAGTCGACGGGTATATTTACCTCCCCAGAAGGGGCGGGTAAGCATTTGACGGCAGGAGCCAAGAGAGTGCTTATTTCAGCGCCGGCAAAGGGAGATATCCCAACTTACGTTATGGGTGTTAATCATGAACAGTACAATCCCGAGACGGATCGTATTGTTTCGAATGCTTCATGCACAACCAATTGTTTAGCGCCAATCACAAAGGTGCTTTTGGATACCTTCGGAATCGAAGAAGGTTTAATGACAACAGTTCACTCAGTAACTGCCTCACAGCCGACAGTGGACGGCCCCTCCAAGAAAGATTGGAGAGGCGGCAGAGGCGCTCCGCAGAATATTATACCGAGTACGACCGGAGCGGCAAAGGCAGTTGCCCTATGTATACCAGAAGTCAAGGGAAAATTGACTGGAATGGCTTTCCGTATTCCCACGGCGGATGTCTCCGTTGTGGATCTAACCGTTCGTTTAAGCAAGGATACAACCTATGAGGAAATTTGCAAGGCGATGAAGGCCTATGCTGATGGACCTATGAAGGGAATACTCGCTTACACGGACGAGCCAGTTGTATCGACCGATTTTATCGGAGATACTCACTCGTCAATTTTCGACAGTACGGCAGGAATCGCTCTAAACAAGAGATTTTACAAGCTTGTAGCTTGGTATGATAACGAGGCAGGCTATGCCTGGCGCGTTAAGGATCTCTTGGCCTATATGGCGTCCAAAGAGCGACAACTTGCGGTAAAGTAGCAAACTGGGTCTCTTGTTTAGAGTCTCATTTTGACGTTTTTTGAAAGAAGGGCTGGAGCTTGCTTGGGTTGATACCTGCAAGTCGACAGTGCTCATTTACAGTTTTCTTTCAGGCAAATTTGAATATTAATCCTCCATGTCTACGTGGAGAATAGCAACCTAATTTTAAAACAGGAACGGTGTCCAGTGGAATTTACACGCCAGCCAATTATTGAGACAGTCATATCAGCCAAGGAGGGGTTTAAACTCGTCGTTCGCAGCAGCAAGGGAGCAGGTCAGGAAGAGTATTTTGTCGATGCTGTAGAAGTAGTCTCCTTTGGCAATTCATTCTTTTTTCGCTCATCGGAAAAGCCTAAGGCTTTTTTAGTGCCAGCTACAGATTATGAAATATTGGAAGTCCGCGAAGCGCGCATGGTCTTAAAAAATGTCGGTTTAGACAAGGCTATTAAGATCGGTGGTGGCAAAGAGGCCCTCATGAAAGCTGTTCGAGAGCCTGAGAGAGTTCAGGAAGAGCCTGCTGCCGAAGGCGCTCACCAGCAAGACAGACAGTCAGATCGAAAGAGAGACCGTCGCCGTGGTTTACGAAGAAGACGTGATCGTGAAGAGCGCGATGAGAGAGAAGAGCTGCCGAAAGAGGGGCTTGAAGAGGCTCTGCCGGGTGAAGAACCTAAAGAGGAGTTTGTCGAGCTTACAGAAGAAGCGCAAAAAATCGAGATCCCAGAGCCGAAAAAGCTGGGAAGAAGAGGACGCCAGGCGGCGATGGAGCTGTCTTCCAATGTTCTGAAGAGCTTACTCACACCTCCACCGAATCTTATTTCCGATACCATCGAGAAGTATCGTGATGATGATCTATTCAAAGGGGTATTCATCTCCAAGGAGAACGAAGAAAAGCAGGAAGAGGGAGTGCCTCAGGAACAGGCTGAAGAGCCCATGGAACTGCCGCTGTCCTACCAACCGACCGAATATCAGATGTCGAGCGAGGAAGAAGAGGAAATTTACCGACAGCGCGTCGTTGCCAAAGAGCACGAGAGCGAAAATTACATCGAAGGGATTGAAGAAGGTCCAAGCGCAGTTGTTGAGAGCTTCACGCATGAGACTACTCTCTTTCAAGAGCAGACGTATCCTCTGATGAGCCACTACGCGGAAGAACCGGTACAAGAGCCGTCAGAAGAAGAAACTGAGAACCGACAGTAAATTTTTCTTTTGGGGCTTGCTGATAGGGGCTTAGTCCTCTTGCAGCAAGCCTTTTTTATTACTGATTGGTGTGCAGGCGCTGAGCGCTGCCTGTCCCTCCAAGCACTTCAACCCCGACTGCCTGGCGTATATCCTGATAAAAGCCAATGAGCGTTTTCTGCAGGTCTCGTATCTGCGGATCTGATTTGCCGGCCGGTAGGGAATCGATCTGACGGATGACCGAGACAACCATCCGGAGGGTTTCTTTTTTTACAGGCATTTTAAGGGGTGTCCCTACTTCATCGATCATCTTTTGCGTAGCATTGATCGCTTTTTGCTTGTTCCCCTGCGAGACGAGGGTGTCGCTCGCGGCATCTTTTTTGATCTCCGTCGTTTCAATTTCCTTCATTCTTCTGTCTTCTTGGACAGATGAGAGGATCTTCTGGAGAGACTCTTCCAGCTTCTCTTTGTCTTTTTCGATGCGGCTGCGCATTTGCTGATACTGTAGCTCCGTGACGATGCGATCCTGTCCATCTTGTGCCTTCAAAAGCTCTTCTTTTTTGCCTGCCTCTGCTTTGTCGCGCGCCGCTTTATCGTCCCTGGCGCTTCGATCAACCCTTCCTCGCTCGCCCGCTTTTGATGCATCTTCGTTGATTTCCTTATCGCGGCCTTCCTCATGCAAGGTAGGGTACAGACTTTTCAGGACTTCATGTAAATCATTAACTGTCATTTCATGTAGCGACCTACCGCCGATAAAGGTAGTTTTCATAGCCTCTTCATGGCTCATACCGCTATCTATTTTTTCCTGGAGTTCATTTTTGGCTGCGCGTAATGCATCCAACTGTGCTTTCGTAGCGGCATTATTGGGGTCAACTGTGAGCTCTGACTGCAATTTGTTAATATGCGCGTTGATCTGTGCGAGCTTTTGCTTGTACGCTTCCTTATGGGCCGCACTATCATCAATATTACTTCCTACAGGTGATGCCGTTTCTTTGGATTTGGAACTGATCTGGGCTGCAAGTGTTGAGTGCTTGTCTTGGCTTAATGTTAGTTTGTCATCGGTCTCTCTGACTAGTTGAGCGGTATTTTGAAGATTCTCTGCTTCTTGACGACCTACCTGTTTTTCCGTTGCTATATTTGCTTCAGTTTGAGACAGCTCATTCTCATCGGCGCTATAGGCCGTTGCTTTTGCTTCTCTTTTTTGATCAACTTGTGCCTCATGGCTTGCCATCTCCTGCAGCATCGCTTCTATTTCGTCCGGAGAGAGTTCGTCGAAATTTAAATCTGCCAGCATCTCTTCTTCAGCGCTTAACTTTGAGGCAGCCTGGCCGGATTGAATGGTATGCGCCATGACGTCAGCCGCTAGATTTGGCAGGTGGTTATTTTCATTGGATTCCTGATTTAATAGTAATGTCTCTGATAGCGCCCCAGGTAAGGTACCTTCACTTCCTGGGCTTAGAATTTTGGCCTGAAAGTTCAGTGCTGGCACTGGTCCCTCAGGTTGTTCCTGAGGATGTGCGATTTCACCTGGGATTGCCTCCCTAATTTTGTGATCTAGGCCGTTCTTGGCACCATTTTGTGTTGTTTTTTCATTTTTGCTCTGGGTGATCGCGTCTGTCGAGAGAGGATTGGAATGATTAATTTGGTTAGATTCAATAGACATAGCAACTCCCTGCTAAGAAAATATTGCATCCTCATCTATTACTATTATCTTATTATTTTTGATTTTTGTGTTTCATTTTTGATAAAAATTTTTTTTATTTTTGTTGAATAACCTTGACTTTTTAGTATCTTGTTATTAAAAAATGACATGTATCTTTTGATCTGAAAATTTTACAAATTACACCTTCAACATTAAAGGAGTTTCTATGCAACCAGCTCAAAGTCTTCCAAGTCAAGGAAGTTCGGTAGATTCCTATCTAGCGCATGTAGACGCATTAATCGAGCATGGGGATAGCTTCCTCGAACAGACAAAGAAGATCTCGGACCTAAAAAGCGAGAAGAAAGTAATTGCTGAACGGGCGGTTAAATTAGATGCCGAAATTAATTCAAGTGCTCAGAAAATCGAACAGATTCAGCAAAAGAGGGAGACCTTAGAATCGACACGAGCAGAGTGCAAGCAGGAGATTGCAGCACTTGAAGCTGAGAAACAAGCGATTGCTTTAAAAAGGCAGGCTCTTCTCGCTGCCTTAGCAAAGAAAAAAGCTCAGCAGCAGGGCTCTAACTCTTCTGTAACATCTACACAGTAAGTATCTTATCTAATAGTAAAGGTCTCTTGAAGGGGCCTTTACTTCACAAAACGGCTTTAACACCCTCCCTTAGAGGCTAAAAATAAGCCTAGTCCAAAATACACCAAGCTCGAGATGCGATAAAATATCGGAGGCTGATTCTGAATGAAAAGAATTTGATCGATTCGGGAAAGGGTAAGAGCGCTCCTTCTTTAATTAGCATCGTACTGTATTCTCACCTACTAGTATTTTATTGTTTTTCTTTGATTTCTTTGTGATTATTTGTAATGCTTTTTTTGATTTCGGAAAATTATATTGACTTTTTAGTCTTTTGGCATTAAAAATAGATTTGTAAATTTTCGGTCTGGTGTTATAAATTAAATTTTTCAAAATCATAGGAGTTTCCATGCAACCTACACAAACCTTTCACTCTGACCACTCTAAAGGGACAATAGTAGATCCTCTTTTAGCGAAGGCAGATGAAGTTTTAGCCATTTCAGACGCGATGTTCGAGCAAAGTCAGAAGATTAGCGAGTTGCAGGGGGAAAAGAAAGTTCTGGAAGCTCAGAGGGTTAAGTTAGAGAGCGCTGCAACTGCAAGAGCTCAAAGAGTTGAGCAGCTCGAGCAGAAGAAAACGACTTTAGAATCGAAACAAGCAGAGCGTAAGCAAGAGATTGAAGCTCTTGACGCTGAGAAACAAGCGATTGCTTTAAAAAGGCAGGCTCTTCTCGCTGCCTTAGCAAAGAAAAAAGCTCAGCAGCAGGGCTCTAACTCTTCTGTAACATCTACACAGTAAGTATCTTATCTAATAGTAAAGGTCTCTTGAAGGGGCCTTTACTTCATAAAATGGCTTTAACGCCATCCCTTGTAGGCCAAAAATAAGCCCAATCCAAAATACACCAAGCTCAAGATGCGATAAAACATCGGGGGCTGATTCTGAATGAATGAAAAGAATTTGATCGATTCGGGAAAGGCTAAGAGCGCTCCTCCTTTAGCTAAGCTCCACCAGCCAAGAATCGTGATGATCACCGGCCAGCCCCATACCCACTCATTATGCAGGCTGATGATCACAGCGCCGATCAAAACCGCGAGTAGGCCGCCAAGAAAAAGAAAGTTCTCATCGTGAGCAATTTTTCCATACAAATTCTTGAAGCGGTCGGGATTGAGAAAAAAGGCTGCGGCGATCACCAGAAAATAAAGACCGAAAACTTTAGCTAGAATCAAAGACATAGCCACTCCTCTCGCACTGTTAATGAATTGTTATTGTCAGGCTTATACCGCAAGTGTCTCAAAATCTCAAATTGAGAGTCTCAAGCGTAGAAACGAGAAAGAATGTCCGCGTCAGACTTTATCGAAATAATCCCAGGCGAGCATTTGCTTAAGATATCCTGAGGGCTACATATCCACCTTTAAACAGTCAGGAAATTATTGACTTGTCGGTGCACTTTGGCTAACATCGCCAACTTTTTATTGGAAAGTGCTCATGACTTGGCGAACGACTCTTTTTGCATTTTTACTCTCTTTTTCTTTATTGAGTGCCAGTCAAGAAG